>CAMCCR010000027.1 GCA_945873085.1 Candidatus Kuenenia stuttgartensis | reverse complement strand
GACCGCAGCCTCGCCGCGAAGTCGGTGTCGCCGGGGTGGAGCCGGGCGAAGTCGCTGTTCATGTCCCTGAGGAGCCGGAGATCGGCCACGCGGTCGGCCGGAGAGAGGCCCGCGGGCGTGCGGAGGTCGGCGATCGGATCGCCGCCATCGGTGCGGAAGGCGACTCCCTGGTGGTTGGCGGGGAGGAAACCGCTCGTCCAGTTGATCGATCCGCCGGCCGGCTGGCCGCGGGGATCGGGGAGGACGACGAACGCGGGGAGGTCTTCGCTGATCGTCCCCAGACCATAGCTCAACCAGGCCCCCATGGAGGGGAAGCCGTTGAGCGTGAAGCCACTGTTCATCTGGAAGGTGGCCGGCGTGTGGTTGTTGCTCTTGGCGACCATCGAGTGAATGAAGCAGAGATCGTCAGCGCAACTGGCAAGGTGCGGCAGGAGGCTGCTGACCGACGAGCCACTCTCCCCGTGCCGGGCGAAGGGGTAGACGCTCTTCATGAGCATCCCGGGCTGGCCGAAGAAGCCGAGATTCTCCCCCTGCCCTTCGAGCGATTTGCCGTCCAATCGCTCGAGCTCCGGCTTGGCGTCGAAGGTCTCGAGATGGCTGACACCGCCGCTGCAGAAGATCTGCACGACGCGCTTCGCCTTGGCGGGGAAGTGGAGGCCGGAGCCCGCGCCGGCCGGTGCCGTGCCCGATGTCTCGGCCGTCGATTCCCTGGCAAGCAGCCAGGCGAGGGCGACGCTCGCCAAACTGCCGCTGGCGCCGGAGAGGAAGTGGCGGCGGGGAACGAGCGGGGCTGGGGGAGAGGCCACGAGGCCACTGAATGGTTCAAGCCGGCCGGCCCGGAACGAGTCATTGGACATAGAGAAACTCGCTGGAATTGAGGAGGGCCCAGCAGACACTTCCCAAGCCGCGGGCTTGGGCCGCGGTGACGGCCTGATGCCGTTCTGTGTCGGTCGCTCGCCGCCCCAGGGCACGCTCGTAGGCACGGTCGACAGCGTCGGTCAGGTCGCCCCCCGCGGCCTCGAGCGAGCGCTCGGCGAGCCGGTCGGCCTGACGCTGGACGAAGCTGTTGTTCATGAGCGAGAGCGCCTGGAGCGGCGTGATCGTCTCGCCACGCGTCGGCGTCTTCACGGCGGGACTCGGGCAATCGAAGGCGTCGAGGAGCGGCTCCTTCCCCGAGTTGACATTCATCCGGTAGACGGTGCGCCGGTTGAACTCGGGATCGTCGCGGTCGACGGGGTGATAGAAGGTGGCGTTGAAGTTCGTGGTCGTGAAGGGGCGGAAGCTCGGGCCCCCCATCGCGGGATTGAGTTCCCCACTCACCGCGAGCATCGCGTCGCGCACCGCCTCGGCCTCGAGTCGCCGCGGTGGATACCGCCAGAGGAGGAGCGTGTCGGCATCGATCGCTGCCGCCTTCTCGTCGTGGGTCGAGGCTTGCCGGTAGGTCGAGGAAAGGAGGATGGCGCGGTGGAGGGCCTTGAGCCGCCATCCCGACCGCAGCAGTTCGCCCGCCAGCCAGTCGAGAAGTTCGGGGTGGCTCGGCCGGCCACCGTTGAGGCCGAAATCGCTTGGCGTTGCCACGAGCCCACGGCCGAAGTGGTACTGCCACACCCGGTTGGCGATCACGCGGGCGGGGAGGGGATTGGCCGGAGCGGAGATCCAAGCTGCGAACCGCCTCCGCCGCTCCGCTTCGGGGGCCTCTGGTATCAGCCCCAGATCGGCGTCGACGGCGGTGATGGCCGAGAGCCCGGCCGGCGTCATGATCGCACCGGGGGACGTGACGCTCCCACGGAGGAGGAGGGCCGTTGGCGCTGGCTCGATGCGGACGCCGACGTACGACACTTCAGTCGCGGCGGCGGACGCCTCGGTCTCCTTCGTGAGTTCGTCGATCCGCGCCGTGGCCCGGGCGTGGCTGATCCGCTCCGCGTCGTCGAGGCAGGCGAGGATCTCCTCCTTCGGGATCGCGAAGCCCCCGGCCCGGAAGGCAGCGGCCACCTCCTCGTCGCCGAGGGCCCTGGCATGGAGGCCGGCCTGGAGAATCTCGCCGTCGAGAAAGCCGTTGCCGGCGCCATGGTGCCGCAGCCCAATGAGGACCGTCGCCGCCCCCTTCTCAAACGTCCGCAGCACCGCCGCCGGGACATACGGAGCCGCGTAGCGCTCGCCGTTGCGGTAGAGCGTGATGCTGTTGTCGGCGCGGTAGACCGCCGCCATGTGGACCGCCTGCCCGGCTGACGCCGTCTCCTGCGGCGCCTCGAGATCGCGCGTCCGGGCGAAGCCGCCGCTGCCGGCGATCCATTTCCGCGGTTGCCGCTCGCCAAACACGATCGCGTCGAAATCCCGATCAGGGGTGCTTTCGATCGAGATCGCCGCCCCTCCACCCTGATCGAGGTCCGACAGCACGACCCAAGCCTCGAGCGTTTTTTCCCGGATCGTCTCGGGGATCGGATCACTTTCGAAGGAGGACTGGGTCGCCCTCTGGAGCCGGAGCCTTCCCCCGACGATCTCGGCTCCTCCATGGAGCTTGCCGCCGGCCGCTGCACCGCCATCCTGGAACGTCCAGCGGATCAGCGGCTCAGGGCCGGGGGGCGTCGCGATGCGATCCTGCGAGCGTTCCGCAGCTCTCCGGGCCCCTTCCCGTTCGAGAGCGGCGATCGTCGCCCGCTGGGCGGCAATCGCCTCGGCGCGGGCTGCTGCCTTGTGCTCGCGGGCAGCGATCTCGGCCGGGGAGGCAAACGTCCGTTCTCCGTGCTTCACCCCGTCGAAGACGGCCTTGATGCGGAAGTAGTCTTCCTGGGGCACCGGGTCGAACTTGTGGGCATGGCAGCGGGCACAGTTGAGCGTCAGGCCGAGGAAGGTCTGGCCGACGACGCTGATCATGTCCTCCATCTCCTCCTCGCGCGTGATGGCACGCTGCGTGGCGTTGGCCTGAGCATTGCCAGCCCGATCCCAGGCGCCGCAGACGAGCATGCTCGTGGCGATGATGCCGTCGCTGGTCACCGGCTCGAGAACATCGCCGGCGAGTTGTTCCTCCATGAAGCGGTCGTAGGGCTTGTCGTCGTTGAAGCTCTTGATGACGTAATCGCGGTAGTGCCAGGCGCGGTCGCGTGGGTGGTCGTATTCGAACCCTTCGCTCTCGGTGTAGCGGACGATGTCGAGCCAGTGCCGCCCCCAGCGTTCGCCGTAGTGAGGCGAGGCGAGGAGGTCATCGACAACGCGCTCGTAGGCAGCATCCGAAGGATCGGCCATGAAGGCCTCGACCTGCTCGGGGCTCGGAGGAAGGCCGATCAGATCGAAGAACAGCCGCCGGATGAGGGTCCGCGGATCAGCGGGGGACGAAGGGCCAAGGCCGGAAGCCCCAAGCCGTTCGAGCACCCAGGCATCGACAGGCCCCCGCGCCCACGGATCGAGCGCTGTCTCCGGGAGCGGCGCTTCCTGAATCGGCTGGAGCGACCACCAATCCCGCCCGGCCCGCTTCTCCGTGCTGAAGGCGAGCGGATCGAGTGGCTGCTCCCCCCAGGGGCTCCCGGCGTCGATCCAGGCGCGGAGGAGTGCCTTTTCTTCCGCTGGGAGCGGGTGCTCGGGGGGCATCTCGTCCCCTTCGACCCGCTGCCAGAGGAGGCTCTCCGTCTTTCCCGGCTCGAGGGCCGCACCGCTCTCTCCCCCCTTGGCCGCGGCGGCGGCATCGACGAGCGACAGCCCGCCATCAGGACTGGCGCCCGAGTGGCATTCAAGGCAGCGCGACGTGAGGAGGGGGGCGATCTGCCGGTCGAAGTCGACGGCGGGGAGACTCGGCTCCGTCGCCGAAGCGCCGGGCCACGACGCGACCGCAGCGACGGTCGCGATCAGGATCAGCGTGAACGGGCGAAGGCTCATGGCGGAGTTCCCCGTGGCGTGCGTTCGACTGCCCCGTTGATTTCGCGGGCGAGGAGCAGACTTTGTTCCCCGTCCCCGGACAGACACCGTGCCGCCGGACCCAAGGCGTCCCGGTGGCCACGGGGGGCCGCGGCCAGCGGGACGCCACCCTGAAGGTAGATCGACCGTGCGGCCGCGTCAACGAGCGTCGGCGTCGGGGGATTGCCCAAAATCCCGGAAACTCTCCGATTGAACGACGCCACGGATGAGAGCCTTGATGGCGTGGCCCTGTCGGGCGGATCGGCTGAGGATCCCGTCGATCACGAGTCGGTCAGCGGGGACGAGGTCGCGTCCGAGCGCGAACCGGAGGAGGTGAGCGGTGAAGGCCCGGGCGAACCTCTCCTGCTCCGCCACGATCGCGCCCTTGAATCCGACGGCGCCGTCGAAAGCGTGCCTCCGGAAGAGCGTGCCGCTGGCATCGACGTCGCGGCCGTTGGCGTAGCCGTCGCGCCACCGTCCGGTGATGTCGTAGTTCTCCAGCGCGAAGCCGACGGGATCGAGTTTCGTGTGGCAGCCCGCGCAGGAGGGATGCTCGCGATGGGCGGCGAAATGTTCCCGGATCGTCAGGCTCGGATCGGCCGCGTCTTCGGCGAGTGGCGGGACGTCGGCGGGGGGCGGGGAGGGCGGATCGTTGAAGATCACTTCCACGATCCACACGCCGCGGGCGACGGGATGGGTCCGCTTCGGCCCGGAGGTCATGCTCGCCACGGCGGCGTTGGTGATGATTCCCCCGAAGCGCGGGTCGTCGCACGGGACGCGGCGGAACTCGCGGGATCGCAGGTGTCGGCGGAGCGATTCGTCGTGGGCCGCGCGGTCGGGTTCGGCGGCCGGAGGGGTCTGAGCGCCCTGGTACCACGAGCGGAGGAACTCACTCTGATAGTGCGACGACGGGGCGATCAGTTCCGTCAGGGGCCGCTCCTCGACGAACACCGTGTCGAAGAGGACAAGCGGTTCGAGCACCATCTGGAGGCTTGCCGGTGCGCCCGGCACGAGGTGGAAGTCGTGGGCCAGGGTCGGATCGGGGGTCGCTGCCAGGGCGTTCTCGAGTTGCATCCACTGGGACGGGAAGGTGTCGAGAAAACGCTCGATCCGGGGGTCGGCGAGCATCCGCGTCACCGTCCGGTCGAGGACGTCGGGATGGAGGATCGCCCCCCGCTCGGCCAGTTCGAGCAGCTCCTCGTCCGGGCAGCTCCCCCAGAGGAATGCCGACAGTCGCGAGGCGAGGGCCAGGGGCATGTCCTCATGCCCGGTGGCGGTGACGCGGACGAGGAAGCGAGGGGATGAGAGTGCGGCCGCGGCCGTCTTCTTCATCGCGTCGGGGAAAGCAAGGCCCTGAGCGAGCTTCGAGAGCGCGAAGGCGCTGTAGCGGTCGAGAGTCTCGGCCTCGACCGGCCCACGGAAGGCGATCCGCAGGAAACGCTTCAATCGCCCCCGCACCTCGGCTTCGCGGTCGCTCCCCTCCGCCGGCGCGGCAAAAAAATCGGCCCAGATGCCGACAGCGTCGGGAGTGAAGTCGGGGCTCTCGACGATCGAGTGGGCCAAGCGGAGGAAGGCATCGAGGAGGAGCGGGGAGAGGGTCAACTCGTCGGCCTGATTGTCGAAGCCATGTTCGGCGCGGAGATCCTTCGGATAGGGCTTCACCCCTTCGAGGCCGGGCGCCGGTTCGAGGGCGTGGCACGCAACATGGACGACGTCGGGCAGTCGTGGAGACACGGACGGGGACGGCGGCGCGAGGAGGTATGAGTCGTAGCGGGTCATCAGCTTCTCCGGGAGCGGGAACAGATCCCGGGAGAGCCGGAAGAGATCGCGGACGGTGTTGGAGTAGTGGAAGCGGTTGAGCCGTTGGAGCGGCAGCGGCGGCGTGGGGAGGCCGTGCACGACCTCTCCGAGACGGTGTTGAAGCCATCGGATCGCCTCCGAGCGCGTGGCAGCATCGGGCGCCTGCTCACCATCCGGTGGCATGGCCCCGGAATCGATGGCGTTGATCGCCTGGCCGAGGAGGCGGGCCTGTTCCTCGCTCGGGGAATCGGTGAGCAGCGACTCGAAGTTGATCCCCCCGCTGGCTTCCCCGTTGCCGTGGCAGCCGAGGCACTGTCCGGCAAGGAGCGGCGGCAGGATCGCCCGCGTCTCCCCACCCGGGCCAGACTGCGGGCAGGTGAAGAGAATCGCGAGGGGGACGGCGATCGCTCTCACGACGGCAGGCATGCCGCGGAGCAACACACGTTCGCGATTCAGGAAGTCTGCCAAAACCGTTCTCCTCCCCCTGCCGCATCGGGCGGCGGGCACGATCCAAAAAGCCCCCTAAGCCAACAATTCGGAGATCACGCCGGTGCTGTCGGCAAACGAATCGATCTCGAGCCCCATCACCCGGGCGAGCGTGAGCCAGAGATTCGAGTTGAGCGTGCCGCTCGGCATCCGCAGGAATCGGCCCTGACGCACCTCCCCCTGGGCGGTGCCGGCCAGGATCATCGGGAGATCGAAGAATTGATGGGTCGCACCGTCCCCGAGGCCCGCGCCGAAGGCGAGCAGCGAGTGATCGAGGAGGGAGCGGCCGTCTGATTCCCTGATCTCCTTCATCCGCCGGATGAGGTAGGCGTACTGTTCCAGGTGAAAGCGGTCGATCTTTTGGAGTTGCTTGAAGCCGTCGCCCTTCTGGTTGTGCGTCATCTCATGGTGCTGAACTGGCTGGTCGAAGACCCCCTCGTACATGAGCGTCGCATCCCAGCGCTCGGGGCCGATCATGAAGGTGCAGACGTCGGTGATCCCCATCCGGAAAGCCGTCAGCATCAGGTCCATCTGGAGGCGGATGTACTCACCGCGCGGCAGGATCTCCTGCGTCGGGATGCGGACGTCGGCCTCGGTGAGAAGCTTGTCCATCTTCCCGATGCGGCGTTCGATGCCGCGGATCATCTCCAGAAAATCGTCGAGCGTGCGCCGGTCGTCGCGGCCGAGACGCCGGGCGAGGGAGCCGGCATCCGCGAGGACAAGATCGGTGACGTCCGCCACATGATCGCGGTATCCCTGGCGGAGGAAGAGCCGGTCGTAGAGTTTCTGCGGCTCGCGGATCGAAGGCGCGATCCTCCCCGGCCCGTACCAGGAGATGTTGTCGAACTCGATCGGCTCCTTGGGGGCAGTGAATCCGTTGCAGCTGATCTCGAGGGTATTGAAGATGGTGGCGTGGCCGACCGCGTCGCCGATCACCTGATCGAGCGTGCGACCGTTGGGATGGGCCATCGCCCGTTCGGCGGCCATCGCCGGCGACAGGCTGGTCAGATAGCACGATGCGCCCTGGGCATGGACGTCCTGGCCATCCTTGTAGCTCCGGTCGAGGCCGGTGATGAGGGTGAGATCGGCGAGGTGCTCAGCGAGTGGTTCGAGCGTCTCGGTCAGTTCGAGGGGATGAATGCCGGGAGTGTTCTTGATCCGCCGCTCGTTCTTGATCTTGTCAGCGTCGAAGCCACCGATGAAGTCCGGGGCATCGACATGTCCCTCCCCGGGGAAGAAGCAGCGGCGGACGATGCCGTTGGGGAGATAGACGATTCCGAGCTTCTTTCGGGGCTGCGCGGATTCGGGGGGAAGCCCGTCGGCGGCTGCGAGCGAAGGGAGGAACGGGAGGGCGAGCATCGCCCCCTTGGCACGGATGAAGGATCTGCGCGAGAGGTTCATCAAGGGCTCGTCGGCGGGGAGCTTTTGGAGAGGCTGTCCGAAGCGCTCGAAAGCATACCGGGGATGCCGGCGAGGGCGGCGAGGGCATCGGGGTGGGTAAGCGCCGGGCCGATCTCGGCAAACAGGCGGCGCGGATCGACTTGCTTGTCCCCCCCGCGGGCTTCTGGGGAAGGGGGGGTCCACCGGGGCGGTGGGCTTCCGGTGAGGCTCGCGAGGCGGGCGTAGAAATCGCGACGGCGCACCGGATGGCCATCGGAGACGACGTAGAGCGGGCCGGGATTGGCATGATCGGCGACGGCCATCACGACCGCGGCCGCGTCGTGGACATGGATCAGATTCAGCCAGCTGTCGGGATCGGCGGTCAGGGCCACACCGGCCCGGAGATCGTCGACGCGCGGCAGGCGTCCCGGTCCGTAGATCCCCGCCAACCGCAGCGCGGTGCCGGGGCCGAGTCGGTGGCCGCGGAGGAGGGCCTCGGCCTCGAGGAGGACGCGCCCCGCCTCTCGGTCGGGATGGGGGGGCGTCTCCTCGTCGACGACTTGGCCATCGAGGCGTCCCCAGACGCCGGTGGAACTGACGAGGATCACACGGGGCCGGCCGGGCAGCGCTTCGAGGAGGCGGCTGAGTCCCTCGACATGGACGTCGCGGTAGCCATGGCCGGCCGAGCGATCGAAGCCGACCGACCAGACGACGGTGTCGACCTCCGGCAATGGCGGGAGCGGCTCGGTGGAGGCGACGTCGGCGATGATTGCCTCCACCCCGGCGGCAGCGAGCCTCGTCACCCGCGCTGGCGTCCGCACCACTCCCCAAACGCGCGATCCGCCTGTCAGCCACCGCGCCGCGAGTTGTTCACCGAGATAGCCGCAGCCGACGATGAGACGGCGCGGGGCAGACGACGGCGCTGGGACTGGGAGTGATGTCATCCGTCGAGGGCTCCGGGGCGCTGCGGTGGCTCGTGGGGCGACACACCATCGCCAGGCCTTGGGGACGCGTGCGCCTCCATCCAAGCGGTGAGGATGATGTGGGCAGCGATCGAATCGGCCCGCGCCTTTTTCTTGCCGCGGGAGAGACCGAGGCCGGCGAGCATCCCCGCGGCCTCGACCGACGTGTAGCGCTCGTCCTGAAAGCTCACCGGCCGGGAGGTCGTCTCGCCGAGCCAGACGGCGAAACGTTCGGCCTCGACCGACATCTTGCTGTCGCTGCCGTCGGCGTGGACGGGCAGGCCGACGACGAAACCGACGATCGCCTCCTCGGCGACGAGGCGCTTGAAGAAAGCTGCTTCGGCCTTCTCGTCGCCGGTCGGCTGTCGCATCGGCCAGGGGCTGGCGATGATCCGCTCGGCATCACAGATCGCGATCCCCATCCGCTTGCGGCCGTAGTCGACCGCAGCGACACGGCCTGCAGGGATCGGCACTGAGGTGAACCGTCGATGGTCACTCATCATGGCCCGGCCGCTGCCGGAGGCTCGGCTGTCGCTCCGAAACGCCCCCCCTTGAGAAACGACGCGGTCGCTTCCTGGACCGCCGGGTCGCGCATCATGAAGGCGTGGCGGACGGGGAGGAGGACGAAATCATCCGCTCCCTCGAGCCGGGTCTCCTCGACGCGGACGACGGCGTCATCATCCCCGTCGAGCATGGGGCTGTAGCCCTCCGCGTTGCCGGTGCCGCCGGCGATGATCCCGAACGGGCAGGGAGGGACGACGAGATTCCGGGCGAGCCGCGGCCAATCGAGGACCATCTCCCTGGCGGCGCCGGTCGAGAGCTTCGAAAGCAGCCAGACCTGCGACACCCTCCGGGCCAGATCGGACCCCTGATTCGGCGCCCCGAGCATCACCATCCGTTCGATCCGGTCGAGATCGGCGGCCGGTGCGTCGGCCATCCACCGGCGGACGACGATGTTCCCGAGGCTGTGGCCGACGAGGCTGATCCGGTCGGCGCCGTCGAGCCCCGCGATCACACTGCCGAGGGCGCGGGCGTGATCGTCGACCCCCGCCCGCGGACTGGCGTAGCCGAATGTCAGCACCGTGGCATCGTGATGCTCGCGGAGATAGTTGGCCAGCGGGCGCATCGATCCACGCCCCTCCCCCAGGCCGTGGAGAAGAATCACCGTCGGGCCGTCCACCGGGGGAATCTGTCCGGAGGCTTCGAGCGACTGGAAGTGCTCCCGGCAGGCAGCGGCTGACCCGGCTTGGATCACCCGGTCGGCAGGATCGAGGACGCGGGCCGAGTCACTCCCCGGCCGCCGCTGAATCCGCCACTCGTGCCGGACCAGTTCGTCCGACCACTCCATCGCCTCAGCGGCACGGCGCAGCCGCTCGCTCCAGTTGGTGTCGCCCTGCTCACGATCGGTGGCCGCGGCCGCTGGGGGGGCGCTGGCAGTCTCGTCGGCCGGCAGACTGCCCCCCGCCAGCAGCACAACCGCCGCGGAAAGCAGATACGGCGACGCACGTCGGAAGGCGAACGCATCCGCGGGATTGCCAGCAGGCATCGCCAGCCCTCTCTTCTTCAGCGACCTCTTGGTCGTGCAACAGGAAACGGCACCGTCACAGAAACTCGCTCCAACCCCGCTTCTCGAGCTCCGCCACGACGCGGCGGACTGCCTCTTCGTGCGACCGGGCAGCGACGAGCGTGGCATCGGGGGTGTGTACGACCAGCATATCCTCAAGCCCCATCGTGACGACCAGATGATCCTCACCGGAGCTGACGATCGTCCGCACCGTCTCGATCCCGAGATGTCGGCCGATGAGGGTGTTGCCGTCGGTGTCTCCGCCACGCTGGCGGGCGACGGCCGACCAGCCGCCGAGGTCGTCCCAGGTGAAGGGGGCTTCGATCACGGCCACATCTTCGGCATGCTCGAGGACGGCGTAGTCGATCGAGATCCCCTTGATGGCGGCGAACTCCTCGGCGAACACGCGCTCACGGTCGGGGCCATCCCATGCGGCAGCGATCCGCTCGAGGTGGGCGAGGCATTCCGGCTGCTGGCGGCCGAGAGCTGCGATGATCGTCGCCGCCTTCCAGACGAAGATGCCGGCGTTCCACAGATAGTTGCCGGCAGCGAGGTATTCGCTGGCGACGCTTGCCGGCGGCTTCTCCTTAAATCTCGCCACGCGATGGACCGGGGCGGTGGCCTGCTCCCCGCCGGCCCGCGCGGGGGGGCACGCGATCGGCTCCCCTTCCTGGATGTAGCCAAAGCCCTCTGCGGGATAGGTCGGGCGGATGCCGAACGTGACGAGCCTCCCGGGCGCCTCGAGGACGAGGGCCTCGGCCTGCCGGATCGCGGCGCGGAATGCCGCCGAGGGGGTGATGCAGTGGTCGGAGGGCATCACCGCCATGATCGCATCGGGATCGTGGCGGGCAACCAGGAGCGCGGCCAGGCCGATGCAGGGGGCGGTGTCACGTTTGCACGGTTCCCCGACGAGCCCCGCTTCAGGGACGGCCGGGAGCTGTTGGCGGACGGCCGGGAGGAGGCGGGCCGAGGTGACGATCATCAGCCGGTCTGGGGGAACGAGCGCATCGAGCCGGGCGATGGTGTCCTCGAGGAGCGTCGTCGTTCCGGCCAGGGGAAGGAGCTGCTTCGGGAGGGCGGCGCGGCTGGCGGGCCAGAATCGGGTGCCGGATCCTCCGGCCATGACGATCGCGTGGAGCATCGTGGATTCCTGTCGGGCGGTGAGGCGGAGCGGGGGGCTCCAAAGATCTGGGGAATGTCGCCGGAAACGTGGGCTGCGGGCAACAGGGGTTTTGAGGGGGCGCTCAGATACCGCTTCCGATGACCGTCGGCCGCTCGATCCGTGAGCCGGGGGAGAGAAGTGCATCGAGGTCGGCCTCGTCGAGGATCCACGGGGCCAATTCCACCCCGACCCCGTCTGCCACGACCACTCCGGCCCGGTGAAGGATGCGGCGGGCGTGGGTGTCGAGCGCGGCTTGGACATGCGCCAGGGTGTCGGCGGCGGCCCCGGGTGGATTCTTGAGAGGGGCGAATCCCTCGGCGGGATCGATCTCCACCAGGCAGACGCGCCGTGCCAACGGCATGAGATCGAAGATGAATCGCTCGAACTTGACCGCGTTGGGCGTCCGTGGACTCACGCGCTCCCCGGTGTCCTTGAGGAACGGCACCGCCTTGTGAGCAACATGGAGCGGCAGCGGATCGGGGGCGGCCGAGGCCCGGCGGAGGAAGTCGAGGGCGAAGGCGTGGACGGCAATGCTGCCGGCATGGAATCGAAGCCGGTCGCCGGGGCCGCGCTCCGCGGCAAGCGCCGCGGGGAGATCGCTGTACTCGACGACGAACGTGCGCTTCCCGTCGCTGGCCACGACGCCGACTCGCTCCCCGGGCTCGCGCTTGTGCACCACCTGGGTGGAGAACTCAGCCTCGTCGAGGAGGTGGTGGCCGACGAACTCGGGGTGGAGTGGCATCGTGAGGGGATTGTCGACCTGGAACGTCGTCACGTGCCGACAGCCACGGTCGGCAAACCATTCGAGCCCGCCGGCCGCAACGAGGGCCGGCAGCATGCCGCCGTGGCCATCGGGAGCCATGGCGATGCGGTCGGGGGCATCGAGGAGGAGATCGCCGGCGGCGGCGTCGACGGCTGGCAGATCACGCTGCCGAAAGACGAGGACGTGGTCGGGGTCGAGGCCGCCGTAGTCGTGGTCGGCCAGCCACGCCCGCGTGTCGGCGTCGGTCGCGGAGCTGGTCATGATCGCCAGAGGCACCCGACGTCCATAGCGCTTGGCGATGCCGCGGAGTCTGCCGAGAAGGAGATCGAAGAGCGTTGCCCCGGAGAGCGGGCCGACCGGCACGACCCCCTTCGGACCGTTGCATCCCAGGCGAGAGCCCTGCCCACCGGCCACGAGCACGGCCCCGAACAGTCCCGCGGTCAGGCCCTTTCGTCCGGCCGCCGCGGCCCGATCGGCGTCGTCGCCGAGGACATAGCAGGGAGGGGTGGCGGCCCGGGCGAGATCGGCCGCCAGAGCCGCTGCAGCGCCGGCCACCACCCCCGGCCCGGAGGCGCGGGCGAGGCGACGGAGTTCGCCGAACATGCCCCAGTCGATGGCCGCGAGTTGACCGACGAGTCGGTCGCGAGCGCTTCCGTCGAGGGTTTTCCAGAACCTGAGGACATGATCCTGACCGGCCTGGGCGATCGATTCCTCGAGCGCTGCCGGGAGGGAAGGGGAGTGCATGGCGACCTCCATTCAGGAGCGGCCCCGGACCCACGCCCAGAGCAGAAAGGCAAGGAGCGGAAAACCGACGAAAATCACGCCGTAGGTGAAGAGCGTTGTCCAGAGATGCTTGGGCCAGCGAGCCATGGTGGTGTGTTACCGGAGTGGGGAGGCAGGAGGATCGTCGATCGCCGGGAGGGGTGCCCGGGCGAAGACGTCGACGGGGATGAGAATCGTCTCGTCGGCTGGCTCATCGAGCCGGCATTCGATCCGTGCGCCCCAGGGGAGAACCTCGGCCGCCACGATCGTCGCCTCGACCTCCTCGCAGCGTGTACCCACCTCGACCTGGGGAAGGTGTTGGAATGGCGGGCAGAATCCGACGTGCCCGGTGACCAGCCGAGAGCCGGAAACCACCGCGAGATGGAGGGTGCCACGGATGCACTCCATCCGCTCGTCGGGGAGGACGTATCGCTCGAACCGCTGCTGGAGGATCCCCGGCACGACCGCTGCCGACACGTTTTCGGGGGCGGCAATGGCATTGGCCAGAGACTCCGGCCCCCTCGGAGGAGCCTCTTGGATGGGAGGAGGGGCCGCTGACCGCATCCGGCGGGCTGCTTGCTTCCGACGCCGCCGCCCCTGAGCGGATGTCGCATCCGCAAACCGATTCCTGTCCCGCAGGCCGGCGTGCCGGTGCGGGGATGACCCTGGAAGCCACCCCAGCGACGGTGCCACCGGCGCCACCAGCGTCAGCATCGCCGCTGCGACGGCCCCGACCGTAGCCACCACTCGCAGCGGATTGGAAGGGGAAGCCAGCAGGGAGGCCGGCCCGGGGAGGGTGGCGGCCAGAGCGAGGGCCAACCCGAGACGGACAACTGCTCGCTGAAACGTTCGCGTTCCGGGCCCGACATCGGATGATGCGACATCGACCACGGCGACGAGGAGGATGCCAACGATCACCGCGGCGACGAATGCGTTGGCGGTCGTATCGAATGACACCTGCATCCGCCGGACAACGAGGACCACAGCGCACGCCAGCGTGATCGCGGCGATGGCCGATCCGATCGCTGCAAGCAGCCGTGGACCGGGGCGGTCAGCCAGCGACCGACCCGCCCCGGATCCACGTCCTGCAACAACAGCCATTGGCGGCCTCAGGCCTTCCCGGCAACCTTGGCCAGCTCGGCGGCCCGTTCGGTCTTCTCCCACGGGAAGCCTTCGCGGCCGAAGTGGCCACCCGCAGCGGTCTTGCGGTAGATCGGCTTGCGGAGATCGAGGTAGTCGATGATCCCGCGGGGCTTGAGGGGGAAGAACTGACGGACCACGTCACAGAGCTTCTCGTCGGGCAGCTTGCCGGTCCCTTCGGTGTCGACTTTGATGCTCACCGGATCGCTGACACCGATCGCATAGGCGAGCTGCACCTCGCAACGGTCGGCAAGCCCCGACGCGACGATGTTCTTGGCGATGTGGCGGGCCATGTAGGCGGCACTGCGATCGACCTTCGTCGGATCCTTGCCCGAGAAGGCGCCACCGCCGTGACGTCCCCAGCCGCCGTAGGTGTCGACGATGATCTTCCGTCCGGTGAGGCCGCAGTCACCGTGGGGACCACCGACCACGAACCGCCCGGTGGGGTTGATGTGGTAGGTGATGTTCGAGATGTCGAGATCCTTCGGGAGCAGCGGCTTGCAGATCTTCTCGATGACGAACTTGCGGATCTCCTCGTTGGAGACGTGGGGGGCGTGCTGCGTGGAGACGACGATCGTGTCGAGGCGCTTCGGCGTGTTGCCCTCGTACTCGATCGTCACCTGGCTCTTCGAATCTGGGCGGAGCCAGTCGACCTCGCCCTTCTGGCGGGCTTCCGTGAGGCGGTTGAGGATCCGGTGGGAGAGGGCGATCGGGAGCGGCATCATCTCCGGCGTCTCGTTGCAGGCGTAGCCGAACATCAGCCCCTGGTCGCCGGCGCCGATGTCCTTGCCCGTCGAGTCGTCCTCGTTGACGCCCATCGCGATGTCGCCGCTCTGCTTGCCGACGGCAACGAGCACGGAGCACGTGTCGGCGGAGATCCCCATCTCGTCGTCGGTGTAGCCGACGTCACGGATCACGTCACGGACGACCTTCTGGTAGTCGATCGTGCCCTTGGAGGTGATCTCACCGGCCACGACCGCCAAGCCTGTCGTCACGAGCGTCTCGCAGGCAACACGGCTGAGCGGATCCAGAGCGAGGTAGGCGTCGAGGACGCCGTCAGAGATCTGGTCGGCCAGCTTGTCGGGGTGGCCCATGCTGACCGATTCGCTCGTGAACAGATACTTGCCTTTGGACACGGTTCGTCGCCTCTTGCGGTGATGGGGGCATTGCCCAACGGAATTGGGCACGGGTCAAAAAGAATGAAACACCGATTATCCAGGTTCGCGGGCTGGTGGGCAACCCTTCCTCCCGCGCGGACCAGCAGAAAGAAGCGTAAGGATCCTTTCGGCGGTGGCGGCGGTGGCGCCGCGGTGGGCAGCGACGGTGGCGGCGGCCCGCGTTCCCAGCGCCAGGGGGAGCTCAGCCACGAGGCAGTCGCGGACAAAGGCCGTGAGGGCCGGGCCATCGGCCACGACGCGGGCAGCGTCGGCCTCAAGAAGGACCGCGACCTCGTCGGCGAAGTTGCGGGTGTGGGGGCCGAAGCAGACGGCGGCCCCGTAGGCTGCCGGCTCGAGCATGTTCTGCCCGCCACGCTTCCCGTCGAGGCTCCCCCCCACGAAGGCGATCGTCGCCGTCCCCCACCAGGCCCCGAGTTCGCCGGTCGTGTCGACGAGGAGCACCCGCGCATCCGGGGCGGCGCCGTCGGTGTCGAGGGTGCTGCGGGCCTGCCAGGCGAGCCCCGAGCCGTCGAGGAGGGCGACGATCTCCGGCTTCCGCTCGACATGTCTGGGCACGATCACGAGGCGGAGCCGGGGATGATCGGCGGAAGCGGCCCGATAGGCGTCGATCGCCAAGGCCTCCTCGGGGGCCTGCGTGCTGCCGGCGAGGAACACGACGTCGTCATCCCGGAAGCCGGCCAGCTTCGCCAGACGCCAGACATCCTCGGCGCCGCGGTTGCCACGGACGCCATCGAACTTCATCGATCCGGCATCGACGACCGTCGGGGCGCCGAGCGCCCGGAATCGTGCCGCATCGGCGGCCGAGCGCGCACTGACGAGCATCACTTGCGACAGCATCCGGCGGACAAGCGGGGCGACGCGGCGGTAGCCACGGGCGCTGGAGTCGCTCAATCGTCCGTTGGCCACGACAACCGGCAGGCGATGGCGCCACGCCGCGTCGAGGAGATGGGGCCAGAGTTCCAATTCGCCGAGGACGAGGAGGTCGGCGTCGACGGCCTTGACCACGCGGCGCACAGCCCAGGTGAAGTCGAGGGGGCAGGGGAAGACAACGGCCCCGCCGAACCGTTTGGCGGCGAGATCGAGGCCGGTCGTGGTGGAACTGGAGACGACGAACTCGACCTCGATTCCCGCGGCCCCGGCCTGGGCGTGGATCTCGCGGGCGAGCGACGACAGGAGTTGGATCTCGCCGACGCTGACACCGTGGAGCCAGATCCGTGAAACTCCCGCTTCGCGGCGGGGAAGGGGAGTGATCCCGCCGGTGAAACGCATCCACGGCGCCGCCACCGGGCGCCCGCCGGAGAACTTTCTCCATGCCACCCAGGGCAGGAGCACCACGAAGGCGATGAGGTAGATGAGGTCGAGGAGCATGGTGCGCGGCCGGGCAGAAGGCGACCGGACACGGCATGAATCCGCGGCCTGGCTAGCACCAAGGCTAACGATCCGTCGCCGATTCGTCGCCCTGGTCTTCTTCTCAATCGCCTCAGCCGGCGTACCATGCTTGGCTCAACGGTGGTCTTGGAGGGGCCTGGCAGGTATTCCTTTCTTGGGGAGTCAGCACCTGCAAGAAAACCTTGATGGTCAACCTCTTCTCCTACGGCCCTATCAGGATTTCCAGAGCGTTTTTATCCTGCCTCCATGACCCACGCCCCCCCGCAGTCGCTCGTCGTCAATTTCACACCCACAGGCATGGTGCCCACGAAGGCGGCCACGCCGCACGTGCCGGTCAGCCCGACGGAGATCGTGGAGCAGGTCCACGAGGCGTATGAGATCGGCATCAGCGTCGTGCACCTGCACGCGCGACGGGCAGACGGCAGCCCGGGCTACGAGCCCGAAATCTACGCCGATATCTTTGCCGGTATCCGCCGGCACTGCCCCGATCTCCCCCTCTGCGCCTCGCTGAGTGGCAGGAGCTTTCCGGAGTTCGAAAAGCGGTCGGCCGTTTTGGAGCTGCGGCCCGACATGGCGTCGCTCACACTCGGATCGCTCAACTTCGCCCGCGAAGCGAGCATGAACTCGCCGGAGATGATCCAGAGGCTGGTCGAGAAGATGGATCAGTGTGGAGTTGTGCCCGAACTCGAGTGCTTCGACGCCGGGATGATCAACTACGCGACCCACCTGATTCACAAGGGCGTCCTCAGGCCCCCGCACTATTTCAATGTCATCGTGGGCAACATCTCGAGCGCGCAGGCCGACCTCCAGCAAGTGGGCATGCTCATCCGCAGCCTCCCCGTGGGAGCAACCTGGTCGCTCGGTGGAATCGGTGCGGCGCAGCTCCGAGCCAATGCGATCGCGATCGTGGATGGCGGGGGCGTGCGGGTCGGGCTCGAGGACAATCTCTGGTTCGATGCTGAGCGGACGCAACTGGCGACGAATGCCGGACTGCTCAGGCGGATTCACGATCTCGCGGTGTTCTTCGAGCGGCCCATCATGAAGCCGACCGCGTTTCGTGCACTTGGCTTTTCGAACCGGCATCCTGCAGGTGGAGCGACATGAGCGAGCCGCTGTGGAAGCGAGTCTGGCGTACGTTGCAAAAAGAGGGACTTGGCAGTCTCTGGCTCAAGTCGCTTGACGCGTTGGGATATCGGCGACTGTACCTGCTCCGGCGGCCACTGGTGGAGCCGATCGGCGACTGCCCGATGACGCTGCCTGTGGAGATCGGATGGTTGACATTCGAGGAGCTGCAGGACTATTTCGCGTTTCGCCCGGATGCGAGCCGTCATGACGTGACTCAGCAGCTTCTGCAGGGGGATCGCTGCCTCGTGGCCCGACACGAGGACCGGATCGTCGGGGCGATGTGGGGATCGAGCACGAGAGCGAGTACGACGCCGTTGCTGGGCCGCGACCTCGCCTTGGCAGCCGGCGAGGCCTACCAGTTCGACGCCTACACGCTGCCCGAGGTTCGAGGCATGGGCATTGCCGCAACGCTCAGTGTGGCATGGCTGCGACACCTGCGTGACGAGGCCTGTTCAGCCGCGATCCGGATGACATTTCTGTGGAACGTTGCTGCCCTCCGGTCCCATGCAAAGGCAGGGTATCGGGTGGTGGCAGTCGTCCGCTGCTTCAGGCTGGGATCCCGGCGATATGTCTTTCCGCGGGGGCGGTTCATGGCTTAGCCCGGTGCGAGCTCACGCTCACCCCGTGGCGACACCGCTCGAGCGGCCGCAGCAGTTCTTGAACTTCTTCCCGCTCCCGCACGGGCAGGGGTCGTTCCGCCCCACCTTCTGGGCGAGATTGCGGATCGGCTCGACATGGTCATCGGGATTCGATGGCTCGGCTGCGGAGGCTTCCGCCGCGGGGGGCTCCGGGAGCGTGGCCGAGGGGGCGGCGGCGTGGATCGCCGCGGTCTCCTTCCAGGTGCTCCGCAGGGCGTCGTCCTCGACCTGCTCGATCCGGTAGACGATGTCGGTGACGCGTTCGTCGATCCCCTTCCACATCAGGTCGAACGTCCGCATCCCCTCCCGCTTGTATTCCACCTTCGGGTCGACCTGCGCGTAGCCGCGGAGGCCGACGCTCGATCGAAGGTGATCCATCGCGAGGAGGTGATCCTTCCAGGCGTTGTCGAGGAACTGGAGGAGCACGGCCCGCTCCATCCGCTTCATCTCGTCGCGGGAATCGTCACCGCGGGTGTGGCGTCGGCGACTGGCATCGGAGAGGACGCGGCGGAGCTGATCGAGGTCGTTCGTCTCCAGGTCGGCAGGCGTGAGATCGGGATCGAAGCGCTCGCGCGCCCAGGCAAGCAGGCCGTCGCGGTCGAGGGCCCGTGACCCGTCCGCCTGGGGGCGGATGAAATGCGATAGCCCGGCGAGGACCGGATAGTCGATCTCGCGGCGGCCGTAGACCTCGTGCGCCGTCCGCTTGACGAGCTCGCGGAACTGCTTCGGATCGAGCCCCGTCTGCACGGCGTTCTCAACGTCGGCGGGGGCAAGCGACTCGCCAAACCGCCACTCCGTCCAGCCGCAGGCGCTCCTCAGGCCGAAGTCGTGGGCGAGGAACTTCCCCCCCTCGGCCAGGTCGATCTTTGCGATCGCCTCGCGCACGGCCCCCTGAAGGTATTCGACGACATTCTGGCGGCCGATTTTCTTCAGATCGCGATCGGTGAGCTGGGTCTTCCAGCGGGCGTTGGCAAACGTCGCCAGGGCCCCCCAGTTCCATTCGCCCTCGTCCTCCCCCTCGGGGATGTTTTCCTCGACGGCTTCGAAGATCTGCGTCTCCGATTGGCGGATGGCCTGGTCGGTGGCGAGCCGCTCGGCCTCCTCGGGATTGAGGCCACGGAAGTCGGCGGCATCGAGCTCGCAGGCCAACTGGCCGGCGGCCCAGGTGGCGTAGGTCTGAGGGCCGTAGTCCTTGTCGAGGAACGAGCCGACGTTTTGGTCGATCTGCCGATCGATCATGTCAACGATCAACTCCCGGCAATCGGAGCCGTCGAGGATCTTCTGACGGAAGCCGTAGACGCGCTTCCGCTGCTCGTCCATCACCTCGTCGTATTCAAGGAGATTCTTGCGGACATCGAAGTTGCGTTCCTCGACCTTCTTCTGGGCCGCTTCGACGCGCCGCGTCACCATCCGGCTCTCGATCGCCTCGCCATCCTGCATCCCCAGCCGGGTGAGGACGTTCTTCACCCACTCGCCGGCGAAGATCCGCATCAGGTCGTCTTCGAGGGAGAGAAAGAAGCGGCTCGAGCCCGGATCCCCCTGGCGACCGCAGCGGCCGCGGAGCTGGAGATCGATCCGCCGTGCCTCGTGGCGCTCGGTGCCGATGATGTGCAGCCCGCCCATCCCGCGGACCTCGTCCCCTTCGACCTTCATGTTCTCCCGGTCGGAGATCTCACGCACGAGGGTGTCCCACTCTTCTTTGGGGACATCGAGACGGGTTGGATACTTCTCCTGGAGCCGGGCCCAGGCGAGGGTGTCGGGGTTGCCGCCGAGGATGATGTCGGTGCCGCGGCCGGCCATGTTCGTGGCGATCGTCACGGCGTCTCGCCGCCCGGCCTGGGCGATGATCTCGGCTTCGCGCTTGTGGTGCTTGGCGTTGAGCACCTGATGATCGATGCCGCGGGATTCGAGGAGCGAGGAGAGGAGCTCGCTCTTCTCGATCGAGACGGTGCCGACGAGGACGGGGCAGCCGCGGCGCTGGAGGTCGCGAACGGTCTTTCGCGGGATCGATTCCTTGGAGCGCGTCTCCTTGTCCTCAAACTCGATCGTCGTCTCGTTCTCGCCGAGGATCCGCCCGACCCGCCAGGTTCCGTCGGAGAGCGCGAGCGAATCCCAGCGGTGAACGCGCTCGACCTCGTCGGCGACGGCGGTCCACTTCTCTTTTTCGGTGCGGTAAATGACGTCGGGGTGGTTGACCCGCTTCATGCCGCGGTTTGCCGGGATGGCGATGACGTCGAGCTTGTAGATCTTCCAAAACTCGCTCGCCTCGGTCATGGCCGTGCCGGTCATGCCGCCGAGCTTCTTGTAGAGCTTGAAGAAGTTTTGGAGGGTGACGGTGGCGAGGGTCTGCGACTCCTCCTTGACCCGCACTCCCTCCTTGGCCTCGACCGCCTGATGGAGCCCGTCGGACCACTGCCGGCCCGGCATCAACCGCCCGGTGAACTCGTCGACGATCACCACTTCCCCCTGTTGAACGACGTAGTTCACGTCGCGCTTGTAGAGGTGGTGGGCCTTGAGGGAGTTGTCGATGAGGTGGGGCCACTCCATGTTGCCCGCGGTGTAGAAGCTCTCCACGCCGGCGAGTTGCTCGGCGCGGCGCACGCCCGCCTCCGTCAAGCTGACGGTGTGCTCCTTCTCCTTGACCTCGAAGTGCTCTTCGGGGCGCAGCTGCCGGGAGATCTGGTCGGCGCGGGTGTACTTGGCGACGTCGTCATGGGCCGGGCCGGAGATGATCAGCGGCGTGCGGGCTTCGTCGATGAGGATGTTGTCGACCTCGTCGACGATCGCGAAGTTGAGCACGCCCTGGCTCTGCTGCTGGTGGGCGGGGAAGCGGTCGTCTCCGCGGGAGGCCATCCGCATGTTGTCACGGAGGTAGTCGAAGCCGAATTCGTTGTTCGTGCCGTAGGTGATGTCGGCCGCATACGACTTCTGCCGTTCGGCGGAATCCATCCCCGACTGGATCGCGCCGACGGACAGGCCGAGGCCCATGTAGAGCGGCCCCATCCACTCCATGTCGCGGCGGGCGAGGTAGTCGTTGACGGTGACGACGTGGACGCCTTTCCCCTCGATGGCATTGAGGTAGGCGGGGAGGGTGGCGACGAGCGTCTTCCCCTCACCGGTCATCATCTCGGCGATGGCGCCGGAGTGAAGCACCATGCCACCGATGAGCTGGACGTCGTAGTGGCGCATCCCGAGCCAGCGGCGCCCTGCCTCGCGGCAGACGCCGAAGGCCTCGGGGAGGATGTCGTCGAGGGTCTCGCCGGCAGCCAGCCGGCGGCGGAACTCGGCCGTCTGCCCGCGAAGCTCGGCATCGGTCATCGTCTGGTAGCGGGGTTCGAGCGAGTTGATCGCCTCGATCTGCGGCTCGAGCCGTCGCAGGTAACGCGCGTTGGACGAGCCGAACATGCCGGTGAGGAGCCGCTCCACGCGGTGTCCGGCGGCGGCAGCGGTGTTCGTGACCGCGTCCCAGATCTGTTCGAGTTGTTCCATCGTGCGTCGTTTCGTTCGGCGGGGCGGAAAAGAGGATCGTCCGGAGCGGGTGAAGGGAGGATCGGAGGCCGTCCACGCCCTTCGGCCGGTGACCGGCCCGAACGGGAAAGACAGCTCTCCGCCGGGCCGTGGGGGCCCGGGAGCAGCGGGTGGACCGGGTAAGCTGGGCGAATTCCGTTGCCGCCACCGGTGGATTGTCGCGGTATCCCGCGCGATCGGTCAAGGCGAAACGGGGTCGAGGAGTCTTTTATGGCACGACCATGGAACGGAATCGGGCTTTGCTTCCCGTGGTCTTCAGGAGCGGCCGGGCGGTGGCCCGGCTTCCGGCTGCGGCCGCGGCTCGCCCTGCTTTCGGCCCTCGTGGTCGCGCCTTGGATGGCCCATGGCGCCCCGCCGGAGCCCAGGACCGCGGCCCTGCAGGTCGTCCGGCCGGTGGAGTGGGCCGTGGTACAGCGGCACAGCCGCGCCGAAGGGGCCATTCCCGTCGCGGTCCGCGCGTCGCTCCCCGTGGCTGGAGCGATCGAGGCCCGCGTCGCACTGGCGGCGGATGCTCCGTGGCAGTCGCTCGCGCGGGAAGACGAGACTTTCACCGGCCTCCTCGCCGCGCCGGCGGGGGGATGGCATCGCCTCGAAGTCAGAGCGGTTGTCGAGGACGTGGTTGTGGGGGAAGCGACGGTGGAGCGGGTCGGGGTCGGCGAGGTGTTCGTCATCGCCGGCCAATCAAACTCCGCCAACCACGGCGAGGAGAGACTCGCGCCGACGGATGACCGAGTCGTGACGCTCGCCCCGGACGGCGTGTGGCGCGTGGCGGCCGACCCGCAGCCGGGGGCCAGCGGCGACGGCGGGAGCTTCCTGCCGGCGCTCGGTGACAGGCTCGAGGCCGAGTTCGATGTTCCGATCGGCCTGGTGGCCTGCGGGATCGGCGCGACGAGCGTCCGCGAATGGCTTCCGGAGGGGATCCCCTTTCCGGCTCCGCCGACGCTCACCGCGCGGGTCCGCCCCGTGGCCGGCGGAGGCTTTGAGAGTGATGGCGCGGCGTTCGCCATGCTCGTTGGCCGCATGAAGCAGTTGGAGCCGACCGGCTTCCGGGGGGTGCTCTGGCATCAGGGAGAGAGTGACGCCAACCAACAAGACCGGTCGCGCACGCTGCCAGGGCCGCTCTATGAAGCGATGCTCGGCCGCGTCATCCGCGATACGCGCGCCGAAGTCGGCCGTGAATGCCCCTGGTTCGTCGCCCGGGCCACCTACCATGTCCCCGGCGATGAATCGTCGGCCGACATCCGGGCGGCGCAGGCAGCCGTCTGCCGTGACGGCCTCGCCCTCTCCGGCCCCGACACCGACGCCCTGACGGGCCTGCTCCGCGACTCCGCTGGGCGTGGCGTGCACTTCAGCGGTGCCGGTCAGCGCCGCCATGCGGA
>CAMCCR010000026.1 GCA_945873085.1 Candidatus Kuenenia stuttgartensis | reverse complement strand
GGGGGAAGTATAGACTCGCCTTCGTGGCCTGATCGATGGGGATGCCAGATGGATGGAGCGGGGCGATGATCGATTCGACAGCTGCGATCGTGCTCGCCGGCGGACGTTCGTCGCGATTGGCAAGCGCCGGGATCGTGCCCCCTGGCGGGAAGGCCGGCCTCGTGCTCGGAGGCACGACGCTCCTGGAACGGGTTTGCGGCAGGGTGGGGGGCGTGGCGCGGAGGATCGTCGTCGTGGCGGCACCGGGGCAGGAGCTTCCTTCCCTGCCAAGCGCCGTGGAGGTGGTGCGCGACAGCGCCCCTGGGGCTGGGCCTTTGGCGGGGATCGCCGACGGGCTGCGGGCTCTCGGCGACGCGGCGGCGGCGGTGCTTGTCGTGTCGTGCGACGTGCCGCTGGTCAGTCCGAGGGTCCTGGCGCTGTTGCGGGAGTCGCTGATGGCCGGGCCAGGGGCGCCGCTGTGGGCGGTGCCGGAGGTGGGTGGCCATCTCCAGGTGCTCGTGTCGGTGGTCCGGCCAGAGGTTTTGGCGGCGATCGAGGCCCACCTCGCTACCGGCCGGCGCGATCCCCGGTCGCTCGTCGAACGCCTCGCTGCGGCCGGAGCGGCGTGGATCATCCCGGAACAGTCGCTCCGCCCGGTCGACCCGGGGCTGCAGAGCTTCCGCGACCTCGACACGCCACGGGACCTGGAGGACTTGGGGGATTTCCTGGCAATCGAAGGGGAAAGCTGACCTACGGGAAATCAGGGTGGCACTCCTATACTCCGCCTCATGGCGACGCGAAACACCCGAGCGCATGAGGCTGACGGGCGCCCGCGGGGCCGCCGGGTCCTCCGCTGGGCGGTGGTCCTGGTGGCGATCGGTGCTGCGGTCTGGTTTGCGCCGGTCGCGGTGGTGAGGACGCCGCTGCGCGATTGGCCACTGAAGGCGGCGCTCTCAGGGATCGACGGGGGAATCTCGAGCCGGGCCGCCACCTGGAATTGGCTCGGGGCGATCGAGTACCGCGACGTGATGCTCGTCGACCGCGGTGGCCGACCGGTGGCAGCCGCGCGGCGGATGGTCCTCGACCGCGGCCTGCTCCAGCTCCTCGTCGACCGCAGCGATCTGGGGACGGTGCGTCTGGTGGGAGGAGAGGCTCTGGTCGAGGTGCGGCGCGGCGGGAGTGGGTTTGAGGACATCCTCGCCCCCTGGATCGCGGTGGCCTCACGGGCCGAATCGACCCCGTCACTCGAGCTCGAAGTCGTCGACGCCTCGGTCGAAGTCGTCGACGGCGAACGGGACGACGCGTGGCGGATCACGGAGCTGATCGCGGCCGGCAGTCTCCGGCCGGGGGCGACGCTGGCGGGATGGACGCTCGCCGGCCGCGTGATGCACACCGGGACGCCGAAGCGCGATCTCGCCGCGGCCTTCGCCGCGCCGCCGCCTGGGCTGAAGGATCCTCCTGCGCCGTCGCGCCTCGATCGGACGACGATTGTCACTGCCGCCACCGCGAGTCTGGCGCGGGCCGGCGGCTGGTCGATCTCCTCGCCGAACGATCCTCGGGTTCCGGGGCCCCGCTCCCTCGCCGTCGCAGGCAACGGGGTGCCGCTCGACCTGTCACGGGTCGTTGCCACCAGATTCGATCTTCCGCGCGTGCTCGAGGGAACGGCCGACGTCCGTCTCGACATCCAGCTCCCCTCCGGCCCGGCCGCTGGCCAGGGATGGCGCGTGGCCGGGCGCGTCGACGGCGCCAGGCTCGCCGTCTGCCGCGCCGACACGCTCGAGCGGCTGGTGGCCCTTGAGCGTTGGGAGGCGCCCCTCGATGTGTCGATGGATGGGTCGACTGTCACGCTCCGCGATTGTCGGATTGAGTCGCCCCTGTTCCGGGCGGAGGCATCGGGGCGGATCGGTCTGCCTCAGGGGACTGCCTGGGAGTGGGCCGAGATGCTCATCGGCGACGACTTCGCGCTGGCCGTCGACATCGATCTGGCCGCGGCGTCGCGGAGCGTCAACGGTGGTTTGCACGTCCGCCCCGATGTCCGTGTCGCCGGCGGACAGCTGCAGATCGCCGCGGCGGGACGGGCCGAGGGAACGGAACGCGTCCTCGAGGTCCGCGTCGGAGCGAGAGATCTGGAGGTGGCCCAGGGCACGAGGCAACTCCGCTGGCCGGAGCCGTTCGTCGGTTGGCTGCGGTCGCGGCGGGGTGCCGGACGCGGCGATCGGCTCCGGGTGGAGGAGGCGCGGTTGGCGACGTCGGCCTTCGAGGTATCGGCGTCGGGCACGACGGAATCGTCCGATGTCCAATGGACCGCCGACCTCGGCCGCCTCGTCGCCGATGCCGGCGAGATCCTCGATCTCCGCGGTGTCGATCTCGCCGGGACGACGCGTGGCCGGGCCACGCTCGAGCGCGCACCGGCCAACGGCGCGGCGACCGCCTCGCTCACCGGCAGCGTGACCGGATTCCGGTGGCTCGTGGCCGGTCGGCCCGACTGGATCGACGAGGAGATCACGATCGACGCCTCGGCAGCCGGATCGATGGCCGATGGCACGATGGTCATCGACACCGCGCGCTCGGAATGCGCCGCGGCCGGCGACCGACTCGAAGTCACCGTGGCCGGCGGGGCGCTGGTCGATGCCTCCCTCCTGCCGTCGCTGGTCGGCCTGACGCGGCGGGGCGGGGCGTGGCTGCGGCCGGCGCCGACCTCGACGGGGATCGCGGTCGATTGGTCGCTGCAGGGGGATCTGGCCCGTTGGCAGGCCCGCCTCGTGGCGCTCGTCGGGGATGCCGCCCTCCCGGCGACCCGTCTCGGTGGCACGGTCGAGGCTTCGGCGTCGCTTGCGGCCCATGGCAACTTGTGGCAGGTGACGCGCGCCGGAGCGGAGGTCGTGGAACTCGAAATCGACCGTGGACGGATCATCGAGCCGAGATTGGTCGCCACGGCTGCCGGCACCATCGATGCCACGAGCGGCAGGGTCGACATCTCCTCCGCCGAGGTGCTGACGGCGAGCCTCTCGCTCCGCACCGGTGGACTGACGATCCTCCCTCCGCCAGCCGACCGGCCGGCAGCAAGGGGGGCCCGGCGTCCCTGGGATGATCCGGGCCGCTGCCGAGGCCGCGTCCAGTGGCAGTGCGATATCGGGAGGACGGCGTCGTGGATCGTCGATCCGGTGACTGTCGAGCGCTGGCCGGCGGCGGGGCGCGTGTGGGGGACAATCGATCTCCAGGAGACGCCTGCGGGGCTCAATCTCCTCGTCGATGCCACCGGCAACCAGCTCACCCTCTCGACCACCGCCGACCCACGGTCGACGGCGCCGATCGATCCCCTGGGAGCGGCGGTGCGTGAGGTGTGGGCGGAACCCCGGGCCCGCTTCCTCGTCGAGCTCACCCGCGCCCCAGTCGGGGATGCGGTGGCCATCAACCGTCTCGTGCTCGAGTCGTCGACGGTGGCGGCGGCGGCCGTGGGAACGGTGCACGATTGCTCGTCGCGCCCGCTCCTCGACGTTGGCGGCACGCTCAATTACGACTGGGGAATGCTCTCGCGCCTCCTCCTCCCCTGGACGGGAGGCCGCCTCGATCTTGCCGGTGGCGCGGCCCGGCCGTTCGCCCTGCGGGCGCCGGTCGAGCCGCTGGTTCGTCTCGTCCTCGATGGCATGGCCCCCGGGGGACGCACGGGCGCCGAAACACCGGTAGTCGCGGCGAGCGACGACCCGGCGACGACGGAAGTGCCTCTCCCGGAGAATTGGCTGGAGAACGTCCGTGGTGGAGGGCGGGAGGCCGATCCCGAGCGGCCGGTGCGAGCGGCACTGCCGGTGTCGCTCCAGCCTGCGGCGCGGAACGAGTCGGCCGCGTGGCTGCGGAGCCTGTCGATCGACACCTCGACGACCTGGGCCACGGGGACCCTCGAGGGGATGGCGCTCGAGGCCGGGGAGACGCCACTGCGCCTCTTTGAGGGGCAATTGGCCCTCGGGCCGTTCGATGTCGGCTTCGGTGGCGGTCGGCTGCGTGGCGCGCCGTGGGTGCAGCTCCTTCCTGGGCCCGGGGAGCTCGTCGTGCCGAAGGGGAGGCTCGTCGAGCGGATGGTGCTCGCCGGGCCGCTCGCCGACCGGTGGATGAACTGGATGTTCCCGATCGTTGGCCGCTCGATGCGGACGCAGGGCGTGGTGAGTGTCGACGTGGCTGGGGCCCGGCTTCCGCTCTCCGATCCCTGGGGCGGGGATGCCGCCGGGGAGATGGTGTTTGAGAATCTCGAGGTGACACCGGGGCCGCTGATGGCACCGCTGGCGAATCTCGTCGCGAAGCTCCAGGCCGTCATCGATCCGCGCTTCGCGTTCGGCGACAAGGCGGTCGTCCTCCGTGTTCGCCCCGAGCCGGTTCGCGTCCGGCTCGCCGCGGGGCGTGCCTGGCACGACGGCCTCGTGATGGACATGGGACAACTCGTGCTCCGCTCCGCCGGGAGCGTGGGGGCCGACGGGACACTCGCGATGGTGGTCGAGGTCGGCTTCCGTGGCGACCTCGTCGCGGGCGCGCCGCGGCTTGCGAAGCTGCTGCGGACGCCGCTGGTGATCCCGCTCAAGGGAACTTCCGATCGGCCGCAATTCGACGCCGGCGCCATCGACGGCCTCATCGCCCGGATCATCGACAACACTGCCGAGGGGATCATCAAGGACGGTTTTGAACGGGGGCTCGAGGGGCTCGAGGAACTCTTCGGCAATCCCCCTCCCGCGGCCCCCGCGCTCCCGCCGCGGGCCGCGCCGCCGGCAACGGCCGTGCCGGTGCTGCCGCCACTTCCCCCGGCAGCGCCCCCCGAAGCGCCCCTCTCATTCCCGGCGGGTTGAAACCGAGCCGCGACGCGGCTCGCCCGAGTGCTCATCGGCCAATCAAAACCCCGACCGCAAAGCGCCGTCGCGGCGGAGCCTCCGGTCGGTGGCGGTGATCAGCCTCTCGAGGCGGCGACGGTAGGCGTGGTGCTCGACCTCGAAGCGGTGCCGTGGGCTGTCGACGTAGTCGATGCCAGCGGGGCGGGGAATGCCGTCGCCCGGTCGGCCACGCTTGCGATGGAGGAACGCCGCGGCGCGAGGCGAGCGCTCCGTCGCCAGAGCCATCCGGGCGATGAGCTGGCCTTGGAGATCGGTGAGGCCCCACTGACCGCTGTCGGGCTGGATCAGGCCGCAGACGGCGATATCGTCACGCGTGGGGTGGAGCGTGTGGAGGAAGAGGCGCGGGAGCCCATCGACGGGATGGAGGTGGGTGGCATCGATGAACGGCAGGGAGAGGACGTAGCCGGTGGCGCAGATCACGACATCGAACGATTCCTGTGAACCGTCGGCAAACGTCGCCACGTCGCCTTTCAAAAGGCGCACGTCGCCGCGCGGGACGATGTCGCCAGAGTCGATCTGGCCGAGGATCTCGGAGTTGATCACCGGGTGGCTGTCCCAGAGGCGATGATCGGGCCGGGGGAGCCCGTGTTTCCAGGACAGACCGATCGCCCGGTCGATGGCGCGGAGGCTCACGAGGCGCCGCAGCCATGTCGGCGCTCCCATCGCCAGGAGCCGCTCGCCGCGGAGGTCGGAGGGACGGCCCATGATGAACCGCGGCACGACATGGTAGCCGCGGCGCGTCGAGTGGACGGTGCGGGCGGCGTGCCGCGAGCACTCCACGGCGATGTCACTCCCGGAGTTTCCCCCGCCGATGACGAGGACGCGCTGACCCGCGATCGCCACCGGATCGATCGGCGACTTGTACTGGCAGGCATGGAGGAACGGCCCGTCAAACCTTCCAGGGATGTCGGGCCAGCGCGGCGTGTGGTTGTGGCCATTGGCGATCACGAGGCCGCGGCACACGATCGATCCGCCGCCGGTGGAGACTGTCCAGCCGCCGCCGGGGCGGGGCAGGACTCCATCAACCGGAGAGCGCGTGCGGATGTGGGGCCGGAGCGAGAAGTGGTCGGCGTAGGCGCGAAGGTAGCCGAGGCAGCGAGTGTGGTCGGGGTAGGACGGCCATTGCCGCGGCATCGGGAAGTCGGTGAAGGCCGTGAGCGATTTCGAGCTGATCAGCCGCGTCGACGCGAAGACCGCCGAAGCGCCCGAGCCGAAGTACCAGTTGCCACCGATGTCGTCCTCTCGTTCGAGGCAGACGGCACGGATCCCAAGCGCCAGGAGATTCTTGAGGGCCGTGAGACCGGAAGGCCCCGCGCCGATCACACACCACCCATCGTCGATGCCTGGCGGGCCACTCATTCCCGGCTCCCTGACAGGGCGCGAGCGAGGCGGTCGAGGTCGTCGTCGGTGTGATGGCAGGCGAGGCTCGCGCGGACGAGGCTCCCCCCGGCCGGGACGCTCGGCGGGCGGATGGCCGGCACGAACAGGCCCTCGTCGGCGAGCCGCGCCGCCAGGGCGACGGCGCCGTCGGCGCTCCCCACGATCACCGGCACGATCTGAGCCGCGGCATCGCCGAGATCAAAGCCGGCGGCCCGGAGCCGATCGCGGAAGGCCGTTGCCTTGTCGAGGAGCGTGGCCCGGCGATGGGGCTCGGCGGCGAGGAGCTCCACCGCGCGCAGCGCCGCGCCGGCCACGGCGGGGGGATGGGCCGTGGAGAAGACCCAGGCTCGGGCGGAGTGGCGCAGCCAGTCGACGAGGTGCGGGTGGCCGGCGACGAACCCACCCGCCGACCCCAGCGCCTTCGAGAGCGTGCCGACGCGGATGTGAACGCCGTCTGCAGTGTCGCTGGCCTCGACCAAGCCGCTCCCGCGCGCCCCGAACACGCCGGTGGCATGGGCCTCGTCGACCATGAGGATCGCGGCGTGGCTGGATGCGACGGCGGCGAGATCGGAAAGCGGCGCGATCGTGCCGTCCATCGAGAACAGGCTGTCGGTAACGATCAGCCGGCGCCGTCCCGGCGTGGCCGCCAAGAGCCGGTCGAGGGCGGCGACATCGCGGTGGGGAAAGACGGCCACCGCCGCGCGCGACAGCCGACAGCCGTCGATGATGCTCGCGTGGTTGCGCTCGTCGCTAAAAATGATATCGCCGGGGCCGACGAGTGCCGCGATCGTGGCAGCGTTGGCGGCGAATCCCGAGGGAAAAAGGAGCGCGTCTCCGGTGCCGAGAAGCTCCGACAGCGCCGCTTCGAGGGCTGCGTGGGTGGAGGAGTGGCCGCTCACCAGCGGGCTCGCCCCCGAGCCGAAGCCCTCGGCGCAGGCAGCGCGGGAGGCGGCTTTCGTCAGCCGGACATCGCCAGCCAGCCCCAGGTAGTCGTTGGAGCCGAAGTTGAGCAGAGCTCGGCCGTCGAGCTCGACCACCCTTCCCTGCCGCCCCGCGCGGACGCGCCGGGGACGCTCGAGGCCGTCGCGACGGAGGCTCTCGAGCCCCGCGTCGATCCAGGCCAGGGGCTCCGGCAGCGCGGCGGTCGCAGCGGGGCGCGGGGGGGTGGTGAATGGCGGGCGGCAGGTCATGCCGACATTATGGCCACGCGGGCCGGCGTGGGGATGGGTCGTCCACCGACATCACCCGCAGCCGAGCTGCTGGATCGTGCGGAACTCGGCCGCCGTCACGGGATGGACCGAGAGCCGACTGCCGCGGCGGAGGAGCTCAAGGTCTGCCAGAGCTTTCACGCTGCGGAGCTCGCCGAGCGGGACCGGCCGCGGAAAGACCTCGACGAGCTTCACGTCGACCATCGACCAGACCGGATTTTCAGGCGAGGCCTTGGGATCGAAGTGGTCGTCGTCGGGATTCCAGGCACTGGAGTCGGGATAGGCCTCGCGGACGATCTCGACGACGCCGACGACCGCCGGGGGATCACAGCTGGAGTGGTAGAAGAAGGCGCGGTCGCCGACCTTCATCGCGCGGAGGAAGTTGCGGGCTTGGTAGTTGCGGACGCCGTCCCAGCAGGTCGTCTGCTTCTTCGCCTTGCGGAGGGCATCGATCGAGAAGCAGTCCGGTTCGCTCTTGAGCAGCCAGTGTTGCATGGGGCGGTTCCTTGGTCGTCGTTCGGGTTCGTCGCCGACCACCGTCGGGATGGGAGTAGATGGCCACGGCGGGCGGAAGATCAAGGGAGCGGAGCGAGGACCGGGATTGGCAGTCAGACGCGGGTGACGTGCCGGGTGACAATCAGCCGTCACCGTCCTCCCAGGGATTCACCAACAGGACCCCCGTCGGTTCGAAGTCGGCGACGTTCCGAGTCATAAGGTGTAGTCCGTGCCGGAGGGCGGTCGCGGCGAGGAGGCCGTCGATGGCCGGAATTGGTCGCCCCTTCTTCTCGGCCCTGGCCGACACCTCACCCCAGATGACCGCCGTCTCGAGATCGACGGAGAGAATGCGCCCCTCTGCGGCCATCCCCAGCCTGTCGATCCACGCGGAGAGCGCGTGCTTCTTCGGCCCCGGTTTCAGTCGGTCGATCCCCTTGCGCAGTTCTCCGATGGTGAGCACGCTGAGGAAGACATCGCTCTCGGCGATCGTGGCGAACATCGCCCGCACGCGCGGGTTGCCATCGGTCCGCCGCAGTTCGGAAAGGACGCACGTGTCGACGAGAGTCCTCACAGCGGGACATCCCGGCCGCTCGACCGATCGCGATCGAGATCGACGCCGTCCAGGCTCGGACCCTCGAGAATCAGCTCCTTCAGGCCGGGAAGGGCACCGGTCAACCGTTCATACTCGTGCCCCTCGACCACGACGTATCGCCGCTGCCGGCGGGTGATCACTTGGGCCTCACGCTCTGCCCGGTTGAGGACCTCACTCAGCCGGCTTTTGGCATCAGCGATGCTCCACGTTGTTTTCCGCATCGATTGAGGTCCTCCAAAAGACCGCCCTCTAAAAAACCAGTCAAACTAGTTCTATCGTTGCGTTCCGTTGGATCGCGGTCAAGCGACTCTTCGCAGGTGGCCGCCGGGCGATGCGAGCCGAGGGATGCGTCGGGCGATCACCCCGCGATCTCCGTTGGCGTCCTCAACGGGGCCCGAACGGTCCGCCACCGCCACCCATGCCGAGGGCCTGGCGGCGCTTCTCGACCTCGCCGAAGTATTCGGTCCAGCGGGCCCGCTGGCTCGGGGAGCTGCCGTCGATCATCCGCTTCCGCCAAGCGCTGCGATCCTCCTCGGAGCGCGGCCCCGGCCCACCGGCGGTCTGCTGGTTGCCGGCCCGGCCCTGCGCCCCGCCGGCCTGACCGCCGCCGAGCCCTTGGAACATCGATCGGCTTCCCTCGAAGGCCTTCTGCATCGACTGCATCTGCTTGAGCTGGTCGTCGATGAGTTTTTGACGCTGATCCGGTGGGGCGGCGAAGTAGGAGTCGACCCGCGCCTCCATCCCCTTCATCATCAGCTTCCGCCCTTCCTCCAAAGCCTTTGGCCGGAGGTCTTCCGGAAGCGCCTGGATCTTCGCCATCACGGTCACCATCGTCCCGACCCGGGCGGCGGTGTCGAGCATGTTCTTGGGAGCTTGATCGGGCGGATACTTTGCCGCCGCTTCCGCCATCACGGTCTTCACTTCGGTGAGCCGCGGATCCTCCTTAACGCCGAACCATCCCCCCCACCAGGCGCCGGCCGAGACGAGCCCGAGGAGGAGGGCGAGGAGGAGACTGGCGAGAACAACCGGACGGCCACGCGACTCGCTGGGAGCGCTTGATCGACGATTGGCATGGACGGAGGGCATCGGGGCGGGGCTCCTGGAGAGTGAAGCCCGGGGCTGGATCGTCCGGCTGAATCGTTTGCCGGGGATCGCGGTCCAGGGTTCCCAGCGGAGAAATCCGTCTGGGCCCTGATTATCCTTCTGGGGGGGCGGCGAAGCAACGCCGCTTCGGGCCGGTGCGGAAACGGCGAAATGACAAAAAGACGGGGGGGCCGGACGGTTTCCCGTCCGACCCCCCTCGTGCTTCGTGTCGACCGTCAGGTCAGCGACCTGCTGGTCGGTCCCGATCAGCAGCCCTTGCGGCAGCGGAGGAGACCGCAGCCCTTGTGGCCCTTGGCCTTGCCGGCGTTGCCGTTGCCGCAACCGCAGGCATCAGCGTCGCTCGAGCAGCCCGAGCAGGCGTCGCAGGGGACTTCTTCGCAGACCGTCCGGCAAACCTTGACCTGGATCTGCTTGGTGACGCACTTCGGCACGCACACCGTGTAGGAGCAGGTCTTCGTCTCGCAGACGTTGTCATAGAGGGTGACACAGTAGTTGGCCGTCCGCTGCTGCGGGACCATCACCGTGTAGCACACTTCCTTCGAACGGGTCTCGGGGACACACTTGTTGACCGTGTAGGAAGCGGTCCGCGTTTCGCAACGGAACTTCTTCACGCACACGCTCTTCGTGCGGGCCTCGGGAACCATCTTCGTGACACAGTAGGTGCCGGTACGGATCTCATCACGGCACTTCTGCACCTTCACCGTCCGGGTCCGGGTCTCGGGGACCATCTTGGTGACGCAGTAGTTGCGGGTCCGGGTCTCGCAGCGCGACAGGGTCACGCAGTAGTTCCGGGTCCGCTCCTCGCAACGGAACTTCGTCACGCACTTGGTGCGCGAGCGGGTTTCGCAGCGGCTCTTCGACACGCAGTAGGTGTAGGGCACCTGCTCCGTGGTGCACTCCCACCGGGTGGTCTCGACTTCCTTCGACTCGCAGGTCGGGACCCACGTGCGGCAGCAGACCGTCTTCGGGCAGCAGGGGTTGCCCTCGGCGTCATACTTGCCGTTCGCGGAGATCTCCTTGGCGCTGGTCTCCCAGTGGCCGCCCTTCACGGAGACCGTCTTCATTTCCTTGACGGGGATCCGCTTGCTGACCGTACGGTAGCCGGTCATCTGCTCGGTGTAGGGAACGCGCACCGTGTAGGTCTCTTCGACCTGCTCGGTGTACGGAACCCGGACCGAGTAGCTGGCCGAACGCTGTTCGGTGTAGGGAACCTTCACCGTGTAGCTCGCCGTCTTCTCTTCCTTGACCGGCACCATCACCGTGTAAGCCTGCTCGACGCACTCGGTGTAGGGGACCTTGACCGTCCAGCTCCGGCTCTTCTCTTCCTTGACCGGGACCATCACGGTGTAGTTCTGCTCGATCGTCTCCGTGTAGGGAACCTTGACCGTGTAGTCACGGGTGCGGGTTTCCGGAACGGTCGTGTTGACGGTGTAGTTCACCGTCTTGGTGCGCGTCTCGGGCACGTTCACCGTGTACTCGCGGGTCCGCTGCTCGGTGCGGGGGACGCGCTTCGTGACGGTGTACGACCGCTCACGCTGCTCCTGGACATACTCCGTGACGTTGACGTCACGGCTCTCGGTGACCCACTCGCGGCGGAGCACCTTGCGGGTGGCACCACCGGCGGCGGCACCCTCGCTGCCGATCGCACCCTCGCTGACAACTCCACCATCGCTGACGATGGCACTGTCGGCGGCGGACGGGGCCTCACCCTCGACGATCGCGGGCTCGGTGTGAGCCACGCCACCGTTGGCAAGAACCGAGCCGGCCTCGATCACGGACTCCTGACCGTGGGAAAAACCGCTGCCGGAACAGATGGCAACAGCGGCAACCCAGGGCAGGAAGCCGAACGTCAAACGCTTCTTCACAGAATCCTCCGGATGGAAAGAAAAAAAGGAAACGGTTCGCGAACACTTGGCCGGTCCGTCGCCTGGCCCGCCAACCCCAGATGGAAGGCGTGTCACAGCTCCGCACCGACCGAGCTCGCCGCTTTATTCCCCTGCCGTTCACGTCGCCGGTACGTGGCGAGATCACCGTGATCGTCAGGGTTTGCGCGAGCGGCAAACTCCTGGACAGAAGATCGATCTTTCCCAGTCGGAAGACTCACTGGGGCTCGAAAAGATCCGACCGTGAGGAAGATTCCGGTCGTAGCGGGAGAGCGTCGCTTCGGCGACGAGGCACCAGCGTGAGCGTGAGGCAGAGCGCATCGCGCCCCGTCGGTCGGGTGCGGTTGGGATGGAGGCACCGGTGTGCGGCGCGTTCCCCACGGGCGCGGCGGTCAGCCCTCGATCAGCCGTGTTCCCCGCTGGCGAGCCAGCGGGCGCACTCGGAGCCGAGTTCGGCCTCGGCCCGTTGCTCGTACGCCGCGCAATCGGCCGCGGAGAGCGTGTCCTTCCAGCGCCCGTTCTGCCCCTTGTTGATGAACACCTCCGCCCCCGCATCCCAGAAGGCGCCGCCGAGGGGAACGGATTTCGTCGCGTTGCGCTTCATCCACTCGAACGAACAATGTTCGAGAATCCGCGGCCAGGCGGCCTCGTTGATCGGGATCTCGAGAAAAGCCGCGATCCGGCGGATTTCTCCGGGCATGTCACGCTTGAGGTCAGAAAAATGGACGAACATCACGTTGGGGAGAGCGCGAATCTGCCACCAACTGCGGACATTCTCCCAGAAGGGCCAGAAGGGGTGCCCATCCCGGTTCATCCAATCGTGCCAGTAGTCCCGGATGTCGGCCGGAGGACGCTCGAGGGGCGGGCCCACCCGTCCAGGCGTTTCATTGAGTGCCTGATACCACGACTGGTTGGCGTTTGCATGATGGTTGTACATGCTCCAAACCACGTCCCGAGCGTCCCTCCCGATGTAGAGGTACCGCGCCTGCGGTGAGAATCGCAGCGCGTCCACCGGGAGATGGGTCTTGAGAAAGCGCCGGTGTTGCTGGGCCTCCACGACTGGCAGCTTCACGTCCTTCGGCGGCACGCGGAGATCAAGCCACGGGGACATCTCGGCCACGGCCAAATCCGGATCACCATCGAAGAGGAGTTGTCCGATGATCTGCTGCATCCAGGTCGTGCCCGACTTGGCGTAGGTCGCGATCACGATGTCGTCGTCGCGAAAAGCGAGGTCGTTCCAGATCGTGGAATCGAAGTGGTGGTTGTGAAGCTCGCGGGTCTTCGTCGGCCAAGAGATGTTGTCAGTCATGGGATCCTCCCGATTGGCCCTCGTGTCCTGCCGACGATGGACGACGCCCCGGCATCAACCCATGTCTCGGCGACAGGTTGCCTTGTACGCCTGTAAACGGGTCCTCCGGGTCAGGGCCCGGACCCGTTGGATGAGGCGGGCTGTGGCGAACTGTTTACGGGCGTGCCGGGATCAGTGAGGCATGGCCGCTGACGCATTGCCATTTCCCGTCGCGGAGCACCCAGACGTTTGTGAATCGGGAGGCGCGCTCGAAGGGCTTGCCATCCTGGTCCACGCCCGATTCCCGGTAGTCACCGATGTCGACGGCCACCGTGCCGCCGCCGTAGACGCGGACGTCGATCGAACTGGCCGCCGAGGCCGTAGGCCGCTCGGCGCTCGCCTTCAGGTTTGCGATCCCCTCGGCTTTGGTGAATCGGTGGCCCGATGGCTCGACATAGACAAAGTCAGCAGCCCAGATCCGCTCGAGGATCGAGGGATCATGCTTCAGGTAGGCGGTCGACCACTGCGTGGCGAGTTCTTTGATCACCGCTTCGATGGCGGCTTCCTGGGCCGGGGTGACATCCGCCGCTTCCTGGGCCGGAGCCACGGGAGCGACGACGCAAACAATCAGGAGCAGCGCGCAGAGCCGTGCGAGTTCGGTCGTGAAGGTCCTTGGAACGGACATGACAATCGTCTCCCTTGGCGCAGAAGCGCGTGTGCCCTTGGTGGCTGATGCGGCGGAGAATCCGTCGCCAAGCTCACCCTGGGAGGTCGCCGGGAGTGTAGCAGGCTCGCCGGTTGCCGATGGCTGCAGGCCCGGCAACAAAAAGGTCCGGCCGGGCGCCGCAGATGCGACGCCCGGCCGGAGGCTCATGCCGGGTGGGGCGGGGAACCGCCGTCAGCCCGGTTGGGAATTGCCGGAAGTATCAGCAGCCCGTCTTACTTGCAGCAACCGCTGCTGCAGCAGCCGGCCTGCTCGGCCTGGGGCTCACGATCGGCCCCAGCGCTCACGGTGCAGCAGCCCTCTGCCTTGGAGGCACCGGCCTCACAGCAGGAGCAGCGGCACTCGCTGCACGTGCAGGCGCCGCTCTCGCAGCAACTGCAGCATTCGCAGGCATCACACAGGCCGCACGACGCGGTTTGACCACCAGCCAGGGGAGAGAGGGCCATGGCGGCCCAGACGAGGAACGTGGACATGAGAAAGCTCCTTGGGAAAGAACGTGGAAGGGAAGGAAACCGTTGCGGCGTCGGAGGGCCATGCAGGGCATGGAGACTCCGGGCCCGGCTTCAGTTCCGCCACACCCCGTAGAGCACCCGCAGCGGGCGGGCATGGACCGGCAGCACAGGGCGGTCGATGGCCACGGCCAGCCGGCCGACGTCGATCGCCGTCGCGTGGAAGCCATGATCGAAGACCATCTCGCCGGCACGGACGTCAGGCTCGGTGCGGACCGGGACGGCCGGCGCCTCGTCGCGGGGGACAAGGTTGCAGCCGCACGGATCGGCCTGCTCTGACGGCGACTCGCAGGCGACCGTTTCGAGACCGGCCCCGAGACCGGCGCTCGAGCAGCACGACTCGGCAGTGACTGCAGCGTCAGCGTCCGGCCGATGGCAGCACCGGTGAGGCGCTGCGTCGACCACAGCCGCGGCGTGTACGGGGGCGATGCCCGCAGCCAGGGGCGCGGCGACGGTCGGGGAACCGTCGTCACAACACCCGGCGCAGGCACCGCTGGCACCCGGGGACAGGAGGGAGGCGACGACCAGAGCCGCAGCGAGGGCGAGCCGAGAGCGTGGGCCTGCAACCAAAAGTCGCAGCGCACCACGATTCAGCCCGTCACAACGACGGAGCCGGTTTCCCTGCGGTCGACCGACCGAGCACAGACTCATCCCGAAGGAGAGCCACAAGCCCGGATTGGATCGTCGCGGAGTCATCGGAATCCACCGTTTCCTTGCCGCGGCCGCGCCCTGGAAAAGACGCGGCCACCAACCATCTCCTGTCTCGAGTGGGCATCGCGGCCACCTCACGGCACCGCAACGTCCGGCTGATTCTACGGGGAGCGTGGCGGGATGGTTCACGCCGGGGTCGGAAAATCGGTCGGGGCAGCATCCGCCCCGCTGCCGGGCAGCATCCGCTCGCACCGAGCCACCAGGGAAAACCGATCAGAGATCTTCGACGAGGATCACGAACAGTTCCTTCGGGCCGTGGGCGCCGAGGACGAGGATCCGTTCGATGTCGCCGGTGCGACTTGGGCCTGTGATGAAGGAGAGCATGCTTGGGAAAGAGCTCCCGTGCCGCTCGCGGAGGGCGTCGAAGGCGTCGGCGAGGGTCGCCACGATCTGCTCGGGCACGGCGACGACGACATGCACCGGCGGCAGCACCGACAGTGACCGGCCTCCACAGCTGGCGCTCGAGACGAGGATCGAGCCGGTCTGGGCCACGAGGGCGTCGCAGCCCGTGATGCCGGCGTCGCAGGCCTCGAGGGCGTCCTTGCGGAGGCTCGAGTCGGTGGTGGGATCGGCTGTCACTGCGGCGGCGCCGTCGACGCGGTGGGTCGCACAGGGAATGCCTGAGAGGATCGGCTCGACGAGCGGATGAGCGTGCCAGGCGACGCGCTTCCAGTCGCGCTCGCGGGCGATCGAAAAGAGGAGATCCTGTGCGGCATGGATCGTCGGCACACGGTGGAACACGGCTTTGAGCTTGCCGAGATTGTCTGCCAGCAGGGCCAGCCGCTCTTCCGGGGTGGCGCCGCCGTCGGGGAGCCAGGGACGCGCGGCCTCGAGCGCGAGCACCGGCAGGTTGCCGAGCGGCAGGGGCGCGGAATGTGGGGCCGCCCCGTGGCCAGCCATCTCCCCGGCCCGCTGATGGGGCCCGGGGCCGGGCACGGTGAGTGCCTCGCGGACCCGGGCGAGAATCGCATCGCGGGCGTTCATTGGGGCCTCCCGTCGGCGTCCGTGCGGCCCCGGGCCACCGCCGGGGCGGCGCGGTGGCGCCACTGGTCGCGGAAGCTCCGCGCGGGAGCCTTCGGCAGATCGCGGCTCGCGATCCAGTCGCGCAGCAGCGGCAGCCGGAGTTTCTTGAGGAGCCAGAGCGAACGGCGGAAGATCGCCCCACCGGCGGCAAATAGCCGCGGCCGCGCGGCGACGGCGGCGAACATCCGGTGCCCGATCCGCTCGAGGCGGTTCGGCACGGCCCGGACGGCGTTGCGCCGGTTGTGGAGGAGATGGTGGTGGATGTCGATCCGCACCGGACAGGCGTCGGTGCAGGCGCCGCACAGGGAACTGGCCTGGGAAAGATGATTCCAGTCGCCGAGGCCGCGGAGATGGGGGGTGATCACCGAGCCGATCGGCCCCTGGTAGGTGGTGCCGTAGGTGAAGCCGCCGACGTTCTTGAAGATCGGGCAGACGTTGAGGCAGGCCCCACAGCGGATGCACTGGAGGCTGTCGCGCTGCTCGGGATCGGCGAGGATCGCGGCGCGGCCGTTGTCGAGGAGGACGACGTGCATCTCCCGTGGGCCGTCACACTCCCCCGCGGCCCGCGGTCCGCCGTAGAGGGTGTTGTAGCAGGTGAGCGGCTGGCCAGTGCCGGCGGTGGCGAGCATCGGGAGGAGAACGGCGAGGTCGTCGAGCCGCTCGACGCATTTCTCGATTCCCACCAGTGCCACGTGGACGCGTGGCAGCGCTGCGGTGAGCCGGGCATTCCCTTCGTTTTCGGTGATCGAGATCTGGCCGGTCTCGGCGACGAGGAAATTGCCGCCGGTGATTCCCACGTCGGCCTCGACGTAGAGCCGGCGCATGTAGCGCCTGGCGATCATCGTCAGCTCCTCGGGGCTTTCTGTCGGCGCACTGCCGAGATGCTCCTCGAAGAGCTTGCTGATCTCGCCACGGCGGACATGCATGCAGGGGAAGACGAAATGGAACGGGGGCTCGCCGCGGAGCTGCTGGATGAACTCCCCGAGATCGCTCTCCACCACGCCGTAGCCCTCGGCCTCGAGGGCGGCGTTCAGGTGGATCTCCTCGCTCGTCATGCACTTGCTCTTGATGATCGCCTTCGCTCCGGCCGCGCGGATGATCTCGAGGATGATCGTGCGCGCCTCGGCCGCGTCGCGCGCCCAGTGCACTTTGCCGCCGCCGGCCTCGAAGCGGTCGGCGAAGAGGACGAGCATCTCGTCGAGCCGGTTGACGGCGTTCCACTTGGCGAGGTTGGCGGCGTCGCGGGCGTGCTCCCAGTCGCGGTAGCGGGCCTTCTGGCCGTCGCGCGTCGTGTAATAGCCGGCCAGGGCACGGCGGAGGAACGCGCGGTGATCGGTGTCGCGGACGTACTCGCGGGCGTCGTGGAGGAATCGCTTCTTGGCCCCGTGCGCCGAGGCTTCCGTCCCGCCGGCGGAATCGACGGAATGGTCGGAGCGGGGCGTCGCGGTTGGCGAGGGATGGGGGGGCATGGCGGGTGCAGCGGAGGCGTGGCGGCTGGGAGACCAGATCGATGATAGCCGTCCGGCCGCCGTGTCGGCAGGAGGGAAAAGCGTCGGAGTCAGGGGGTGATGCGTGGATTTTACCCCCCCAAGAGGCTAAAACAGAGGCTTCTGTAGCGCGGCGTTTGTCGAGCTGTGGTGGGGCGCGATCGATCCGGTGGCAGCATGTCGCCGGATCGGCCTCCGTGCCGGGCGATCTCCAGAGGCGGGTGAGGCGTGGTCGTACCTCCATCATTCGGCGAGCAACTCCTCTGGTCGGGGGGCCTGTGGGTTGCCTTGGCGGCGCTCTGGGCGGCGATCTGCATGTGGGTCGACCGCGATGCCCGGAAGGTGTTCGGCGGCCCGCTCCCCTGGAACCTCCTCTTCGCGGCTGTCGGCGTCCTGTTCTTTGTCGCCACCTGGCAGGCCGGGCTCGGGCCGCTGGTGCTCTTCGCCCTCCTCATCCCCGCCATCACGCTCGGGTATGTGGCGCTCCGCGATTCGAAGGCCAAGCCGACCGACAAGATCCTCTCGGCTACCTTCGCCAGGCGGACGGGTCGGAAGCTCGCCGTCCGCCTCGGGCTCGAGCGGCAATTCGACCGGGCTTTCCCGATGGCGGCTTCGGGCGGCCTGACGAGGACCGGCCCGGCGCCGCGGATCGTCCTCCTGAAAAAGGACGGCACCACCGTCGACGGCAAGAGCGGGGCCCTCGACCGCGAGACGTCCCAGGCGGTGAAGACGGTCCAGGAGATGTTCCTCAAGGCGGTCGACCTCCGTGCCACCGACATCCACTGCGAGCCGAAGAACAACGACGAGTATGTCGTCCGCTGCCGCATCGACGGCATCCTCCAGAACATCGCGGCCTTTCCCGCCGACGAGGGGAAGGCGGTCCTCTCGGCGATGAAGGTGCTCGGCGACATGGACATCGCCGAGAAGCGGCGCCCGCAGGACGGGACGTTCACCGTCCTCATGGAAGACCGGCGTTTCGACGTCCGGGCCGCCTCGGCCCCGACGAACTTCGGCGAGAAGATGGCGCTGCGGCTCCTCGACGCCGACGGTGGGATCGTGAAGGGGGGCCTCGGCTCGATCGGGATGAAGGATTCGGTCGTCGCCCAGCTCCGCGAGATCATCCAGCAGCCGCACGGCATGCTCATTGTCTGCGGGCCGACCGGATCGGGGAAGACGACGACGCTCTACTCCGCGCTCTCCGAGATCGACGTCAATTCCAAGAACATCATCACGATCGAGGACCCGATCGAATACCGGCTCGAGGGGATTTCGCAGACCGCGGTCAACGTCGCCGCCGAGCTGACCTTCGCCAAGATTCTCCGCTCGACGCTCCGGCAGGATCCCGACGTGATCCTCGTCGGCGAGGTCCGCGACAAGGAGACGGCGGAGATCGCCATGCAGGCGGCGATGACGGGCCATTTCGTGTTCACGACGCTCCACGCCAACGACGCCCCCACCACGATCACCCGGCTCCTCGACATCGGTGTCGAGGCGACGCTCATCCAGTCGGCCGTCTCCGCGGTCCTCGCCCAGCGGCTCGTCCGCGTTCTCTGCCCGAAGTGCAAGCAGGCCGTCCAGCTCTCCGACGATCTCAAGCAGAAGTGGGGCATCGCCGTCGGGAAGGACGTGACGATCTATCAGGAGAAGGGATGCCCGGCCTGCCATGGCACCGGCTTCCGCGGGCGGACCGGCCTCCACGAGCTGATGATCTTCGACAACTCGATCCGCGAACTCCTCGTCGGCCGCCCCTCGATGCAGACGATTCGCCAGGCGGCCCGCAAGGGGGGCATGAAGACGCTCCTCGAGGCGGGCGTCGGCAAGGTGCTCGCCGGGGTCACGAGCGTCAGCGAGATGCAGCGGGTGGCAAAGTGACGGGAATACCGATGCTGTTCGCCGATTCGATCCTCCAACAGTCTGCGGGGCTGATCACCATCCTGATCGTGGCCCTGATCGCCTGGCTCGGCTCGCGCTACGGGCTGTTCTTGGCCACCGTCTGGGGCCTCCAGGCCCTCGCCTCGGTCGTGGCCGCGTTCGCGATCACCGACCATGTCGACGGGCTGCTGATGTGGGCCGGAATGACCAACGAGTTTGCGATGATCTGGCGGCAGACGATCGCCTTCGTGACAAGCGTGGTGCTCGTGGCGATCGTCATCCGGCTGATGGTCGGGGGGGCGATCCAGGAGGGGGCGACGAACTATCCGCCGCTGGTCGATCTGGTCGGCGGGGGCGTCGTCGGCGCGCTGGCCGGGCTCGTCGTCGCCGGCACGCTTCAGGTGATCCTCGCCATGGCGCCGCTCCCCGATTCGATGGCCTTCGACCACACGAAGCTCGGCTGGGATCTCGGCCAGGGGATCATCGATCTCGTCGGCCACTGCGCCCCGTCGATGTCGAGCGAGGAGCGGGGCATCATGATGGACGGGGAGCCGGGCTTCCGGGCCGAGAAGGAAGATCCCGCCAAGGCCCTGCCGCCGCCGCCGCCGGTCGATCCGTCGCAGCCGGTGCTCGAAAAGATCGAGCTGCCGCAGTGGAGCGAGGTCTACGCCGACGTCAACTGGAACCAGCAGTGGGACGAGGGGGAAAAGTACCTCGACGCCGACGACAACGGCGCCTTCACCTGGTGCCTGCGGAGCAACGACATCAACACCAACCAGACCCGCGACATCGGGCTCCGCGAACGGTACGCCCTCGGGCCCTGGGTGACGGTGCGGACGGTCACGAAGATGGATGTGCAGCGCCTGCAGCGAAACGGGAAACTCGGACCGGTGGAGGGGCTTCCCTATCCGCCGCCGGGAGGACTCGGGCCTGGCGTGACCCTTCCGGTGGCCCGTCCCACCGCGACCGATCCTGCGGTTGGCGTGCCCGGACAGCCGTTTCCGGCCGGCTTCCCCCCTGGCGCACCGGTTCCCCCACAGGTGCCCCTCACCCCGGGTGCGTCGGTGCCACCCGGTGCGACCGCTCCTCCGGGGCAGCCCGGGCTGCCATCGCAGCCAGGTCAACCCTTCCCCGCCGTCCCCGCGCCTGGCCCGGGGACGCTCCCCGGCGTCCCGAAGCAGCCCGGCCAGCCTGCGGCCGTCGCCCCTCCTGCCGTGCCACAGCAACCGGGCGTGCCGCAGCAACCCGGTGTGCCTGCTGGTCAGCCGCCCGTCCCGACGCCTGAGCCGACAGCGCCTCCCACTCCGACTCCTCCCATCGAGGTGCCAGGGCGTGCCAACGAGACGCCGAAACCGCCCCCCGGGCCTGCCAATCCCTTCAAGCCGGCGCCGAAGAAATAGGACGAGCGGCCCTTCGCCCCCACGAGCGGTGGGAGCCCCTGGACTCGATGGCCTGCGATACTGAGCGGCAGGGCCCGGGCCTGCGGTGCCGCGGCGATCGCACCCGCGCTTGACCATGGTGCCGCTTCGGCAAGTGGCAGTGTGCGAGCCCCGCGGGCGTGAAACCGGGGAGCAAGTCGATCCAGCTGTGCCAGGTTCTCCGTTGACGCTTCCGCTCATCACCGTCGTCATCCCCACCTACGCACGGCCGAGGCAGCTCACCGCCTGCCTGACGGCTCTGGCGGCGCAGCGCTGCCAGGCGCCCTGGGAGGTGGTGGTCGTCGATGATGGGAGTCTGGAGCCGCTCGACGCGATCGCCGAGGTGTTTCACGGCCGGCTCGATCTTCGCATCGAGCGGCAACTCAACGCCGGGCCCGCCCGGGCCCGCAACCGCGGTGTCGCCGTCGCCCGGGGGCGATTCATCGCCTTCACCGACGACGACTGCCTGCCTGAGCCCGAATGGCTCGGAGCCCTTCTCCGCCGCGAGGCCCTCACCCCCGGGGCGATGGTCGGGGGCACGACGATCAACGGGCTCGACAAGGATCTGTTCGCCAGCGTCAGTCAACTGATCGTCGATCTCGTCTACGACCACTTCAATGCCGATCCCTCCCGGGCGACGTTCCTGACCAGCAACAACGTTTTCTGCATGCGCGAGCGCTTCGAGGCGCTCGGCGGCTTCGATGTCTCATTCCCCCGCGCGGGGGCCGAAGACCGCGACTTCTGTGACCGCTGGCGGACAGCCGGTTGGCCGCTTGTCTGGGAGCCTGCAGCGCGGATCGAGCACCGCCACGCGCAGACCTTGGGGAGGTTTGTCGACCTCCACTACCGCTACGGCCGAGGGGCCTACCTCCACCATCGTCGCAGGCTCGAGCGAGGCTCGAGCGGAGTCGTTCAGGACATCGGCTTCCACACCTCGATCCTGCCGCGGCTGAGGGCGCTGCGCGGCGATCGACGCGTCGCCGGGCGGACCCTTGCAATCCTCGCGGCCTTCGGGATCTGGCAGGGGGCGAATGCGGCCGGTTTCGCCCGGGAAGCGCTGCTGGGATCGCGGCGTCGGTCCCCAGCTTCATGAACCGTGAAGGGCTCAGGTCGAGGCGAGCACCTCGGCCAGATGGATCGTGCGGGGCTTCTTTCCCTGGCGGGAGAGCCAGCCGTCAATCTGGAGCTGGCAGCTTGGATCGCTCGACACGATCCAGTCGCACTCTGTTCTGGCCAGCGACCCCGCCTTCACCTCCGCCATCGCGGTGGAGATCATCGGGAACTTCACGCTGAACAGCCCCCCGAAGCCACAGCAGCTCTCCGGCTCGTCGCACTCCACCAGTTCGAGGCCACTGACGGCCGCGAGGAGCTGCCGCGGGGCTGCTTTGATCCGCAGCTCACGGAGGCCGTGGCAGCCGTCGTGATAGGTCACGCGGTGGGGGAAGCGGGCTCCGACATCGGTGACACCGAGCCGGTCGACGAGGAACTCACCGAACTCGAACGTCCGCGAGGCGAGATCGATCGCACGCTGCTCGTGCGGGGTGCCGGCGAGGAGCTCCGGATAGAAGACGCGCATCATCGCCACGCAGGAGCCACTCGGGCCGACGACGGCGCCTGCCCCCTCGAAGACATCGAGCGCCCGGATGGTCACCGTGCGGGCCTCGTCCCAGTAGCCGGAGTTGTAGCTCGGCTGGCCACAGCAGGTTTGGGCGGGGCGGAAGTTGACGGAATGGCCGAGGCGTTCGAGGACCGTGGCCACGGCCATCCCCACCCGCGGGTTCATCTGGTCGACGAAGCAGGGGATGAAGAGATCGACGTTCATGACTTGTTCTTGTTCTTGTGCTCGATTGCCCGGACCATCGCGGCCCCCATGTCGGCGGGGCTCGCGGCAACCTCGATGCCAGCGTCCTTGAGGGCTGCGAGCTTGGCCTCGGCCGTTCCCTTGCCGCCGGAAATGATCGCTCCCGCATGGCCCATCCGCTTCCCCGGCGGGGCGGTCTGGCCGGCGATGAAGGCGGCCACCGGCTTCGTGACGTGGTGCTTCACGAACTCCGCCGCCTCCTCCTCGGCCGAGCCGCCGATCTCGCCCATCATGAGGATCGAATGGGTGTCGGGATCGGCCTCGAAGAGGGCCAGAATGTCGATGAAGCTCGAGCCGACGAGCGGATCGCCGCCAAGGCCGACGCAGGTGCTCTGGCCGTGGCCGAGTTGGGTCAGCTGCCACACCGCCTCGTAGGTGAGGGTGCCGGAGCGGCTCATCACGCCGACATGGCCCGGCGTGTGGATGTAGCCTGGCATGATGCCGATCTTGCACTGGCCCGGGGTGATCACGCCGGGGCAGTTGGGACCGATGAGCCGGCTCTTCGAGGCCCGGACGACCGGCATGACCCGCGCCATGTCGATCACCGGGATTCCCTCGGTGATCGCGATCACCAGCGGGATCTCCGCCCCGACCGCCTCGAGAATCGCGTCGGCGGCGAACGCCGGCGGCACGAAGATCATCGTGGCATTCGCTCCGGTGGCGGCGACCGCTTCGGCGACCGTGTCGAAGACCGGCAGATCGGCGACCTTTTCGCCCCCCTTGCCGGGCGTCACGCCGCCGACCATCCGTGTCCCGTAATCGAGGCAACCGCGGGTGTGGAATTCTCCCACCTTGCCGGTGATGCCCTGACAGATGACGCGGGTGTCACGGTTGACGAGGATGCTCATGGTGGTGTGATGGCCGGGGGGCTGAGAGGAGTGGTGGATTTCGGCTTCTAGCGGAGCAACGAGCGGCGGATGTTGGGCGATCAGGCCTCGAGTCCCTTGGGCGATCAGGCCTTGAGCCCCTTGGGCGATCAGGCCTTGAGCCCCTTGGAAGCGGCGACGACCTTCTTGGCGGCGTCGGTAAGGCCGTCGGCGGTGATGATCGTCGTGCCGCTGTTGGCGAGGATCTTCTTCCCCTCCTCGACCTCGGTCCCCTCGAGGCGGACGACGAGGGGGA
>CAMCCR010000025.1 GCA_945873085.1 Candidatus Kuenenia stuttgartensis | reverse complement strand
TCGCTCAACATCATCTCCTGCCCGAGCTGCTCGCGCGTTGAAAACGAGGCCTTCATCGAGCTGGCCCGCGAGGTCAAGGAGATGACACAGTACGCCAAGGACCACGCGATCACGATCGCCGTCATGGGCTGCCGCGTCAACGGCCCCGGTGAGACCGACGACGCCGACCTCGGCCTGTGGTGCGGCCCGACGCACGTGAATCTCAAGCGTCGCTCCGTGGAGCTCGGTGCCTTCCCCTACGACGCGATCCTCCCCAAGCTCAAGGCCGAACTCGATCGGCTCATTGAGGCGAAGGCCTGACATGCGCACATTGCCAATCGTCGATCCCAACTCCACGGCCACCTGCCCCTCCGCCGGCGGGGCGCCGCAACTGCTCGCCATCGAGCCCCCCGATGCCAATTGTCGCGGCACGTTCGCGATGGTCAGCCTCGGGTGCCCGAAGAACCTCGTCGACAGCGAGCGGATGCTCGGGCTGCTGCGTCAGGACGGCTGGCAGCTCGTTGCCGAGCCCAAGGGGGCCGATCTCGTCGTCGTCAACACCTGCGCCTTCATCGACGCCTCGCGGGAGGAGTCGTATGGGGTCGTCCGCGAGATGCTCGACCTGAAGAAGGCGGGGGGAACTCGCGGCGTGATCGTCGCCGGCTGCCTCGCCGAACGGCAGAAGGAAAAACTCCTCGACGAGCTTCCCGGGCTCGATTCGGTGATCGGCGTCTTCTCGCGCGACGATGTCGCCAAGGCGGCCGAGCGGCTCATCGGCGGCTTGGGTGATCAGCGGAGCCTCTTTCGCCCGGCGCCGGCCGTGCCGCTCGAAGACCGCGGCCGGATGCGCGTCACGCCGCGGCACATGGCCTATCTCAAGATCTCCGAGGGCTGCGACCGGACCTGCACGTTCTGTGCGATCCCGAAGATGCGCGGCAAGCATGCAACGAAGCCGATGGAAGAGGTGATCCGCGAGGCCCACGAGCTCGCCGCCGACGGCGTCAAGGAGCTCGTCGTCGTCGCCCAAGACACGACCTACTACGGGATGGACCTCTACGGCGAGCCGCGGCTCGTGGAGCTGCTCGGCGAGCTCGAGAAGGTCGAGGGGCTCGAGTGGATTCGGCTGATGTACCTCTATCCGGAGCACTTCTCCGACCGGCTCATCGGCAGAATTGCCGACTCAGAAAAAATCGTCCCCTACCTCGACATGCCGCTCCAGCATGCCAGCGACCCGGTCCTCAAGCGGATGCAGCGGCGCGTGTCGCGAAAGCCGACCGAGGACCTGCTCGGAAAGCTGCGGAAGCGGATCCCCGAGCTTGTCCTCCGGACGACGTTCATCACCGGCTTCCCCGGCGAGACCGATGCGCAGTTTGAGGAGATGGTCGACTTCGCCCGGCAGTGGCGCTTTGAGCGCGTCGGGGTGTTCACCTATTCCCTCGAGCCAGACACGCCGGCGGCGAAGCTCGACGGCCATCTCCCAGAGGAGGTGAAGGCCGCCCGCCGCGACCAACTCATGGAAGTGCAGCAGGGGATCGCCCACGACCATGCCCGCAAGCAGGTGGGGCGGATCGTCGACTGCATCGTCGACGGGCCGAGTGGCGAGCGCGACGACGTCTGGCTCGCCCGCTCCACCGGCGACGCCCCCGACATCGACTGCCTGGTCTATCTCACGGCTCCGGGGAGCGGCCCCGAAGAGCCCCTCACCGGAGAGATCCTCCCGGTGGAGATCGTCGCCTCGAGCGGCTACGACCTCGCCGGCGTGCCGGCCGAGGAATGACCGCGATGAGCAAGCGCTCGAGTCCCCCCGCCACCGATCTGGTCTGGACCGTCCCGAATCTGCTGTCAGCAGCGCGGATGGTCCTTTCGATCGTCTTCTTCGTCCTCATCGAGCGGGAGGATTTCGCCGCCGCCACGGTCCTCTTTCTCCTCGCCGCCACGACCGACTGGGTCGATGGCTGGTATGCCCGCCGCTTCAATCAGGTGAGCCGGCTGGGGCGGATCCTCGATCCGCTCGTCGACAAGGTGCTCGTCTGCGGGGCGTTTATTTTTCTGGCGGCACGAGGGGGAACGTCGATCCTCCCCTGGATGGCGGTCGTCGTCGTCGTTCGCGAGCTTGTCGTCACGGCCGTCCGCGCTGAGATGGAGCGCGTCGGGCGCGACTTCTCCGCCGGGATGGCCGGGAAGCTGAAGATGGTGCTCCAGTGTGCCGCGGTGGCGGTCGAATTGGGCCGGCTGGGATTTCCCCGCCTGTTCACCGGCATCGACGCGGGGGGCCTTGCTTCGGGGCTCGCCTGGGCCGCTGTGATCCTGACGGCCTATTCCGGCGCCGAGTATGTCTTCAAGGCCTGGCCGGTGCTCACCGGCCGTGATTCGGCTTCCCGTTCCTGAACTCAAAAGGTCGCTCTGCCCCCATGATCGCTGCTCCGCCGCCGTTGTTCCTGCCGCTGCTGGCCGACGCCGTGGCGCTTGCGGGCGAGACCGCGGCAGATTCGGGCGCGACAGCGGCCCTCGGCTGGGGAGGGGTGGCCCTGGCCATCGCGGCGAGCGTCTTCGTCGCTTCCCGGATCTGGCAGTGTGAATCGCGCGGCGGCACGGTCGTGCCGGGGCGGCCCTGGCCGGCGGCGGCGTGGAGCGGAGCGGCGGTGCTGTTTGTCGCCTGCGGATGGCTGCTCGTCGCCGCGCTCTGTGTCAGCCTCCTGCCTGCCGATGCCCCACTCCTCAACCGGATGGCCGCGCAGGCCGCCGGATCGATCGTTGCCACCCTCGCCGTTGTCGCGGCGCTGCGGGCCCACGGGGCCTCGTGGGAGGCGATCGGCTTGTCGAGCGAGAGCGCTGCGGTCGACTGGCGCCTGGCCCTTGGCGGGCTGGCGCTCGTCACCGGCCCGCTCCTACTGATCTCGGCGGCCCTCGATCGGCTCGTGACCTACGAGCACCCCGTCATCGACACCCTCCAGGCGGAGCACGGGCTCGGCGCGATCGCGATCGTCGTCATCACCGCCGTGATTGCCGCGCCGATCGCCGAGGAGCTCTTCTTCCGCCGCATCCTTCTGGGCTGGATCGATGCCCGCGTGCCCTCGACAGGCGGGAGCGTGGCGATCCTCGCCTCGGCGCTCCTCTTCGGGCTGTCGCACTGGGGGCAGGGGCTCGCCTGGATCCCTTTGGTGCTGCTGGGCATCGCCCTTGGCGAATTGGCCCAGCGCCGCGGCTCGCTGATGCCGGCGATCCTCCTCCATGCCCTGTTCAATGCGGTGAGCGTCGTGATGCTCGTCGTCCAGATCGCCACGGGCTCGATGCGGCCGCCCGGCTGAGGTCGAAAAAAACGATCTGGCCTGAAACGGGCCAGCCGCGGCACAATTTTGTCTGGCGGCCTTCCCGCCGCCGCCGTTTGTGTCACCTCCGTCCCGGATCTCCCCCCTTGACCCGCACCCTCGTCTCCCGGATCACCGATCGGCTCACGTACGTCGCTGTCCGCGTGGCGATCTGTGTCGTCCAGGCGCTCCCCCGACCGGCGTGTGAGCGCGGGGCCCGGACGCTGGCCCGATTCATCGCCCGCTCGGTGCGGATTCGGCGCTCGGTTGTCCGCGAGAACCTGCGGATCGCCTTCCCCGACTGGTCGGAGGCCCAGGCCGACCGGACGATCGAGGCGATGTGGGAGCACTTCCTGCTCATGGTCGTGGAGATCGCCCACGCCCAACGGGTGATCCAGAAGACGACCTGGCGGAAGCACCTCCGCTTCCACGGCATGGAGCAGATGGTGCGGATGCTGTGGAGCGACCGGCCGAAGGTCATCCTCTCGGGGCACTACGGCAACTTCGAACTGGCTGCCTACCTGTTCGGCGTCTTCGGATTCCGGATTTATTCGGTGGCCCGCGTTCTCGACAATCCGCTCCTCGACCGTTTCGTGACCCAATTCCGCGAGTCGCGTGGGCAGCGGATCCTTCCTAAGAAGGGGAGCGCGCCGGATGTCGAGCTCGCCCTTCAGGCCAACGGCGCCATCGGCCTCCTCGGCGATCAGGCCGCCGGACCGAAGGGGGCGTGGGTCGAGTTCTTCGGCCGTCCGGCGAGCGTCCACAAGGCGATCGGCCTGTTTGCCGTCTCCTCGGGCGCCCCGATCATGGTCTGCTCGGCAACGAGGCGCCATGGGCTGTTCGACTACGACATGCGGCTCGAGGGAACCGCCGATCCGGCCCTCGGTGGAGCGGAGACGGCAGGCCTCAAGGAGATCTCGCAGTGGTACACGTCGCTTCTCGAGACTTCCATCCGCCGGGCCCCCGAGCAGTATTGGTGGGTGCATCGTCGATGGCGAGGGGAGCCGGCACAGGCTAAAGTACGCAAGCCCCGATCTTCCGGGCCCGATGCAAGCGTGGAGGCGGCCTGATGCCGTTCCGACGGGCATCGTGGATAAGGCGAGAGAGCGGAGCTTTCTGATGGTGGTTGTGGCTCGAGGCACCGGAGTGCCGCGTTGGCCCGGCCGACTTGAACCCTTGGCGGAAATTGAATGGCGGAGTGGTTGCCGATCGCCGCAGCAAGCGAATGCCCCCCCGGCACGAGCCTCGAGCGGGTCGTCGGGAACAGGATCGTGGCGCTTGCCAACCTCGACGGTGCCTGGCACGCCATCGACGGCCTCTGTCCCCATCAGGGAGGGCCGCTGGGCACCGGGAAGCTCTGCGGGGCCCTCCTCACCTGTCCCTGGCACGGTTGGCAGTTCGACATGCCGACCGGCCGCCACCGCCTCTCCGCCACCGTTACCCAGCCGCGCTTCGACGTCCGCGAAGCCGAAGGCCAAGTCCTCATTCGGGTCGAGGCGGGCTCGCCGGTGGAAGTTCCGCCTGCCGAAGTCGGCACAGCAGGGGGACCGACGGCGTGATCGAGATCCGGGCCTTCCGCAATGAGGATCCTCCCCGGCTCGCCGCCGTCTGGCGGGCCGCCGACCTCGGTCCGGCGGCGATGCAACCGATGACGCCGCCGCTCCTGGAAGCCTGCGTCTTTTCCAAGCCCTACTTCGACCGCCGTGGGCTCGTCGTCGCCCTCGACGACGGCGTGATGGTCGGATTTGCCCAGGCCGGATTCGGGCCCAATGCCGACCGCTCCGGCGTCGACACCCGCGAGGGCTCGACGCTCCTGATCGCCGTCGTCCCTCACCCCCGCGCCGAGGAGATCGGCGATCGGTTGCTCGCGGCCTGCGAGGATTACCTCCGCGGCCGTGGGGCGAAGGTCCTCTATGGCGGCGGCTCGGCGGCGATGCGGAGCTTCTACCTCGGCCTCTACGGCGGCTCCGACATGCCGGGGATCCTCGATTCCTCGGCGACGATGCAACAGGTCTTCCGCCGCGCCGGCTACGTCGAGCACGACCGGGTGGCGATCCTCCAGCGAGCGCTCGCCGGATTCCGCCCCCCGGTCAACCGCCATCAGCTCTCCATCCGCCGCACCACGCACCTCCGCGTCATCGACGAGCCCGCCCGTCGGACTTGGTGGGAGGCGGCGACGACCACGGGAATGGCGCTGCGCCGCTATGAACTCTGCGGCGAGGGGGACCGGCTCATCGGCTCGGCGTCGTTTTGGGACATGCAGCCGCTGGCGAGCGTGTGGGGCGTCGCTGCTGCGGGGCTTCTCGATGTCGAGGTCGAGGGGGGGAGGCGGCGCCAGGGGCTGGCCCACTTCCTCCTCGCCGATGCCCTCCAGGATCTCGGCCGCGAAGGGGTGACGCTCGTCGAGACCCACGCCTCCCGCTCCAACGTTGCAGCCCTGATGCTGTTTTCAAAGCTCGGCTTCGAGGCCGTCGAACACGGCACGCTCTTCCGGAAGCCTTAGCGTTCCGTGGACCAAGCCTCCGAGGCTCTTCCGGCTGAAGGCCAGGGGCCCGGTGCGGGTCAGTCGGTGGCGGTTGTTGGCGACGAACGCCCAGCGAGCTCCTCGACGTGGGCCTTGAGGCTTGCCGTCCATGTCGCTGCCGGCCCCTCGTAGTAGGCAAGCCTCGCCGAGAGCGGGGCTGAGCGACCGTCGCGGCGGAGGTCGGCAAGATAATCCTGGAGGATGCGGCGGCGCAGCGGCGTGGTGTGGAGGAGCCAGTGGACCCAGGCCCACGCCTCGGCGTAGTGGTCCTGCGACATCTCCCCGGCGGAGGAAAGCGACTCGAGCCTGGCCAGATCGAGGCGCCAGGTCCCTTCGAGGAACCGGCCGGCGAGGTGGGCGACATGCTGCGGATGGACTCCCTCGCTGCCGCGCGGCACTTCGAAGTGCTCGGCGATCCCCTCGTCGAGCCACAGCGGCACGGTGGGGACGACGGCGTGGACGTAGCCGTGTGTCGTCTCGTGGCGGAGATCCTCGGCGATCCGGTCCTGCCACGGCGCGAACACCGCGAGCGTCGTGTCGGTTTCGACGAAGAACGCCCGCCGCACCGGGAAGTTGGGAAAGTGACGGGCGGCGAAGCTGTCGTAGCCGCTGGTGTCGGCGAAGAGATAGAGATGGACCGGCTCGTCGGAGATCGGCAGACCGAGATCTTGAGAGACCTCCGTCCGCATCGTCTCGAGATCACGGATGAGACGATGCTGCTCGGCGAGGCCGAAGTCGGCGTGGATCACCAGTTGGCCCGCCTGGACGACGTTTCGATCCGGGAGCCCTTCCTGCCACTGGCTCTCGCGGCTGAAAGCACTGCCGACCGTCTCCTCGAGCCTGGTCGGGTCGAGCGCCGGCACGGCGGCGAGGTGGCGGCACCCCAGCACCACAAGCGACGTGGCGAGCACCATGAGGAGGGGGGCAAGCCCCCGGCCCAGATCTCGGTCACCCCGGTGGTGCTCGACGACGATCATGCAGAGGCTCGTGGGGAACAGGATAGCGCAGGGGAGGCGGCGGCCGCCCGGGGGCGGATGGTAGCGGGGCCGCCGGGGCCCACCAATCCCACTGTTAGCCCACCAATCCCACTGTTGGATTGCCGGCCCGGCCTCCTGGCACGGACTGTCAGGACCGCCTCGGAGCGGGTCTCCCCGGGGCGGAAAGGCCCTGACTCAGCTGCGAACGGCGAATTGGCAGAGCCCCCGCAGCGTCCCGGCGAGCACCTCGAGCCCCACCGGGCGGCCGAGGATCGCGGAAGCCCCCGCCCGCAGCGCCCCGCGGGCGACGTCCCCGCGGGGAAAGGAATCGAGGATCACGACCGCCACGCCGGGGCGATTGGCCACGAGCAACCGCAGCCACTCGAGATCGGCGTTGTCGAAGCGGCCGGCATCCCAGACCACGAGCCGGTCGGGAGGGGAGAGCTCGGGCCGCAGAAGCGTTCGCTCCCCGATCGGATGACCGGCGGCGGCAAGAAGATCGACGAGCCCGTCGAGATCGAGGGGCGACCGGGCTGCCACCGTGACCGGCGCGAGCGGGCCGACGGGGCGCGACTGGGGTTGGAAGGCGGGGGCTTCGTGGAATCGCTCCTCGCGGCGCACGGTGGGGGGCAAACCGAGGGATCCGGGGAGGCCAGCATCGAGATCGGCAAACCACCGGGCCAGGCGCCCACCGGCGTCGTGCCAGGCCAGTTCCTCGACCCCAGGCAGCGGAGGCCCGCTCCGCCGTCGGCCGTCGCAGAGGCTCGTGGCGATGGCGAGGATCGGCGTCAAAGGAAAGCTCAGTGAGAGGCCGAGGACCTGTTCAACGCTCCACCGGCCCGGCCGATCGATCGCCAGGAGGATGCAATCGGGAGGGGAGGTCCCGAGCAGATCAGAGCCATGGTGAGATGACGGCGAGCTCGGCACGGGGGCTGTCGCGCGGATCACGATGCAACCGGTCAACCGCACCAGGCTCTCCCTGGCGATCGTCAACTCGAGGTCGTCGATCTCACCCACCCAGAGCACGCGCCTCGGGGCGCCGCGAAGCGCCGGTGTCGCCGCAGGATGAATCGCCGCGGCATGAATCGGTGCGGAGTGGATCGGTGCGCTCCGTGGAACCGGGTCGAAGGCGCGGGCTCCATGCATGGCTGACGGTTCCTGGCAAGACCGGTCAGGCGACATTCCTGAGCAGGGGACGCTAGCCGATGGAGCGCAATCGTGGCAAGAGAGGGGAGATGAGCAACGCCGGATGGCTTTGCGGAGCGGAAAAAACAAGGATCAATCGCGGGGTTGACCCCAAATCAGCGCCACGGACAATGCCTCTCGCGCCGCGGTCAAGGACGATCGCGGCGGGAACTCCCGCGGAGACGCGGCACAAGCAGCGAGGAGGCCGTCATGGCCGATGGCATGCGTGGAGATGGGGGCAGGGAAGCCCGGGGCCGATCGAAGAAGGCCGGGGCATTGGCCGCCGTGCGGCTCTCCGAGATCCTGCCAGGAGCCCGGTTCGTTGCCTGCGACGACATCGTCGCCAGGCGGTGCCACGACACCCCCGAAGCCTGCCGGCCGGGGGATCTGTTCATCGCCCGCCTCGAGGCTGGGGGCGATGGCCATGAACTTGCCGCCAAGGCGATTGCTCGCGGAGTGGCGGGGATCGTCGCCGAGCGGATCATCCCCACCTTCGGGACGCCGCTGTGCATCGTGCCCGACACCGCTTGGGCGCAGGCCCGTCTGGCGCACGCGCTGGCCGGTGACCCGGCCAGGCGGATGCGGGTGATCGCGATCACCGGCACGAGTGGGAAGACGACGACGGCGTGGCTGACCGCGTCGGTCCTCGCCGAGGGAGGCTTCAATGTCGGTGTCCTCTCCGACCTCGGTTGCCTCGACGGCGACAGCACGGCGCCCGTGCCTGCCGCCTTCGATCGCCCTGACGATCTCGCCGCCTGGCTTGGCCGCCTGGCCGCGAGTGGATGCACGCACGCCGTCATCGAGGTGTCGAGCGCCATGCTCGCCCGCCAGGCGCTTGCCGGGGTGTCGTGCGACGCGGTCGTGGTCACCAACCTCGCCAGTGCCCACCTCGACCGGCACGGCACGATCGAGGCCTATCACGAGATCAAGGCACGGATTCTCGACTCGCTCGGTGAGGATGGCTGCCTCGTGGCCAACCTCGACGATGCCCGCGTCCGTCGGCTCGTTGCCCGCCACGCCGAGGAAGGTCGTGCGCTCGGCAGCGATTCATCGCGGCGAGCCGTTGGGGTGGCCCTCAACCGCAGGGCCGATCTCACCGCCACCGCTGTCGAACGCCACCTCGGCGGGCAGACGTTCCTCCTCCGCCATGCCGGGGATGCGGCGGCCGTCGGCGTCACCGTTCCAGTGGCGTCGTTCGTGCGGAACAGTCTCCTCGCGGCGGCCGTCGGCATCGGGCAGGGGGTGCCGATGGAACTGGTAGCGCGGGGGCTGGAGTCGACGCCCGGGGGTGTGCCGGGGCGGCTCGATCGGATTCGCCGCGGCCAGGAGGTCCATGTGTTCGTCGATCAACCGACCAGCGGCCATGCCCTGGCATCGACCCTCACGAGCCTCCGCCGGCTCACGCCGGGGAAGCTGATCGTCCTCGCCGAGGAGAGGGCGCTGGCGACGCTGGGTGGGGGAAGGCGGTTTGCGGAGCGGGTGTCGCGGTGGTGCAACGAGTGCCTCGTCGCTCCGGAGGGGGTCCTCGATGCCGGAGCCGGGAGCCGACAACTGGCCGCGTATGCCCGGATCGACCGGCTCCTGTCCGGGCTCGGATCGCGCGACTGCGTGCTCCTGGTCGGCACGAATCTCGTTCCCGGCCCCGATCCTGGGGATCCGGGCGATCCCGGGGAGCCGCAGGTTCCCCTGGCCGTGCTCGTCGATGCCTGGCTGGAGCTCGCCCATCCGGCCGAGGGGAGCTTCCGGAAGAAACGCGTTGCCTAGCGGGCCCTCGATCGGGCATGGACGGAATCGGATCGTGGGGGGCACAATTCGTGGGCCTCGCTTCCGTCGCGCCGGGCCGGAGACGACACTGTCGTCCTTCGGCTGCGATGATGGCCAACGACGGCGGCGGCGACGGACAGACACCGATGAGGGAGTAGGGATGAGCGCAGAAGTGGGTGGTGGTGACGTGGGTGGCAGGCACGAGGGATCACCGTTTGACGATCTCGCTGTGGCGGTCGGCGAGGGCGAGCCGCTCGCCCCGCACACCTGGCTGGGGGTCGGTGGCCCGGCAGCCTGGTTCTGCGAGCCGGTCGATGTCGCGGCGCTCGGCCGGGTGGTGAAACGCTGCCAGGAACGCTCGATCCCGCTGCGGGTCATCGGCGGCGGCTCGAATGTCCTCGTCCCCGCGGCGGGGTTCGCGGGGATGGTCGTCCGCCTTTCGGCACCGGCGTTCAGCACGATCGAGGTGCAGGGATCGGCGGTGCTGGCCGGCGCCGGCGCCAAGCTCGTCCATGTCGTGGCGGCTGCCGTCCAGGCGGGCCTGTCGGGGCTCGAGACGCTCGTCGGAATCCCGGGGACGGTCGGAGGGGCGCTGGTCGGTAATGCCGGCGGCCGCGGTGGCGACATCGGTGACACGGTGCGGTCGGTGACGGTGATGAACCCCGACGGCTCGGTCGTGGAACGGGGTGGGGCCGAGCTCACCTTCGGATCGCGGTGGAGCAATCTCGACGACGTGATCGTCATCGGTTGCCGTCTCGAACTCGAGGCCGAGGACGCCGACCTGCTCACCAAACGGATGCAGAAGCGTTGGATCGTCGATCGCACCGAGCAGCCGGCCGGCGTGCGAACGGTGGCGATGATGTTCAAGGATCCACACGGCTCGACGGCCGAGGCACTCGTCACCCAGGCCGGAGCCCGCGAGATTCGCGTCGGTGAGGCATCGATCCACGGTCCCCGGTCGAACTACGTCGTCGCGCAGCCCGGCTGTACCAGCGACGACGTCCGGCTCCTCGTCGAGCAGGTCAGGGCCCGGGTGCGGGAACGGCTCGGCGTCGAACTCACCCCCCAGATCGAACTCTGGTGAGCGGCCGGCAGGCGATCCAATGACACCCAACCCCCGCCGCCGCGTCACGACCCCGGAGCCTCTTCCGGAGGAGCCCTCGATTTGGAAGGCGATCTCCGCGCGGCGCGTGGGGCTCGGCGCGGTCGGCGTCGTCCTCGCGGCCGTGGGGCTGGCCGCCTTCGTCTGGCCGCGGGTGGCCGAGCGGGTGGGGGGGAGCGACGACGTGGTGCTCGTCCCCGAAGCGATCGAACTCCGTGGACAGGCGCCGTGGGTGAAGGCCGACATCCGCGCCGAAGCGCTGCGCGATGCGAGCCTCGACCATGGTCTGCCGCTTCACGACCCGGAACTGGCCAACCGCCTCGCCCGTGCCTTCGACATGCACCCCTGGGTGCGGCAGGTGGTGAAGGTGGAACTGCGCCACCCGGCCGCGGCGCTCGTCGAGGTGCTCTGCCGTGAGCCGGCGGCCATGGTCGGCGTGGCCGGGGGTCTGCTCGCCGTCGATGCCGAGGGGGTGGTCCTCCCCAGCGCCGACTTCACCGCCGAGTCGGCGGCGGCCTACCCACGATTGGCAGGGATCGAGTCGAGCCCACAGGGGCCCGAGGGGGCGCGGTGGGGCGATCCGACCGTCGAGGAGGGGGCGGCGCTGGCGCATGTCATCGGACCGGAATGGACGAAGCTCGGCATGAGCGAGTGTCGGGCGGTGACGATCTCCACCGCGGACGGCCCGCGCCGGGTGTGGGAACTCGTCGGCGCCGACGGCAGGATCTTCGTGTTTGGCGCTGCCCCGGGGCGCGAACTCGAGGGCGAGCCTTCGGCGGCGGCGAAGATCGCCCGCTTGCGGGCGCTCGATGGAACGAGCCCAGAAACGAACCCAGAAACGAGCCCAGAGAAGGTCGACCTCCGCGACGCCCCGGCCGGATCCTGAAGCCGCCTGAGCGTCGCTCGATGACGCCGCTTAAATCCGGCCCGAAGTCCCCTCACGCTCCCGATCGACGACGAGCGTGCGGATTTCCTTGAAGGACGGATGATCGGCCGAGCGGCACCATTCGAAAAGAATCGCCTCGGTCGTCGTCAGGATCGCCCCGGCACCCTCGAGGCGGCGGAGGGCGACGTCATGATCGATCCGGTGCCTGGAGGCGACGGCATCGACGGCCACGAACACCGTCATCCCGGTGGCGAGGAGGTCGAGGACGGTCTGACTGACGCAGACATGAGTCTCGAGCCCGCAGACGATGATCGCGCTGACGCCGCTCCCCGCTGCCGCGGCCGCATCGAATCCCGGGCAGCCGACGCAGCTGAACGACAGCTTCTCCTCGGCCGGCGGGAGAAGGGGGCGGAGCCGGGGGGCGGTGGCCCCCAGCCCCTTGGGGTACTGCTCGGTGAGGAGGCGACGGACCCCAAGGATCTTCGCCGCTTCGGCCAGCCTGGCCACGCGGGCCACGAGCCGCTCGGCCTCAGGGATCACGGCAAGGAGCCGCTCCTGGACGTCGATCACGCACACCAGCGACGTGGCGGGGAAGAGGCGCATGGGAATGGCTCCGGGGGATGGAGGGGAGTGTAGCGGCCTGATGGCCTTTCCATCGGGAGCAAGCGCTCGACCGACTTGCCCCCGGAGGGGATGATCGGCTATTTCCCTTCCCACGCTGCCGCGGTGTTGGCCGACAGACGCCTTCCCGGCAGCGGACAGCGTGGAGGGACGTGGCATGGCGGATGCGACGATGCGGATCACCACCCGACGGCTCGACGGCCAGCGCCGGCTCGTCAGCGACATCGTTCGCCTCTCCAACCGGGTGCCGATCTTCCCGGTCGATCGGATCATGGCGCTCTCCGAGCTCGAGGCAGTCCGCCGGGAGGCGCTGCCGAGGATCGGGTGGTCGGCGGTGTTCATGAAAGCCTACGCGATCGTCGCCCGTGACCGGCCGGCGCTGCGGAGCTGGTATGTGCCGTGGCGAATCCTCACGCCGTGGCGCCGGCCACGCTGGGCGACGAGCCCGGTGAGCGTGGCTTCCCTGGCGATCAGCCGGCCGCGCGATCCAAACGGGCCCCATGCCGATCCGGCCGATGTCGCCCTCGACCCCGAGGCGCTGTGGTGGGCCCGGCTGCGGGAGCCCGACAACCGTCCGCTCACCGAGCTCCAGGCGGCGATCCACCGCCATGCCACGGCGCCGGTCGAGGAGGTCTTTGCCAGGCAACTCGAGCTCGTCAGTGTGCCTGGCCCGCTCCGCCGCCTCATCCTCCGCTGGAATGCCCACGCTCCATCGGTGAAGCGCGCCCTCCGCGTCGGCACGTTCAGCCTCTCGACGCTGGCCGGCGAAGGGGCCGCCAACCGCATGCACCCCACCTTCCTGACCACGAGCCTCACCTGGACGCCGCTCGATGAGCGCGGGCGGATGACCGTCACGATTCTCGCCGATCACCGCCTCCTCGACGGCGTCCCCGTCGCCCGGGCGCTCTCCGCCCTCGAGGAGACGCTCAACGGGCCGATCCGCGACGAGCTCGCATCGATGGCTGGCGGGCGGTCAGCCCGATGAGGCCCCGGGGAGCGCGCGGAGCGCCGTGAGGAGCGGCGCCAAGGCCGCGCCCCGGCCGGTGAACGACGCCCGCCTGGCCGTCTCCGATTCGACCTCGAGAAGGATGTCGAGCCGGTCGGCAGGGAGGGCAGGCTTGATCCTCTTGCTCCATTCCGCGGCCACCCAGCCCGGTGCAGCGGTCAGCTCTTCCCAGCCGAGTTCGAACAGATCGTCGCAGCCGGCGAGCCGGTAGAGATCGGCATGGACGAGCCTTTCGGCGCGATGACCGTCAGGGAGGGGATGGACGTGGACCAGCCCGAACGTCGGGCTGACGACTTCGGCCGGGTCGATGCCGGCCGCGGCAGCGAGCGCCTTGACGAACGTCGTCTTGCCGGCGCCGAGGTCGCCATCGAGTGCCAGGAAGGCGCGTGCGGGGAGCGTGGCGGCAAGGGCTCTGGCCAAGGGGCCGAGCGCTGCTTCGTCGGCGATCGTCACGATCACCGTGGCCGCGGTGGGGGATGGATCACGTCCCGTCATGGAGCCATCCCCTCGGCTGCAGCGGCTCGATGGTGCCATCGGCACTTCGGGCAACAAGGCCCTCCCCGGCCGTCACCTCCCCGAAGATTACCGGCATGAGGCCGATCGGCGGATCGATGACCAGCGCCAGGGCAGCGGCGGGGGGCAGGGCGAGGAGCAACTCGAAATCCTCGCCGTCACTGAGGGCATGGTCGAGCGGGCTTGTGCCATCGGCGTCGAGCCGACTGCGGCGGACGGCGTCGGGATGGATCGGCACGCGGGACAGGTCGACGATGCCGCGGGCGGCACTGGCGTGCATCATCCTCGCCAGATCGAGCGACAGCCCGTCGCTGATGTCGATCGCGGCGTGGACGGGGAAGCGGGCAGCGATCTCGAGGGCCTCGCGGCAGCGCGGCTCGACATCGAGGTGGCGGCCGAGGAGGCTCCCGCCACACGCCCCGGTGACGACGAGGAGATCGCCGGGCCTGGCGCCGTCGCGCCGCCAGGCCGCCCCGGGAGGAACGCTGCCGATCGCCGTGACGCTGATCACGAGCGGGCCGTCCCAGGTGTTTGTGTCGCCGCCGGCGATCGTCACCCCGAACCGGGCCGCAAGCGGGGCAAGGCCGGCGTAGAGCCCTGCGCCGATCGCCGCGGCGCTCAAGCGCGGCAGGGCGACGGCCACGACTGCTGCCTCGGGGCGGGCGCCCATCGCGGCTAAGTCGCTGAGATTCACCGCCAGCGCCTTGTGGCCGACGCGCTCGGGGGTCGTATCGCCGCCGAGGAGGAAGTCGACCCCTTCCGTGAGGAGATCGACGGTCACGACCGTGCGGCGGCCGGCGGGGGGGCGGAGCACGGCAGCATCGTCCCCCGGCGGCACCTCGAGACGAGGATCGCGGGGGAGACGGGCGAGCAGCCAGTCGACAAACGGCGCTTCCAAGAGAGCGGCATCCGGGGGAGTGGAGCCTCGATTGTAGGCTCCCTGCCAGATTGTCAGCGCCGGATCGTGTCGCTCGTGAGATGGCCGAAGAGCGTTTCCCGGCCGCGAAGGACGTAGAACTTCAGCTGTCCGAGGTTGTCTTCGCGGGACTTGTCGAGGACGTAGACGATGTTGTCGGGGGAGATCGTCTCCCAGACGTGAAGCCCGACGAGGATGTCCCCCTCGCGGATCCCCTGGTCGCCGGCGGGGCCACCGCTGCGGACCGACGTGACAAGGAGGCCGCCCCGGTAGCGCGACTGGAGCCGCTGCACCTTGGCCGCGGCCATCGGCTCGACCTTCAGGCCGAGCTCGTGCCAGCATCGCTCCCCTTGACCCATCGCTTGGGGGCGGGCGGCGGCGAGCGGGACCTCGATCTTCGTCTCCTCGCCGTCGCGGGTGACGCTCACGAGAACGCTGTCGCCCGCCTTGTGCCCGAGCATCGCCCGCTCGACGTCGAGTTGCGAGCTCACCACGACGTCGGCGATCTGCGTGATCACATCGCCGGCCCGGACGCCGGCCGATTCCGCCGGGCTCTCGCGGTGAACCGTCTCGACAACGAGGCCCGTGGTGCTTCCCTGCTTGCCGACGATGCCGTGCCAGGTCTTGTCGATCCGTTCCGACGAGATCAGCTCCGTGACGATCACCATCGCCCGGTCGATCGGGATCGCGAAGCCGATCCCCTGGGCACCGGCGCGGACGGCGACGTTGATGCCGATCATCTCGCCGTCGATGTTGAGGAGGGGGCCGCCGGAGTTGCCGGGATTGATGCTGGCGTCGGTCTGGATGAGATCGTCGTAGCGCTGCGTGCGGCTCACTTCGACGCTGCGGTGGAGGGCCGAGACGATGCCGCGGGTGACGGTGTGCTCGTAGCCGAAGGCGTTACCGAGGGCGAGCACCGTCTCGCCGATCATCAGATCGCTCGACGTCCCGACGTCGATCACCGGGAGGCTCGCCTCGGCGGGGATCTTGATGACGGCCAAGTCGGTCCGCGGGTCGTGCGAGAGGAGTGTCGCCGTCGTCGTCCGGCCGGAGGCGAGGGTGACCTCGATCCGCCTTACCCCTTCGACGACATGGTAGTTGGTGACGATGTAGCCGCGGGGATCGATGATCACCCCGGTGCCCATGCCGTTGACGCGCCGCAGTTCGCCGCCGGCCTCTTCGTCGGTGTTGGCGATGAGCTTCTGGCCGTGGATGTTGACGACCGAATCGCGGGCCTTCTCGATGGCCTGGACGATCGCGGTGCGCCGCGTCTCACCAGCTTGGGCGGGTCGGGCCATCGGGGCCGACAAGACCATGGCCACGATCGGCAGGGCAACCCACGGACACCGCATGGTGGACTCTGCTCCGGCCCGCTCGCTCGCACGAGCCGGTGCGTCATCCGCATCCCTGCGGCGACCCCGGCCTCAAGGATGATCGGATGTGGCCGGTGGACGATTGACCCGCGCACCCGTCCGACGGCACACCTTTCCCAGTTCGCACCCCGTGGTGGGGGGCGATGCCGGTTTGAGGGGGATTGTTCCGGGGAGAACCATGCGACTGAGATTGGGTCAAGGAGCCGGCCGAGAGCGGGGCCGGCCTCGACACGCGCGTCAAGATTTGCCGGGCTTGCCGGTCTTGTCGCGATGGCCGGCGTCGCCGTCGGCGAGGGATGCCGGTGAGCGGGGCGCCGGAGCGATCAGGGCGGGAAGGAACTGGAGGAGCAGGAAGAGCCCCATGGCGACGAGGACGACCATCGGCCATAGGCCTGCCAGCCGCTCGCCGAACTCCCAGCCGGTCTGCTTGGCGATCCCACCGAGGAGCGTGGCGCAGACGATCACCGCCAGGGCGAGGAGGACGATGCCGCAGCCGAGCGAGGCCATCGTTCCCTTGAAGGTGCCAATCTCGGTGAACTCTTCCTGATGGAGATCGATGCCGCGCCCCTTCGTCAGGCTTCGCGGCACCGTCTCGGCAAGCTCCACGCCCCTGGCTGCGTCGTCCCAGGAGGCCGCAGGAGGATCCTCGCTCCCGGTGCGCCCCGCGATCGCGGCGCGAAGCACTTCCAGGATCGCGTCGCCCCGATCGAACGACGATTCTTCTGTCCCCTCTGGCCCCACCCAACGCCATGCTTCGCCGCTGACGCTGCGTCCTTCTTGGTCGGCAGGCTCCGCCGGGACTTCTACGCGCACGGTGCCATCGGTGGCGACGACGGTGATCGTCAGGCCGGGCTCGTCGGCCCGGACCACCTGCCAGCGGACCGGCGGACGGGACGGGCAGGTGAGGCCGATGGCGAGGGTCGACCAAGCCGCGTCCCCTTCCGGTGCCCCGAGGGTGGAGAGCCGCGTGGGGGCGCCGGCGAGGACGCGGATCAAATCGCTATCGCGGCAAAAGGCGCGGAGGACGTCGTCCTTCGAGCGCCCCACGAGGCGGTGTTCGAAGTTGATCGTCTCGATGCCGGCCGCTGGCAGCCGGATCTCGATCCAGTTTCGCAGGCGTGCCATGAAGGGATGGAGCCGGTCGGGGAGGATCGGCACGAGGACGGCGCCCGAATCGCGGCGGATCATGTCGAGCTCGTAGGCGTAGAGCATCGACAGATCGAGCGGCTGCGAGAGGATCAGCGGCCGGCCGGCCTGAACGAGCTTGCGGACCACTTCGGCCCGATCGTCGCCCCAATCCGAGGAGGCGACGAGGACGGCGTCGCAGGTGGCGGGATCGAGGAGGTGTTCCCAGGAGACCGACCGCGGGGAAGGCTCGAGCGGGGTGACTCCCGCCGGTAGGTCGCAGGCAACGGGGATGCGGACGCCACCGCGGAGAGCGGCGGCGGCAACAGTGGCGGTCGAGGGGTCGATTCCGAGCAGGCCGAGGTTCATCGTTGCAATTGTTCCCCGCACCGGGGAAAGTGACCAGTGGTGAATCGTTCCGCGGCCGGAGTTGACCCCGGAGCAGACCCGACAGGAGCCGGCGGATCCGCCGGGAAAGCCGGTGGCAACGTCGAGCGGGCCGAGCGTGGGTGAGCGGGCGACGACGGCGGAGACGCTCCGCGCCGAGGTCGTGTCGATCGGTGACGAGCTGACGACGGGGCAGCGGCTCGACACGAACAGCCAGTGGATCTCCCGCGAACTCGGCGTCCTCGGGGTCCCCGTCGCCTTCCACACGACGATCACCGACAGCCTCGACGACGGGATCGCCGCCTTCCGCATCGCGGCGGAACGGGCCGAGATCATCGTCGTCACCGGCGGGCTCGGCCCCACGGCGGACGACCTCACCCGGGATGTCCTGGCGCGGGTGGCTGGCGTGCCGCTCGACCTCTCCGCGGCGGCCCTAGCCGACGTCGAGGCTCGGTTTGCCCGCCGCGCCGTCCCGTGCCCGGAGTCGAACCGGCGGCAAGCGCTCTTTCCCCGCGGGAGCCGGATCATCGCCAATCCCGAAGGGACAGCGCCGGGCATCGATCTCGATCTCCCCCGGACGTCGTCTGCGGGGAACGCGCGGGTGTTTGCCCTCCCGGGCGTGCCGGGCGAGATGCGCACGATGTGGCAGGCGACGGTCGGGCCGGCGATTCTCGCCATGCTCCCCGGCGCCGGGACGATCCGCTTCCGGCGGATCAAATGCTTCGGCGCCGGCGAGAGCGCCATCGAAGCGATGCTCCCCGACCTCGTCCGCCGGGGACGCGAGCCGCTCGTCGGAATCACGGCCCACGAGGCGACGATTACGCTGCGGATCGCTGCCCGCGGGCGCGATGCGGCCGATTGTGAGCGGTCCATCGCCCCCACCGAGGCGGTGATCCGAGAGTGTCTCGGCGGAATCGTTTACGGCACCGAAGACGATGAGGTCGAGGATGCCGCCCTCGCTGCCCTGGCTACCGCCGGGGCCACGCTTGCCAGCGTCGAGATCGGCTCGCTCGGGCAGATTGCCGGGCTCCTCGCCGCGGCGGCGGCCCGGGGACCGGAGGGGAGATTTCGCGGCGGCGTTGTCCTGCCAGGGATCGCGGCTGGGACAACCGTCACCGAGCTTGCCCGGCAACGGCGGGCCGACTCTGGCGCCACGCACGCCCTCGCCGTCGGACCGATCGTCGCCGTGGCCGAAGCGATTGGGGAAAGCGGTGGCGGGGTGACGATGGTCGAGATCGTGCTGGCCGGGCCCGACGGGATCACGCGGCGCGAGCACCGCCTCGGCGGGGCGGGCTCTGTCCGGCTCGCGCGGGCCTCCAAGACGGCGATCGATCTGGTGCGGACGACGCTCGTCCCGTCGGCTGGCGACGGTCAGCCCCGCGGAGCGACCCGATGACGACCGACGACCACGAGTCAGCCCCCTCGCGTTCCGCGGCGGCGGTGCTGCAGACGGCGATTCTCGCCTTGGGGCTCGTGATCCTCGTGTCGCTGATCGCGGCGCCCGGGGTGATGGAGCGGATCCAATACGCGAAGGTTCGCGGTGAGCTCGCCGCGATCCGCGATGCCGCCGCGGTCCGCGAGCTGGCCCCGGTCGGCAAGCTATTCACGACCCTGGCGCGGCTCATCGGGCCGACGGTGGTCAATGTCACGACGACCCGCCGCCTCCTCCTCCCCGTTGACGAGAGCGTGGGCCTGCGGGGGAGCGGATCCCTGGGCGCCACCGACACCGAGATCGGTTCGGGGGTGATCGTCGCCGCCGACGGCGTGATCATCACCAACAACCATGTCGTCGACGAGGCCGATCGGATCGAAGTCACGCTCGCCGACGGGCGCCGGTTTGTCGCCAACCTCGTGGGGGCCGACGAGAAGCGCGATCTCGCCGTCCTCCGCATCGACGCCACCGATCTTCCTTGTGCCTCGTGGGGGAATAGCGACTCCCTCGAGGTCGGCGAGATGGTGTGGGCGATCGGCAATCCCTACGGGCTCGACCGGACGCTGACCTACGGGATCATCAGCGCCGTCGGCCGCCGCGGCGTCGTCGGCAACACCTTCGGCGACTTCCTCCAGACCGATGCCTCGATCAATCCGGGCAACTCCGGCGGGCCGCTCGTCGACGTTCACGGGAGCATCGTGGGGATCAACACCGCCATCGCCCAGCCCGGCTCGAAGGGGATCGGCTTCGCGATCCCGAGCAACACCGCCCGACGGGTGTGTGAGGAGATCATCCGCGACGGATCTGTCGAGAGTGGATTTGTGGGGATCCAGCCGGAGGATCCTCCCGCCGGCTCGAGCGCCGTGGCGGGGGCGGCCCTCGTTCGGGCCGTCATTCCCAACGGCCCTGCCGAGCAGGCGGGGATCAGGGCCGGGGATCTCGTCGTCAGCTTCGACGGCGAGCGCGTGGCCGGCTCGACCCATCTGTCGCTTCTCATCCTCAATGCCGAGGTTGGTGGCGACGTGGTGATGGAGGTCGTTCGTGGCGATCGGAAGCTGACCTTCACCGTCCGCGTCGGGCAGCAACCGCGCCACTAAAAACTTTCCGATTCCCGGGCCTCGGATCTCAGCGCGTGGCGGCACGGGGGAGCCGGATCCGTCCGATCTGGAAATCGGTGATCGCCGCCGTGCAGAGCATGAGGACGTCGAAGATCAGGGCCACATGCCAGACCACGGGCCCCGGCGCGGCGATCTGGAGCGTGAGGTGGGCCGCGAGGCAGGCGCAGGTCACGACCCGCACGAGGCGCCGGTCGAGCCACAGTCCAGCGGCGGTGACCAGCAGCGGATAGACCGCCACGAGCGGGCCCGATTTGCCGTCGACGAGGGCGAGGAGCCCCGTGACGAAGATCACGTCGGTGAGCACCAGCGCCGCGGCCAGCCAGCTTCCTGCCGCGACCCCGGTTCCAGCCGCGACTGGCGAGAGCCGGAGGCGTCGGCCTGCCATGCCGGCACCGCGGCGCGGCGTGCCGAGGGCTTCCCACAAGACTGTCAGGGCTCCCCACAGGGCGAGGCCGAACAGGACCGGCAGATAGAAGCCGACCGTCTCGGGGTTGGCCAGGCAGCGCAGGAGGACGATGGCCATCGTCCCGGCGATCCCGAGGAGGCGAAACCCGGCGGCGGGATAGCGACGGATGAGTCGGCCGATGCGGTTGGCAAGGGAGTCGTTCCAGGGGACGATTCGTCCCTCGGCGAGCCAGGATTCGAGATCGTCGGCGAGCGCCGCGGCCGTGGCCGGGCGGCGCGACGGGGCCTTCTCGAGGCAGCGGAGGCAGACCCGGTCGAGGAGCGGGGGCACGGCGGGGTTGTAGTGGCTCGGCGGCAGCGGCTCGCGCTCGAGGACATCGAGGAGCGTGTCGATCGCGGAGGTGCCACCGAACGGCGGCGTTCCGCAGAGGGCTTCGTAGAGCACGGTCCCCAGGCCGTAGACGTCGGAGCGGGCGTCAATCTCCCGCACCCGGCCGGCGGCCTGCTCGGGAGACATCGAGGCGGGCGTGCCGAGGACGGTGCCGGTCATCGTGGCGTCGCCGTCGTCGCCGCGGGCGAGGCCGAAGTCGGTGAGGTAGGGGGTGCGGGAGGCGTCGAGGAGGATGTTCGACGATTTGACGTCGCGGTGGAGGATGCCGCTGGTGTGGAGGTGATGGACGGCTCGGGCGACCTCGACGACGAGGTGAACCGCCTCGGCCACCGGCAGCGGCCCGTCGCGGAGGAGGGCGGCGAGGTCGTCGCCATCGACGAGATCCATGGCGCACCACAGCTGCCCGTCTCGGTCGCCGGCGTCGTGGATCGACACGATTCGCGGATGGCGGATGCGGGCGGCCAGTCGCGCCTCGGCGAGAAACCGGCGGCGTTGTTCGCCGCTCGCGCAGACGCCACCGGCGAGGAACTTCACCGCCACGTCGCGCCCGAGGCTGACATGCCGGGCCCGGTAGACGACTCCCATCCCGCCGCGGCCGAGCTCGGCGAGCAGCTCATAAGGCCCGAAGACGCGCGGCAGCGCGGCGGCTGGCTCGGCCTCACCTTCGCCGGCGATCGCGGCCGCCAGCCCATCGAGGCCGCGAAGGCAGGCAGTCCAAGGCCCGAGCGCGGGATGGGCCGCGAGGAGCTCGGCCTCGGCGGCCTGGTCTCCCTTCTGGAGCGCCGACAGATAGCCGTCGAGGATCTCCGCGGGGAGATCGGGCTCTTCGGGCGGCGCCTGAGGAGGTGAGTGAGGGAGGTCGCGCATCAGGCGTCGGGGGTGGATTCGCCGAGTTGCTCGCGGAGGCCGGCGATCGCCCGCATCCACAGCATCCGGCAGGCTCCGGCGGATCGCCCCATCCGCTTGGCCACCTCCTCGAACGGCAGCCGCTCGAGGTTGCGGAGGAGGATGATGTCGCGGTGATCCTCGGGGAGGTGTTCGAGGGCCGCGGCGAGGCGCACCTCCTCTTCCCAGCGGACGGCGTGCTGGCTCGGCGACGGCTCCGACGAGGCCGGATCGAAGGCCCAGGCCTCCGCGGCGTCGCCGCGACCATCGAGCGGAACCTCGCGGCCGGCATCGCGCTTGGCGGTGCCGCGATAGCGCTTCGCCTCATCGTAGGCATTGTGGACCACGATCCGCTTCAGCCAGGCGAGCCACTCGCCGGGAGACTCGCCGGCAAAGCGATCGAAGCCACGGTGGGCCTCGAGGAGCGATTGCTGGACGATATCGGAGGCATCGACCTTCGCCCGCAGGCGCCGCTGGAGGTGGTAGCGGGCGGCGAGATCGACGTAGCTGCGACAGGCATCGAAGAGCCGCTCGCGGGCCGCGTCATCTCCGCGCCGCGCCGCCGCGAGCCAGCCGGCGATTCGGGCGCTGCGGCCATCGGTCGACGCGGTCGCTTCGGAGCCCTGGGGATCGGCGTCCCTGTCGCCGGCCATGAGATCCTCCCCTCGCGATCGATCCTGCCCCTGCTGCCCCACGGCCGGCACTGGGAACGGCCGACACTGTACCACGCCGGGGGCGCGGAAGGCGCCGCATCGGGCCAGCCCCGGCGGCGTCAGCGGCGTTCGACGAGGGGCCTGATCGTGTAGGCCACGCCGGCCGTGGTCAGCTCGGTCGGCGTGCCGTCGTTGCGAAGGAGATCGATGAGGAGGTTGTGGCACGACGGGCCGGCCTCATCCGCCAGGCCGACCGTCTGCGGACGATCGAACTCGATCACGACAGCCCCCTCGTGGCGATCGACCCGGATCCGCCGGACACCGGCGACCGGCTTGTCCGCCGCCGGCTTCCAACCGCGGCCGACGTCGAAATAGACCGTCGCCACCGCTCCCGGGACGGTGACCCGGTCGATCGGGGCCGCGTTGAAAAGGGGGAGGATCTCGTAGAGCCGGGTGACGCGGTCGCGGCCGTCCCCCTCAATCGATGTCTCGACCCGCAGCCCCGCGGCGTCGATGTCGAACGTCCGCGTGAAGGCGACTCGGCCGACGAGGGCGTCGTCCGGCGCGGCATCGGCCCCCTGATTCCCCTCGCCATGAAGGAGAGCGACGACGCGCACGTTGGCCCGATCAAGGCCGACGTCATGGGTGCATTCGGTGAAAGATCCCCGCGGCAGCCGCGCGGTGCTGAACGGCTTGCCGTTGGCACCGATGCCGGCCAGCGCGTGGGTCTGCCACTGCCACCAGTTGGCCCAGCTGTCCTGGGCCTCCTGTTCGGTGGGGCGGTGGTGGCTGCGGCCGAGGATCACGGCGCCGGTGTCGCGGGTCCAGAATGCGGACAACGCCCCGCCGGAGAAGCCGGTCGGCCCCGGCCCGGCCACCGTCGGGCCAGTGTGAACGATCACCCCCAGGCTTCCGACTTTTGCGGTGAGAAACTCACCTGCGAAGCTGCGGACGAAGTCCTCGTCACGGTCGAAGGGCAACCGCGACACCGGCTTTCCCGCCGCACGGCGAAAGCGCTCGAAGGTTCCGGGCCGGTAGTAGTCGTGGTCGTAGGGGACGATCGAAAGCTGGCTCTCGCCCCTCGTCCACG
>CAMCCR010000024.1 GCA_945873085.1 Candidatus Kuenenia stuttgartensis | reverse complement strand
GAGCTCGTGTTCCTCAACCGCGGCCGCAACTACCGCAAGGTGATCGGCTACGACTCCGAGCTCCTCACCCTGACGCCGCTCGAGAGATACTTGATCCTCAAGTCGAAGCAGGGAACCTTCACGACCGATTCGCTCCCCTACAACGTCTCCCCTGGGGCGCGGATCACCGTCGGCGAGTTCCTGGGCCGCGACTACCTCGACCGCGACCGGTCGCTGGAGGTCACGTATTACGGAGGCTTCTCCTTCTACCAAAACGACGGCTGGAATGCCGTCATGTCGCCGCAGTCGCAGAGCTACCTCGTCACTCCCCTCTCCGACGCGACACCGGGCTTTACCGGTGCCCAGCAGTATCTGTCAACGAGCTCCTCGAACTTCAACAGCATCGAGGCCAACTTCAAGCTCCACCGGCGCCTCGGTCGCGACAAGATGATGATGGTGCCCAACGGCGAATGGGCGCGGCACGCCGAGCGCGGTTGGCTGCCGGCGATCCTCGTCGGTGCCAGGCTCGCCAACTACAACGAGACCTTCTCCTTCAGCAGCCGCGCCTATTCGACGCCCGTGGAGAAATTCAGCGGCGACTATCTCATCCAGACGCAGAACTGGCTGTTGGGCCTCAACCTCGGCGGCGAGTTGATCAGCCGGAACGAGTTCTTCTACTGGGGGCTTCGTGGCCGCGCCGCCCCGGCGATCTCCTTCGCCGGCACCCAGCAGCAGATGAATGCCCGCAACAACGGCTATCAACAGCCCACTGCGGTGCCCGCGCAGGGCACGCCTATCCCCCCCAGTGGCGATCCACGGTTGCCGTTTCCCGAGGGGACGGAGATCTGGAAGATGGCCGCGCAGCAGATCGGCCCCGGCTTCCTCGGCGATCTGACCTGCCTGACGGGCTGGAACATGACGCCCAACTCGTCGATCCAGGTCGGCTACGACATCCTCTGGGTGGCGGGCGTCGCCACCGCGACGCGGCAGTTCAGCGTCAACAAGACGCGCTACAACCAGATCGATCCGGGCGGACAGTCGTTCATGATGGGTTTCTCGTTCGGCTACAACCAAACCTGGTAAGCCGCGGCGTCTGCCGTCATCGCTCTGCGGCAACCACCACGGCCGCCGCCTGCCCGGTCGAGCAGAGATTGACGGCGAGCACGGTGCCGGCACGACCGGCGAGCGGTTCGCGGTGGACGACGTTGACGGGGCAGTCGGGGTCTGGCGAGTCGTAGTTGAGCGTCGCCGGGATGAGCCCCGCTTCGAGGCCGAGGATGCTCGCGGCCAGTTCCACGGCGCCCCCGCCGGCCCCGAGATGGCCGAAGGCGCTCTTCGGGGCGGTGACCGGAATGTCGCCGAGTTCAGCGACGATGGCGGTCGCCTCGACCCGGTCCATTTCCATCGTCGAGGCTCCGTGGGCGTTGACGTGCCCAAGGCCCCCCGGCTCGATGCCGGCCTGGCCGAGCGCCGCTCGGATTGCCAGTCGTAGGGCCGAGCCAGAAAGCCCAACCCCTCCCACCGCCGGCTCGCAGCGAGACGCGGCCGAGAGAAGGTGGCCGCGGATGCGGGCTCCGCGGCGAACGGCGTGATCGCGTGACTCGAGGACGAACATCCCGGCTCCCTCGCCGTTGACCAGGCCGTCGCGATCGAGGTCGAACGGGCGGCTGGCCCGCGTGCAGTCGTCGCGGCGATGGGAGAGAAGGGCATCGCCTCGAGCCACCAGCGCCATCGGATGGAGACGGCATCCGCTCCCGCCGGCGAGCATCACGTCGGCCCAGCCGCGGCGGATGACGCTCGCCGCCTCGCCGATCGCTAGCAACCCGGAGACATCGCCGAGGACGATCGTGTTGTTGGGGCCGCGGGCATCGTGGGCGATGGCGATGTGCGACGCGGTCATGTTGGGGAGATGCTTGAGGAGCCAGAGCGGATGGAGATCCTCATGGATCGCCTCCGACCAGACCGAGAAGTCAAATCCGCCCCCGGCGAGCGCCCGCCGGTAGGTCCGTTCCATCTCCTCGAGGTCGGCGTAGATCATGTCGCCGCCGCCGACGACACCGAACCGCTCCGGCTCGAGCACTCCGGGGGCGAGCCCCGCGTCGGCCATCGCCAGATCGGCGGCGGCGAATCCGAACTGGATCTCGCGGCTCATCACCTTGAGGCTCTTCCGCGGCCTCACCCACAGCTTCGGGTCGAAGTCGGCGACCTCGCCGCCGAACGGGACGCTGAGGCTGCTGGCGTCGAATTGCTCGATCGGCCTGATCCCCGACCGGCCGGCGAGCAGGGAGGCCCAAAAAGCGTCGCCGCCGATCCCGATCGGACTGACCACGCCCAACCCGGTGACGACGACCTCGCGACGGCTGTTCATGATCGAAACCTAAACCAATCGAGCGTGGCGCGGAAGTGGAATCGAATCACCGCTGCCTTCCCGGAGGCTGACGAGACGCATTTTCGACCGGCCAACGACGCGATCAAGGCTGCCGCGGGTGGGCCGCCCGCCATTGGGAAGGCTCTTCGGCATGGCTGTCGGCCCACAGCCCGCGCCGCTCGCGGCGGGCAGCCGACTCGGCCTCGACGAGGTCGGGATCCGGGGCGATCCGACCGAACACCCAGGCATGACCCTCCGCCACCATCTCGCGATTGATGTCGCGATCGTCGATCCAGAGCGTGCCGAGGAGGCGGCCGTGCTGGTCGTACCCGCGCGAGACGACAGCGACGCGGCGGCCGGCCACCTTGCGCGAGAGCGCGTCGGACGACTCCCTCCCCCACGTTTGGGCCGCCTCCGGGGCATCGATGCCGAGGAGACGGATCTTGTGCGTCCCTCCCTCGGTGTCGTGGCAGGTGACCGTGTCGCCGTCGTGCACCGTGCGGACCGTCCAGGTGGGGCGGCCGACGGCGTCGGGAATCCGGCAGCGCTCCACGGCGGCCGTCCCGATCGCGGCGAGGGCCATGGCGGCAAACCACCACGGCCACCGCGACGGGAAGCCCCGGCGGTGATCGGGGCGCCGCCTCGGCCGGGCTCCTGATCGGGGCGGGGGAGGAGGCCGGTTCACGCCAGCCAGTCCTCGATGACCCGGCCGTGGATGTCGGTGAGGCGGAAGTCACGGCCGCTGTGGCGGAAGGTGAGCCGCGTGTGGTCAAGGCCGAGGCAGTGGAGGATCGTGGCCTGGAGATCGTGGACGTGGACCGGCTTGTCGACCGCCTTGAAGCCGAGTTCGTCGGTGGCGCCGTAGGCCATTCCCCCCTTCACGCCACCGCCGGCCATCCATACCGAGAAACCATGATGGTTGTGATCGCGGCCGGAGATCTCCTTGATGTCGGTGCCCGGCTGGGGCAGCTCCACGGTTGGGGTCCGTCCGAACTCGCCCCCCCAGAGCACGAGCGTGCTCTCGAGGAGCCCCATGGCGACGAGGTCGTCGAGGAGCGCGCCGATCGCCTGATCGCACTCTTTTGCCAACCGGGCGTGATTCTTGCCGATCGCATCGTGGCTGTCCCACGGCTGCCCCTCGCCGTGCCACACCTGCACGTAGCGCACACCGCGCTCGACGAGCCTCCGGGCGATGAGCATCTGCCGCCCCTGGGTGTCGTCGCCGTACCGGTCGCGAACATGCTGCGGCTCGCGGGTGACGTCGAAGGCCTCCCCCGCCTCCGCCTGCATCCGCCAGGCCAGCTCCATCGAGGCCAATCGCGACTCGAGTTGCGGGTCGTGGGCGCGGGTGGCGAGGTGCTTGCGGTCGAGCGCCGTCGTCAGGTCGAACTGCCGGCGCTGGGAATCGCGGTCGAGGAACGGGTGGCGGACGTTCTCGACGAGCTCCTCCACCTTCCGCTTGGCGGTATCGACGTAGGTCCCCTGGTAAGCCCCCGGGAGAAAGGCATTCCGCCAATTCTCCGTGCCCTTGATCGGATAGCCACCCGGGCACATCGCCACGAAGCCGGGGAGATTTTGGTTTTCCGTTCCCAGGCCGTAGGTCACCCAAGCCCCCGCGGCGGGGCGGACAAGCCGACTATCTCCGCAATTCATGAGCATCAGCGACGGCTCATGGTTGGGGACGTCGGCGTGCATCGAGCGGACGACGAGGAGCCGATCGGCATGGCGGGCCACCGATGGGAACAGGTCGCTGATCTCGAGGCCACTCTCGCCATGGCGACGGAATGCAAACGGCGAGGGAAGGGCGGCCCCAGTCCGGCGCTCGGTGGGGAGGGTGCCGGGCACTTCCTGACCGGCGTACTTCTCGAGCGCCACTTTGCGATCGAAGGTGTCGAGGTGGCTCGGGCCACCGTTGGCGAACAGATGAATCACGGCCCTGGCCCGCGCGGGGAAGTGCGGGGGGCGGGGCGCGAGCGAGCGGTGGATCGGCTCCGGTGACGATGCAGGGGTGGCGCTCGAGTTGGCGGCGGCAGCTTCGGCCTCCAGGAGGCTCGCGGCCCCGAGCCAGCCGAGCCCCAGCCCGGTGCGGAGCAGGGACTCGCGTCTGGTGAACGCCTCGGGGAGGGGGGCCTGAGTGGACATGGTGATGCCAGAGAGGGAAGGGGCCGTGTCGGGCGTCAGTCGGTGAATTGAAACTCGGCCGAGGCGAGCACCGCCTGGGCGAGCTGTTCCCAGGGGCCGAAGTCGGGAGTCGTGGTTCCGGCGATGGCGAGGAACCCCTTCGCTGCCGCGAGCTCCTCAGCATCAGGGGACCGGGAGAGGCAGGCCCGCCACAGCCGCTCGATCCGCCCGTCATCCCCGCCCCCCGGTTCGCGCAGCGACCGCGCGGCGACCTGACGAGCGGCATCGATAACCAGCGGCGCGTTGAGGGCGGCCAGCGACTGCTGGGGGACGCTTGTCCGGCTCCGCTCGTGGGTCGAGGCATCGGGGTTGGCGACGTCGAAAATCCGGAGGATGCCGGGGACATCCTGGCGGTCGAGCCTTGTGTAGAGGGTGCGGCGATGCATGGAGTCCTGGGCCAATGGGTTCACGCCGCGGCCGCCACGATTGTGGGTGTCGAGAACCCCGGCCGCCGACATCAGGCCATCCCGCCACGCCTCCCAGTCGAGCCGCCGCCGGTTGGCATGGGCAAGGAGCCGGTTGTCAGGATCGACGGCCTCCTGATCGGCGGAGGCGACGGCCGACCGTCGCCAGGTGCGGCTGGTGACGATCTCACGGTGGAGCCAGCGAAGGCTCCACTTGCCTTCATCGACGAAGCGCCGCGCCAGGTCGTCGAGGAGCTCCGGATGGCTCGGCGGCTCCCCGCGCAACCCCAGATCCCCGACCGGATCGACGATCCCACGGCCGAAGTGGTGCGCCCAGACCCAGTTGACGATCATCCGGGCGGCGAGTGGGTTGTTCGGGTCGACGATCCCGCGGGCGAGGTCGAGGCGGCCGCTCGAGGTCCGCGAGGCGGGGGTGCCGCCGATGAGCTTGGGGAGCCGTCGCTCGACAAGCTCGCCGGGGCGGCCGGGATTGCCGCGGATGAGGACATGGCTGTCGGAGAGTTGCTCCCGGTCGAACATCACCATCGCCTGCGGTGGCCCCCCCGGCGACTCGGCCTCGTGCTTAGTGATCTCCATCTTTCGGCGGCGGTGTTCGTTCCCCTCCTCGATCGAGGCCAGTTGCATCGCCTCGCCGGGTTGCACGACCAGTGCCGTGCCCTCGGCTCCGAGGGCGGCGCGGAGGGCGACAAGCCCCGCCGGATCATCCGCTTTGGCAACCGGACCACCGGCCCACTCCGGGGCCACCCGGGCGAAGAGACGGCCGTAGGCTTCGGCCACGCCGCGGAGCGTCGTCGGGGTGGGGGAGCGGAGTTCGGCAGCAACCAGCGGATTGACGACCGCCGGATCGGGTTGCTCGCCCCAGGCGACCAGCAGCGCTGCGATGGCAGGGCCGATCTCCTCGTCGGTCTTCCCCTTGAGCTGCACCCACGGCCCGAGGATCGGGTCGGTCGGGGCGGCGTTGCCGATCCCGCTCGAGACGCGGTCGAGGAGCCCCTGGAGCAGGTCGTAGTTGTCGGCCAGGCGCGGGGGACGGTTGTCGGCCTTGCGCGGCGTGGGGCGGGCGGTCTCGAGAAGATAGTCGGTGGCGTGAGCGATCGCTGCGGTCGTCCCCCGACGGCGGACGGCGTCCTCGTGGGCCGGCACGGCCGCCTTGAGCTCCGCGAGCTTGGCGTTGAAGGCATCGGCCTCCGGGCCGGGGGGCGCCGTCCCGATGACCGGCAGTTCGGCCGGAATCTGGCTCGACGCGAAGATCCCGTAGAGCCCGTAGTAATCGGCCGTGCTGACCGGTTCGTATTTGTGGTCGTGGCAGCGGCCGCAGGCCACCGTCAGGCCGAGGAGCCCGCGGGTGACCAGATCGATGCGGTCGTCGATGATGTCGTGGGGATTGCCGAGGAAGGTTCGCCCCACGGTGAGGAAGCCGAGGGCGGCAAGATCGGCCTTCGGGGCCGGCAGCTCGAGAGCATCGGCGGCGAGTTGGAGCGTCACGAACCGGTCGTAGGGCATGTCGGACGCCAGTGCCCCCACGACCCAGTCGCGGTAGGTCCAAGCGAACGGATAGCGGGGATCCTGGTTGCCGAAGGCATAGCCCATCGTGTCGGCGTAGCGAGCCAGATCGAGCCAGTGGCGGGCCCAGTGTTCGCCATGCTCGGGCGCCGCGAGGAGCTCCTCCACGAGAGCGCGCCAAGCGTCCTCTGAAGGATTCGCGGCAAAGGCATCGACGCGGTCAGCCGGGGGTGGGAGGCCGGTGAGGTCGAACCACAACCGACGGACGAGGGCCCGGGGATCGGCCTGGGGCGCGGGCTCGAGGCCCGCGGCGACGATCTTCGCGGTCACGAAGCGGTCGAGGAGCCCGCCCCACTCGAGGCTCCGAGCGGGATCGAGCCCGGCGGGCGCCTCGGGGGCAGGGTGACGGTTGAGCGGCTGGAAGGCCCAGTGACGCTCGCGTGCCCAGGCGAGCCGCGCTTCCATGTCGGCCGGGATGGCGTCTTGACCAGCGGCAGGGCCCTCGGTGCCGGGCCCACTCCAGGGAACGCCGGCCGCGATCCAGGCTTCGAGGATCGCCACCTCCTCGGCCGGGAGCGGCTCATCGGGGGGCATCGCCGGCTCGAGCTCACGGCGGACCACCTTCAAGACCTTGCTGGCTGACGGGTCACCGGGAGTGAGGATCGTGCCCGAGTCGCCCCCCTTGAGCACCGCCGGGAGGTTGTCGAGCCGCAGCCCCCCTTCGGCCACCCTATCGCCATGACAGCCTTGGCAACGGGCAACCAGGAGCGGCCGCACCTTCTCCTCGAACAGCTTTTCCTGCTCCGGCGAGATCGCCGCCGCCGGTTGCGCCCCGGCGAGGAACACTGTCGGGAGAGCGATCAGCAGCGCGACCAACGGGAATACCGCCGGCCAGAGGTGGGGGGCACGGCGGATGGTGAGACTGATGTGGCGCATGGTGAGGGGCAGGGCCGGCCAGGCCGATCCGCTGCCACCAATTCTAGGCCACCATCGGGAGACTTACGCCTCCCGGGTTGCCGCTTACTGCGGAAGTGGTGAGCTGCCAACGGCTTAAGCGCTGCCCAGCAGGGCTTTCAGCGGATACTGGCGACGGCCACTCCCAGATGGCCGACATTCGTGCCCGCCCAGTTTTTCACGGGCGGCAGACGGAGTTCGTCGAGGAGGGCTCGCTCTTCGGTCGTCGGGGCGGGGAGCAGTTTCAAAAGCAATTCTGCCATCGCCACCTCGCTCCCCCGCAGCGCCCCATCCTCGGCCTTGAGGGCGATTCCCAGGCCTGCCTCGGGGATCGCGGCGCAGAGCACCCCCTCCGCCCCCGACTTGAGAAACACCCGCGGGCCGCAGGTCGCCGCCACGCGCGAGTCAAACCGCCCCGGGCCGGCGATCAAGAGCGGGTTGTCGGCCACCGCCCGGCGGAGCCGCTCAAACGCTGCTTGCCTGTCGGCGGAGAGGCTCGCGCCGGTGCCGATCCGGGCGAATCCCGTCGCCAGGCTCGCCAGAGGGATTTTGTAGGTCGGGATCGAGCAGCCGTCGGTGGCGCGGTTGGCCGCCGAAAGGGGAACGCCGCACACCTCGGCGAGCGTCGCCGTGACGCGCTTCTGCACCGGATGATCGGGGGCGACGTAGCCCTTCGTGTCGAGCCCGAGGTGGCGAGCCACGGCGAGGAATCCGGCATGCTTGCCGGAGCAGTTGTTGTGGAGTTGGCAGGGCTCGTCGCCCAAGCGCGCCAAGGCACGGGCGCTTGCCTCCTCGAGGGGCCAGTGGGCCCCGCACTCGAGGCTGCCCGGCTCGAGCCCCGCCTTGTCGAGCATGCTCCGGGCCGTCTCCACATGGAGCGGCGTGCCAGCGTGCGAGCTGCAGGCGAGCGCCAGCTCGGCCGGCGTGAAGCCGAACCGGTCCGCCGCGCCGCTCTCCAGAAGCGAGAGCGCCTGGATCGATTTCACCGCCGATCGCGGGAAAGTCTGCCGCTGCGGATCGCCGTGTGAGGCGACCAGGCTGCCGTCGTCGCGGGCGATCACGGCATGAATGGCGTGGGTCGATTCGGCGTGTTTGGACCGCACGACGCCGACGGTGATGGGTGGACGCGGCGAGGATCGATCGGTTGGCATGGGAGGACTCTCGACCGGGGCTCGAGCAAACACAAGGGACCCCTAAACGCGGCGGCACGCGTTGGGGGGACGGGCAAAGGAGCATAGAATGAAGCTTGGTCTTTTAGGTACGCCCAAACCGGCGGGGGCAGGATGGCGGTTCTTCGGCCAGACATCACGAGGCGGCTCCTCTCCCGGCGGGAACTGATCCGCGTCGGAGGCCTGGGGGCGCTCGGCCTCGGGTTGCCGGCCCTCCGTGCCGGTCGGGCCGCCACGCTCGCCGGACGCCCGCGGGCCAACTCGTGCCTGATCATTTTTCTCTCAGGCGGGCCGCCGCAGCACGAGACGTTCGACCCCAAGCCGGCGGCGCCGATCGAGATCCGCGGGCCGTTCCTCCCGATCGCGACGAGCGTCCCGGGCCTGCAGTTCAGCGAGCTGCTCCCGCTTTCAGCCGCCCGCGCCCATCGGATGTGCGTCATCCGTTCGATGACGACCGGCATTCATTCCCACTCCACCAGCGGCGCCTTCATGCTCACCGGCCACGAGCCGACGAGCGTGGCCGAGAGCGTGCCCCCCAGCGCCCAGGACTGGCCGAGCCTCGCCGGCGCCGTCGGCGCGCTGCGGGCCGCGGAACGCTCGCCGCTCGATGCGGTCATCCTCCCCGAGCCGATCTTCAACAATCCGGCGATCCCCTGGCCGGGGCAGAACGGTGGCTTCATGGGGGCGGCGTGGCATCCGCACATCCTCCGCTGCGATCCGTCGCAGGAGCGGATCGAGATCGAAGGACTGACGGCCGCGGCCGGGGTGACGGAGCTGCGCCTCGACGACCGCCACGCGCTCCTCGGCCAAGTCGATCGGATGCTCCACCGTGGCCTCCGCAGCCCGGCGATTGCGGAGATGAACCGCTTCCAACAGGAAGCCTTCGACCTCCTCCATGCAGGCGCCACCCGCGAGGCCCTCGAGATCGAGCGCGAGCCGGCGGCTTCGCGCGACCGTTACGGCCGGGGAAAGTTTGGCCAGAGCGTGCTCCTCGGACGACGGCTGATCGAGGCCGGGGTGAGGCTCGTCCAGGTCAACTGGCCGCGCGAGCCGGGGGACACGGCCGCCGGCAATCCGCTCTGGGACACCCATCAGGACAACGCCGGCCGGCTCAAGAACGTCCTCTGCCCGCAGTTCGACACTGCCTACAGCGCGCTCCTCGACGATCTCGAGGACCGTGGCCTCCTCGACGAGACGCTCGTCGTGGTGATGGGGGAATTCGGTCGCACGCCGACGATCAATTCCGCCGGTGGCCGCGATCACTGGGGGAGCGTCTTCTCGGTGGCCCTGGCCGGCGCTGGCGTGCCGGGCGGTGGCGTGATCGGCTCGAGCGACGACCGCGGCGGGATGCCAGCCGATCGCCCTGTCCGCCCCCCCGATCTTGCCGCCACGATCTTCCAACTCCTCGGCATCTCCCCCGATCACGAGTTCCGCGATCCATTCGATCGGCCGTTGAGTGTCGTCTCCGGCGGACGGCCGCTGCGGGAGATCGTCGGCGCATGAGGGATCGGCAGACCGACCGCGGAGGGATCCTCGACTCCGTAGCAGCCCACGCGGCGGGGTTAGTCGCGCTCGTGCTCGTCGCCTACCTGCCCGCGTTCGGCGGAGGGTGGCTGTGGGATGACGACATCCTCATCACCGCCAATCCGCTCGTCACCGAGGCGCGGGGATTGTGGGGGATTTGGTTCAACAACACCTCCCCCGACTATTTCCCCGTCACGCTCACCGCCTGCTGGATTGAATACCGGCTGTGGGCCGACTGGGCCCCCGGCTACCACGCCGTGAACATCGCCTGGCACGCCGCCAATACGGTGCTCGTGTGGCAGATCCTCGTCCGGCTCGGAGTGCCCGGGGCGTGGTTAGCGGCGGCAGTGTGGGGCGTTCATCCGGTGACGGTGACATCGGTGGCATGGGTGGCGGAACGGAAGAACACGCTGTCGATGTTCTTCGGGTGCCTGTCGGTGCTCGGCTGGATGTCGTATGAGGACAGCGGAGAACGGCGCTTCTACGGCTGGTCGTTTTTGTCGTTTGTGGTGGCGCTCCTGGCGAAGACGTCGCTGGTGACGCTGCCGCTGATCCTGCTGGTGCTGTCGTGGTGGCGGCGGGGCCGAATGACACAGGTCGATCTTCTTCGCACCATCCCCTTCCTCCTGGCGTCGTTGGTCCTCGGACTGGTCACCCTCTGGTACCAGATGAGCCATGGCAGCGGGCCGTCGTCAGGGCCGCTCGCCGCGATCCTGGCCTCGCTCCCACGGGGAGGAGTGCTCGCCGGCCGGGCGGTGGGCTTCTACCTCTGGAAGGATTTCTGGCCGACGAAGCTCGCGATGGTGTATGGGGTGTGGCCCCTGGAGACCTCGCGTCCTGCCGCCTATCTGCCGACGCTCGTCGTCGCGGCTGTGATCGCGGGGCTGTGGTGGCAGCGAAAAAAGCCGTGGGCTCGGGCCGGGCTGTTTGCCGCGACGGTGTTTCTCCTGGCGCTGTTGCCGATCCTCGGATTCCTCCCCGCCACGTTCATGAAGTCGCACGGCTCCGTGGCCGACCACTGGCAGTATGTGGCCCTGGTAGCGCCGGTGGCACTGGCCGTGGCCGTGGGGCTAAAAGGAAGGGACCGCTGGCTGCCGGGCTGGGCGGGGCGGATGGTGGCGGCGGCGGCTCTGATCCTCCTTGGCACGCTCACCTTCCGCCATGCGGCTACCCACCGCACCCCGAAGGCCTTGTGGACGCAGAATCTCGCCGTCGCCGATGTCTGGGACGCTCGTGTCGGCTTGGGCCGGGCCTTGTCCGAAGAGGGAAACAACGCCGCGGCAATCGTGGAGTTGAAGCGGGCGATCGAGCTCTATCCCGCCGCCACCCCGGCCTGGATTGGTCTGGGTGTGATCTACACCGGCGAGAAGCGCTACGACGAGGCGGTCCACGCCTACCAGGTCGCCATCGACCAGGGCGGGGGGGATGACCTGCTCCAAGCCGCCGGGCTGGCCGCAGCGCTCGGCGGCGACCTGGCGCGGGCGGAGGCGTTTTTCGCCCGCGGCGCAGCCAAACGCCCCAGCGACGTGGGCGTCCGGCTCGATGGGGCCTTGGCACTTGAAAAACTCGGCCGGCACCGAGAAGCCGCCGCACGCTACCGGGAAGCATTGGCCATCGATCAGACCGATCCCGACGCGCTCAACGCCCTGGCTTACCTCCTCGCCTGTCATCCCGGGGGCACTGGCTCCGGCGATGCGGAGGCCGATGCATCTGAGGCTGTCGCCCTCGCACGCCGGGCCTGCACGGCGGCCGATGACGGCGATCCATCGTTCCTCGACACGCTGGCGACGGCGTTGGCGGCTCAGGGGGACTATCCGGCGGCCCTCGAGGTGGCTGACCGTGCCGTGACCCTGGCTGAGGAGGTGGGGGATGCGGCGCTTGCAGCCGAGATTCGTGGGCATCGCGAGCTGTTCCGATCGGGCAGGCCGTTTCTCCCGGAGTGAACGGCCGCCACAGGATCAGTTTGCGGCCGACTCGGAAAACACCACCTCGACGCCGAGGACCCCGGGGCATTCCTGGAGCGAGCGGATCAGCGCATGGCCATCGCCATCGGGCTTGATCCGCCCGGAGTAGACGAGTTTGACGAGTGTCCCCTTCTTCACCGTCTCGATCCGCCGCGGATGGAGACGGACGAGGTGGGTGGCCAATGCCTGATGAATCGGCCCGGCGGGGCAGTCCGGCGTCGTTCGCAGGGCCACCCGGCAGGACGGAGCAGAGACGGGCGAGGCCTGAAGCGCCTCCTTGGAGAACGCCCAGGCGATGACCGCCGCGATCGGCAGTCCGATCAGTGGCACGAGAATAAACCCGGCTCCGACGGCGAGGCCGACGGCCACGGCGAGGATCACGAAGGCCGTGTCGCGGGGGTCGTCGACGACGCTCCGGAAGCGGACGATCGCCAGGGCCCCGACGAGGCTGAAGGCCCGCGCCGTGCTGTCGCCGATCGCCAGGGTGATCATGGCGATCACCACCGCCAGGAGGAGGAGCGTCTGCGAGAGATCGGTGGCCTGCGCGGCGTGGCGGCGCCTCGTGGTCGAGTAGGTCATCGAGACGAGGCTGCCGAGGACGAGCGCGGCGAGGAGGCGCGTGACGATGCTCGCCCCGCGGAGCTCTGCGTCACTCGGAAAGGCATCGGTGAACCAGGATGGCATCGGGAGGCCTTGTGGTGGCGCGGGGAGCGGGGGATCGGTTGCCGGCTTGTCTCCGGTGACGGAGAGGACCATCATGGCCCCGCCGGGCCGATTCGCGAAACCCCGGCGGAATCCCGGTGTGACCGGGTCGGGAGCAACAGATGACAGCACGGTGGTTCTTGGCAGCCGTTCCTCTGGCTCTCGGCCTGGCCTGGTTCGAGGCGCCGCCGATCGCCGTCTCGGTCGCAGCCCTGGCGGCGATCGTGCCGCTGGTGGGGCTGATTGGTGACGCCACCGAGCACCTCGCCGCCAGGCAGGGGCCGGTGGCCGGAGGGCTCGTCAATTCGACCCTCAACAACCTGCCGGAACTGATCATCGGGATGGTGGCGCTTTCCAACGGCCTCACCGGCGTCGTCAAGGCCTCGCTCACCGGCGCCATCCTTGCCAATCTGCTGGTCAGCCTGGGCGTAGCGCTCCTCGCCGGGGGCCTGCGGCACGGCGAGCAGCGGATCGACCGGCGTCGGCTCAATGTCAGCGCCTCGATGCTGATGATCTGCGCCTTCTGCTTCATTGTCCCCGCCGCGTTCACGCTCGGCGCTCCGGAAGGAACACGGGGATTGTCGCTCGAGATGTCGGTCGTGCTCCTCGGCATGTATGTCGTCAATCTCGCCGTCACGATCCTCGCTCCAGGGAACGACACGGGGCTGATCGCGGCGGAACGGCACCACGATGACGCGCCCCAGCAATCCTCCTGGCGGAGCCTTGCCGTGCTCGGTGTGGCGGCGACGCTCCTGGCGATGGTCAGCGAAGCCCTCTCGGAAGCGCTCGTGCCGACAGCCCGGAGCCTCGGGCTCTCCGACACCTTCAGCGGGATCGTGTTCCTCGGAGGCGTCGGCAGCCTCGGGGAAATCCTCGCCAGCTTCCGCTTCGCCCGACAGGGAAAACCGTCGCTCGTTCTTTCCGCGACGGTCGGCTCGACGATCCAGATCGTCCTCCTCGTCGCCCCGCTGCTCGTCTTTGCCGGGCTTTTTCTCGGCCAGCCGATGGACCTCGCCTTCACTTCCTTCGAAGTGGTGGCAATCGTGCTTGCCACCGTGATCACCCGCGAATTGATCCAGGACGGCCGCGCCAACTGGTTCGAGGGATGCCTCCTCCTCGGGGTCTATGTGATCCTGGCGATCGGTTTCTTCCACCTCCCCGACTGACGACGTATCGGCCGCTTCCGCGGCGAGTCTCTCCCACTTCGTGATCCACCATGATCAAGCTCGCCGTCCGGTTGTGCCTCCTCATGCTCGCCGTGGAGGCCTCGAGCGCTGCCGGCGCGGCCGATGCCACAGCACCGCCCGCGGTGGCCCGGCCGGTCGGGCGTTTTCTCCAGCAGGTGCCGCTCCATCGCGAATGGCCCCCCGGTTTGCCGGAGCGGTTCCTGCCAGAGCGCGTCTGGATCGATCCGACGGGGCGAGTTCTGTTCGGCGCTGGCAACAGCGCGTATCGCTTGGAGGGGGGAGGGTTCGAGCCGGCGCCCGAAGCTGCTCTCGCAACGCGCGACAACGGCGAGGATCTGTCGGATGTGGCGCCGAGGGACGAGATACGTCAGGTTGCCAGAAGAGACGGCGCCGTGGCCGCGGCGACGGGCGGAGGGCTGTTTGAGCGGGTCGACGGTGGCCCGTGGGAACGGCTCGCCCCGCGGGATCCACGCGGGTTGGTGTGGGGGGCAACCGATGTCCGTGGCGTTGCTTACGACGCTGCCGGGAGACTGGTCGTCGCCACGCCTGCCGGCATCGCCCGGCGCCGTGAGGAGGCGCTCGAGCGAAGAGAGGGCGCGGCGTGGGAGTTTTTCACCGGTGCCGAGGGACTTCCGGTCGCCGACTTCACGGCCGTTGCCGCCGCGCCCGACGGTCGAGTGTGGTTCGGGACGAGGCAGGGCGTGGTCGAATGGCGCGATGGGGTGTTCCGCTACCGGCAGGGGCCACGCTGGCTCCCCGGCGACGACGTCCGTGACCTCGTCGTTGACCCGGAGGGGAATCTGTTCGTCGCCACCGACCGGGGGGCGGGATGGATCGCCGAGCGCTCGATGACCCTCGCCGAGAAGGCGCGGCATTACGAGGAGGTGATCGAGCGAGCGATCGCCCGCACCGAGCATCGCTTCGTGGCGACCGCCGATCTCGACGTTCCCGGCGACACGACGACTGCGCGGCGCAGCGACAGCGACAACGACGGCCTGTGGACGGCGATGTACGGCGCTGCCCAGTGCTATGCCTTCGCCCACGACCGCACGCCCGAGGCCAAGCACCGGGCCGACCGTGCCTTCCGGGCGCTCGCCTTCCTCCAGGAGGTGACGCAGGGGGGGGAGCATGCCCCGGCGCCTGGCTTCCCCGCGCGGACGGTTCTCCCTGCCGACGCCCCCGATCCGAACGTGGGCCAGGAGGCCCGCGACCGTCAACTCCGCGAGGGCAATGATCCGCTCTGGAAGACGCTCTCGCCCCGTTGGCCGAAGTCGGCGGATGGACGCTGGTGGTGGAAGGCGGACACGAGCTCCGACGAGCTCGACGGGCACTATTTCTTCCTCGCCCTCTACCACGACCTCGTCGCGGAATCAGTCGAGGAGAAGGAGGAGGTGCGACGCGTCGTCGCCCGGCTCACCGACCACCTCGTCGACCATGGCTTCCGGCTTGTCGATCACGACGGGCAGACGACCAGGTGGGGCGAGTATTCCCCCGCCGCGCTCAACCATGATCCGCGCTGGCAGGTGGAGCGAGGACTCAATTCGATGAGCATGCTCGCGTATCTCGCGATCGCCGGTCATGTCACCGGCGAACCCCGCTTCGCCGCTGCCGCCGCCACGCTCCGCCGCGACCACGCCTACGCCGCCAACGCGCTCTCGCCAAAGGTCCAGCGCGGGATCGGCTCGGGCAACCAGTCGGACGACGAAATGGCGTTCATGAGCTTCCACCACCTCGTCCGCTACGAGGCCGACGCCGACTTGCGGCGTTCCTACCTCGCGGCTTTCCATGGCGCCTGGCTGCTCGAGCAGCCCGAGCGCAACCCGTTCTTCAATTTCGCCTTTGCCACCGCGGCCCGCGCGGCCGGTCCCGGCGGCCCGTGCGATCCGGGCCACGACGGGCAATGGCTCGACGACTCGATCGAGAGCCTCGTGATGCTGCCACTCGACCGATGCCAGTGGCGCCACACGAATGCCCACCGTCTCGATGTCATCCGACTTCCGCCGCAGCAGTCGATCGACTTAAACCACCCTGACGCCGCCCCGCGTGGTCACCGCGTCGATGGCAAGGTGCTGCCGGTGGACGAGCGGAGCTTCTCCCACTGGAACACCGATCCGTGGAAGCTCGATCAGGGGGGCGACGGCCGCGAATTGGCCAGCGGCACGGTGTTCCTCCTCCCCTATCACATGGGCCGCTATCACGGCCTGATCGCCGACGAGTGATTCGCTCCGGCGACGATCACTTCGTGGCGGGGCGGGGCGTCTCGCGCACCATCTCAAGGAGGTTGTCGACGAGGATCGTCCCGGTGCGCTCGCCGAGCGACACGCGCGAAACATACTGGTAGCGCGGGAAGGCGAGGAAATCCTCCTTGGTGAGGATGTAGCCGAAGGCGTCGTTGGTAAGCCCGAAGAGGAAGGTGTCGTCACCGGCCTTCCGCTTGAGATAGGCGCCGATGTTGGGGAGGGCCTCCCCGGGGATCGTGAGGATCCGTGCCTTGCCGAGATCGACCATGGCGAGCCTCGCGGTGATCGTGCGCGTGGCGTCGTCGTGGGGATAGCCGAGTGGCGAGAGGGAGACAACGGCCCACAGATCGTCCGACTCGACCGGGAAGGAGACGTCGCGGGACGTTGCCGCCACGGCCGGGGTCGCGTCGGTTTCCGCTCCAGCCACGATCCGCAGTGCCTCGTCGGCCATCGTGTGGCCGATCCGCTCGCATTCCTCCCACGTGCCGATGTCTTTCCAAACACCGCGGACCGGATCGGCGGGGGCTTCGAGATCGCGGTTGTCGGCCGTCACCATGCCCCCCTGAGCGCCATTGAGGAACACGGCCACGCCGCCGCCGCTCGCTTCGATCCGCGTGCACATCGGGCCGACGCAGTCGGGGGAGAGGATGCCCCGCTTGTTGCCGAGCACCTCGGGGTGGATCGCGTAGTTGACGAGCGTGGCGATCGGCGTGCCGTCGCTGCCGACGGCCTGGATGACCCCCATCCGCCGGTCGTAGAGATCGGGGGCGTAATAGTTGAACGCGATCCTTCCCTGGGCCTCCGCCGTGGCGACCCGCAGCGACGCCGGACGGAGGCCGTCGAGGGCCTCGTTGACAGCCGCGGCCGTCCGCCGCACGACCTCCTCCATCCAGGCGAGATTCCCCGTGTGCCCCCCCTTCCCATCGGGGAAGGCGTAGCAATCGGGGGCGCTGTGGGTGTGGGTGGCGCCGATGAGGAGATGGTCCGGGGGGAGACGGGGGACGAGCGCCCGCACCTTGTCGCCGAGGACGGCTGGGAATCCGAGGACGTCGATGCCGACGATGGCCACCGTCGTATCCGCGTCAGCCACGACGAAGACCCGTGCGGTGAGTTCACCGCGCTTTTCGGTGACGGGATGGGCGGGCCCCATTCCCCCCGACACAGGCAGGAGCGGCTCGGGGGTGATCACGCGCACCGCGGCTGCCGCCCGGAACCGGGGCTCGCTTGCCTGCGCGCCACCCGTCAGGAGGCCGGCGGCGACTCCGCAGGCCACGATGAGGATCGGGAGCAACGTACGGAGACGCATCGGTTCATTCTCGTGGGGGGACAAAGGCTCCCGGGTCACTTCGCCGTTGCCGGCAGTTCCCCTTCGTAGGGGAGCGTCTTCGGGTCGAAGCCGGCGTGGGGGAGCGTGTCGGGGGTGATACGGACGGCGGTCGATTCCTTGAACGGGAACGTGCCGCCGGTGTCGTAGGTCAGCTCCACGAAGGCTGCCGTCCACCCCTTGGGCTGGACGCGGGGCCTGCCGACGTAGCTCCCGTCAGCCTCCGGCTGGAGGATCGTCGGCTTGTAGGCGCTGCCGATCGTTGCCAGGCGGAAGTCGCGCGCGTCGGGGTTGTGGGCCTGCCAGAGGATCACCGCCTGCGGCGCGACGTCGCTGCGCACGCGGATCGAGCCATCCTTCTCGAACGTCCACGCCGGCGCGGGGCGGGCCTTGGCAGCGATGATCATCTCGTAGAAGGCGATGATGCTCGTGACAGAATCGGGATTCTTCTCGACCCCGTGATCGGTGTTGGGGACATAGCGGAGATGCTTCTCCCCCCGGAGATCGTCGTAGTAAAAGCGCGACGAGTCGGGGACGAAGAACTGGTCGCCGCTGCCGTTGACGATGTATTTCGGGAGCGTGAGCCGGTCGAGATAGGAATAGGGATCCTCGATCGCGTGGAGCTCCTCCATCCGCGGGTGCTCCGGGTTCTGGACGATGCCGTGGCGGACATAGTCGCCCAGAGCCTTGGCCCAGTAGCCGTAGGTGGCGCCGTGATGCATGAGCTGCTCGTCGAGGTTGAGGACGTCGATCACGATCGGGACGATCGCCTCGACGCGGTCGTCGGTCGCTCCGGTCATCCAGGTCGTCCAGCCGCGCTTCGAGGCTCCGGCGACGACGAATCCGTGCACCGGGATCCCCTCCTCCTTCGACCATTCCTCGATGCAGTCCATCGCCTTGCAGACGCTCTTCACCATCGGCAGGCGGGGGAGCCAGGTGGCGTCGCCGGTGTCGAGGAACTTGTCCCAGCAGTAAGCGATCAGATCGTCCTCCTTGCGGGGCGTGCCGTCCCCGTGGAACACGATCGGCTGGTTGGGGATCTGCTTCAACTCGACGACGATGCTGCCGGTGACCTCGGCGATGGTCGTGACGAGGCCACTCGGCCCGTTGGGCACGTTCGCGCCGTCGTTGCCCCCGCCGCTCACCAGTAGAAAGCATTTGTCGGTCTTGAGCGTCTCCGGTCGGGCGATGATCAGCCAGTGCTCCCACTTCTGTCGGCTGACCTCGTCGGGAGCCCGCCACGACTGGCTCGTGAGCTTGATGACGGTCGTCGTCCCCGCCTTGCCGTCGCCCTTCGCGACCTCCCAACTGAAGGCTCCATCGTCGTCGTCGAGGTAGTCATCGATCGGCAATTCCACCGTCGCGCCCGCCGGGGGAGCCGCGGCGGCCGGATGGCCAGCATGGAGCCCATCGAGGAGGGCGATCAGGAAGACGAGAACGAACGAAGCGCGCAGCGACATGGGGGAATCCAGAGTCCAGAGTTGGGGTTGGGGGGCGGGCCAGGTCACTTCGTCGAGAGTTCGAACGGCGGGAGTTGCTTTGTGGCGGAGGTGATCTCTGCGGTGAGAGGCGTTCGATCGGGGGCCACGTACCGGCCGCCGAGGAGATCGGCCGCATCCTTCGAGACCCCACGTTGGAGATCCTCCGCGGTCGCACGCTGGGAAGGATCGGGCCACGAGGCCGTCACCTTGTAGCGGCCCAAGGCAATGCCCGGCTCCATGTTCGTGACGATCGTGAACGTGCCGGAAGCGTCGGCCGTTCCCGTGGCCGTGGCCGCTCTGCCCCCTTCGGGATAGAAGAGAAGGACGGCACCGTCGGCCGGCTTGCCATCGACATTCACGCTTCCGGTGACCTTGGGGAGATTGTTCCCCTTGGTCCCGCCGCAGCCGGAGGCGACCGGGGTGAGCATCACCATCACCAGGAGAAGCCGGAAAGGGAGGCGGGCTCGATGCATGGTGGAGCTCCGGTGATCGGGGAGATGGGAAGGGGGACGCGAGGGCCAGGGAGGCCGGTCATCACAGACGTCGGAAGCGGCTCCGCGACATGCAGGGAGCCCGGCCGGTCGGCGAAGCGACCGGCCGGGCCCGCTCTAAGCGAATCGACGAATCCGTCACTGCGAATTGTCGAGGGATTCACCGCCATCCCGGCTCACGAGGGCCGCGAAGACGAAGGTGTCGACGTCTTGCTGGAGAAACCCGACCGACGCGTCGCCGCGCACGATCGACACACCGCCCGGGTGGAAGGCGTACGGGTTGTCGTCATTGAGGATGTTGATCACCCCACACCCGGCGGCTCGGGGATCAGCGGGATTGGCCCCACTCAGGCCGCGCGTGTGGCGGGCGACGTTCCAGTCGCCGTAGAACGAGTTGAGCACCAGATTTCCACCGAGGGCCGACGCCTGGAGGGGTTGCCCTCGATAAAACCTCTGCTGCTTGCCAGCTTCCTCGATGAAGCAGATCGTCTTCGATAGCCCGTCGATGACCTGCGAGTACTTGACCCACCGGTTGGTGACGATGTTCTCGGCGCCGAGCATCCCGTTGTGGGTGGTCGTGGCCGGCAAGCCGACGCACGTGGCGAGCGAGCTGTGGAGACCACGGATCGGCACGTAGTCGGTGCGTGGCATCAGAAACGGCTGGGTCACGCCGAGCGCGGCAAAGTAAGGCTGGTAGTCCGACGGCACGTTCGGCGTGGACGGGCAGATGAACGCAGGCACGGTGGCGAGGGCACCGGGCTGTTGCTGACCGCCCGGCCAGGGCGGCGGCAGGTTGAGCGGATCGAGGAGCGGCCGCTTGTGGTTGAACATGTTGTAGATCGTGCCCCCTTCCATGTAGGGCAGGATCTGTCCGAGCACGCCGAACGGCTTCCGCGCGTCGGTGGTGGCGTTGAAATAGGGGCTGGGCGGGCTCATCGCCGCCCCTTCGGCGGTCGTGAACTCCTGGCCCCACGCAGGGACGTTCTTCCTGGCCCCCTCGTGGTTGGCCAGCGCCAGTCCGAGTTGCTTGAGATTGTTGGAACAGGCACTTCGCCGGGCCGCTTCACGCGCCGCCTGGACGGCCGGGAGGAGGAGGCCGACGAGCGTGCCGATGATGGCGATGACCACGAGCAATTCGACCAGCGTGAAGCCGGCCTTGCGCGGGCCGATGGAACAAGACAGACGCATTGGAGACTCCTCGGAGAGAGAGAGGAAGCGACTGGGCGAGAAGGGAATGAAAAGACGCGTCGACAGAAGAGATCGTTGGGGCGATCGGTCCAGACCGGTGGCATCCCCCCCCGGCCGCGCGATCCCCCCCGGCTTTAAATCATAAAGACGTCGGCAAAGGGACACAAGGAATGGTCCGCATTGCCGCCGGGCCCGGGGAGGCACTTCCTGTCGGTTGGTCAGGCCAACCGTGGTCGATGGAGACAGATTATCTGTGGGATGTGTTCGTTCCGTGTGCCCGGAGGAATCCTCAGGGCACCCTCGAGGCTACTCACTCGTAGATCGGGCAGAAGGTCCCGAAGGCCGCTTCGCAGAACACCCCCGGGTCGTTGAACCGCTGCCCCCGGTCGAGGGCAGAAATCGCCGCCATCTGGGGTCCTGTGAGGGTGAAGTCGAAGAGCTCGAGGTTCTCCTTCAGCCGCTCGCGCCGTGAGGTCTTGGGGATCACCGAGGTCCCACGCTGCACCCCCCAGCGGAGAAGGACCTGGGCCGGGGTTCGTCCGCAGGCGCTGGCGGTGTCGCGGATGAGGGGATGGTCGAGGAGCGATTCCTCGGGCCGGGCCATGCCGAGAGGGACGTACGACGGGGCGCCCAGCGGAGAGAAGGCCGTCACGGCGATCCCCTGTTCCCGGCAGAAGCGGAGGAGCTTCTCCTGGGCGAGGAGCGGGTGGAGCTCCACCTGCAGGACGGCCGGCGGGATCCTCGCCCCAGCGAGGAGATCGCGGAGCAACGCGGTCGAATAATTGCAGACGCCAATACGGCGGACGATCCCGGCCCAGACGAGTTCTTCAAGAGCCCCCCACGTCTCCGCCAGCGGGACGTTGACCATCTCCATCCGCGGCCGGGATACCGTCGGGTCGTGAATCCAGCCAGGGGGATAGCGTTCCTCGAACGGCACGAACCGCTGCGCGATCGGGAAATGAACGAGGTAGAGATCGAGGTGGTCGAGGCCAAGGTCGCGGAGGGAGCGTTCCGCGGCGGCGCGGACATGCCGCGGATCGTGGTAGGTGTTCCAGAGCTTCGATGTCACCCACAGATCCTCGCGGCGGCAGACGCCGGCGGCGAGGCTCGAGCGGATCCCCACGCCGGCCTCGACCTCGTTGCCGTAGTCGCAGGCCGAATCGAGGTGCCGGTAGCCGACCCGCAGCGCCTCCTCGACCATCCCGGCGGTGTCGGCCCGGTCAATTTTCCAGAGGCCGAGCCCCACGGCAGGGGGCGAGCTCTTTGGAGTGACGGGGAGCTTGGGAATGGCAGATGGCATGACGACCTCGGAGGGGCGTGGACGGCGACACGTTCCCTCACGATAGCAGGCCGGGAATGCGGCGCGCGGAGGGGGAGCCGGCACCGCCGGAAGTCAGTCGGCGCGAGGGCCAGAGGGGATCGGTGGCGGCGGCACCGGCTTGATCTGGCCGCGCCATCGCTTTGCACTGGGGGGACGCTTGCCGCCGCGCGGGGTCGCCCGAAGAACCATCAGGCCGGCCAGGAGGGAGAGCCCGAGGACGATCCAGAAGCGGAGTGGCATGAGGTGAGGGCAGCGGGGCGAGGATGCCCCGGTCCGGGTGTGCAATTGCGGAGTACACACCCGGACCGTTGGGGCACCCTTCTGGGGCTCGTGGCGACGGGGGTTTTCCCCGCCGCGCGTCTCGAATCGACCGGGCCGCATCCCGGTCAGGGATCTCAATCTCCTCGTGATCAGGTGAGGTGGTAGGCCGACTCCCCGTGTTCGGCGTAGTCGAGGCCTTCGGCCTGAGCCTGATGGCTAACCGTGAACCCGATCGTCTTGTGGATCAGGAACCCGAGCACGAGCGTGCAGAGAAAGGCGTAGCCGCCGGCCCAGAGCAGGCCCTGCGCCTGGATCAGGACTTGGTCGATGCCTCCCACGGCCGGCCGGATGCAGAACAGGCCGACGAGGAGGGCGCCGAGGGCTCCGCCCACACCGTGGACGCCGACGACATCGAGCGAGTCGTCATAGCCGAGCATCGGCTTGGCTTGGACGGCCAGGAAGCAGACGACTCCACTGATGAGCCCGATGAGGAGGGCACTGAACGGGCTGACGTGCCCGGCACAGGGGGTGATTGCCACGAGCCCTGCCACCATGCCGGAGGCGAAGCCGAGGGACGACGGCTTGCCGACCTTGAGCGACTCAGCCAACACCCACGCCCCGGAGGCAGCGCTGCCGGCGATCGCGGTCGTGGCGAAGGCGAGCACTGCGACGCCGCCGGCCACCGGGAGGAAGTCCTTGCCGACAGCAATTGCCGACCCGGCATTGAAGCCGAACCAGCCGACCATGAGCATGGCGGCCCCCATGAGCGTCCAGCCGACGCTGTGAGGGACGAATTGAGCACCCGGATAGCCACGCCGCTTCGGCAGGATGAGCAGCAGCGCCAGCGCCGACACGCCCGCGAGGACGTGAACGACGGTGCCGCCGGCGAAATCGAGCACGCCCTTTTGGAACAGCCAGCCGTTGACGTTCCAGACCCAGTGGCAGACCGGGTTGTAAACGATCGTTGCCCATAGAAGCGTGAACAGGCACCAGGCACTGAACTTCACCCGTTCGGCGATCGCTCCGACGATGAGGGCCGGCGTGATGATCGCGAACATCATCTGATAGATGGCGAAGAGGAGCTCAGGCACGCCGTTGGGTGCTGCTTCGACCGTATCGCCGCTGGTCACGATCCGCTCGTAAGCGTTCGCGCCGTCGACGTTCAGCTCGGCGAACGAGTTGAAAAAGACGAGCCCCGGATCCCAGCCGAGGTAGCTGTGCTTCGGAAGCTCCTTGCCGTCGGGGCCGACACCGGCATCGAGGGCGATGGCCGAGGGAACGGCGAAGGCCATGTTGTAGCCGTAGGCCACCCACTCGATGGCGACGATCGGGATGCAAATCATCACGAGCATGAACATGTTGAGGACGTTCTTGGCCTGCACCATGCCGCCGTAGAAGAGGGCAAGTCCGGGCATCATGAAGAACACCAGCGCCGCACTGACAAGGATCCAGGCGATCGACCCGGTGTCATAGGTGCCCCTCAGATGGGCCGCGGATGGGGGCTGGGCTTGAGACGCGGCAGGCGCGGCAGCTTGGGGCGTAGCCATGGCGACGGGCGGTTCCTCGACGGCGACCTGGGCCCAAGTGCCTGGACAACAGACGAACAAACAGACGGTCGCGATGACCGCCGCAAGCGACAGACGGAACATGAAAACTCCTCTCGAGTGAAAACCCG
>CAMCCR010000023.1 GCA_945873085.1 Candidatus Kuenenia stuttgartensis | reverse complement strand
CCGGGGCGGACGGCATCGACGCCGGGGCGCACCGAGAGGACGGCGGTCGGATCGGTCACCACCCGGCTGCCGAGGAGCGTTGCGGTCCGCGCTGCGGGGAAAACCTCCCGGAGTTCGTCGACGACCGTGGCCACGAGCCGATCGCGATCGCCACCGAGCAGGCCGCGCGAGGCACTGATCACCACCTGGCAGTAGCCGGCGCCGGGCGCGCCTGCTGCAGCCTCGGACCGGAACACCCACTGCGACACTCGCCCCACGAGCACGGCATGGGGCAGATCGATGACTTGCCGGTCAAACCACAGATGGACGGCCGTGATCGGCGACCCCGCGAGTCGTTCCTCGGCCTGTGGAACCAACTCCGGCACGAGTCGCGCCGCGGCCCGCCAAGGGACGGCGACGACGACACCATCACAGGCCACCACCCCTCCGGGAGTGCTGACACCACGGACCTCGCCTCCGTCGCGCTCGATGCCCTGCGCGGGCGTGCCTGTTTCGATCTGCACGCCGGTCTCCCGCAACCAGTCGAGCAATCGCTCGCCGAAGAGGACGCCGAGCGGCTCCACCGGCACATGGAGATCGGCGGCTTTGGGGTGGGCGAGAAATCCGTCGACGGCCACCTTGCGCGCCGCCGAAACGCTGACGAGATCGATCGACTCGCCGAGGGCACTTTCCAGAACCGGCTGCCAGAAGAGCCGCACGACCCGCTCCGGCTGGCCGATCCGCTCGAGCCACGCCGCCGCGGTGTCGCCGAGCTCCAGCCCGCGTGTCCGGGCGAGCCGGAGCATCCCGAGGCCGAGTTTGCTCCGCTCCCACCAGGAGAAGTGCCGCATCCCAAAGAGGAGCGGAGCGAGGTGGAGCGGCGCCGGGAGGCTCGACCACGGGGTGCATGCCGAGCGCTCCCCTGTGGGCGAGATGAACCACAGCGTCCGGTCGCGCCGCAGGCTCCCCGCAAACCCCGCCCGACCGGCGAGATCGAGGAAGTTGGTGCAGCAACCCATCGCCACATGCTGGCAGGCATCGACGAGCCCGCCACCGAGAGGATCATCGAATGAGGCGGCGCGTCCCCCGACCCGCCGCCGCGCTTCGAGCACCGTTACGCGACAGCCCCCCTCGACGAGCGCCGCGGCCGCCGCAAGGCCCGCCAGCCCGGCACCGACGACAACGACATGAGGCGCGGTGGGTGCGTTCACCATGGTTCACCAATTCCACGGGGGCCGGTGGCTACTGCCATCAATGCCGCCCCGGCAAGGAGCGGCTTCGGGGGGCTCACGCGCTTGGAAAAAATCCCGTGGCCGCTGCGTCGAACGGCATGGAAGATGGTTCGATAGGCCCCATACATCGCCCGGAAGACGATCCGTCCGTCGGTGGAGAGCAGTCGGTCGAGGGCCCGGGCCCGCCGGTAGTAGCCATCGGCCCTGGCGACCTCGATCGCCGCGAGTCGCCGGAGGGCATCGGCCGCCTCCGGGCGACGGAGGTCGAAGCGGCTGCATCCGGCAGCGGCGAGGTCCGCGGCAGGAAGGTAGAGCCTGCCACGGTCGAGATCCTCCGGGATGTCGCGGAGGATGTTGGTCAGCTGAAACGCCAATCCGCAGGCCTGCCCCGCGGGGATCGCCTCCGACGAACGGAATCCCCAGATGTGGATCGCCGCGAGGCCGACGGCGCTAGCGACGCGGCCGCAGTAGAGTTCGAGCGCAGCGACATCGGGGATGTCGAGAGGGTGGAGATCCATTCGCACGCCGTCGAGCACGGCCCGGAGGTAGTCGGGGGGGATGCCGTATCGGCGCACGGTGTCGACCAGCGCCCGGATCACCGGGTCGGCCGAGCCGGCGCCCTGCAGGGCCCCTTCGAGGTCGGCGGCAAAGGCGTCGAGGGCCACTTCCGCGGCCCGGGGATCGACCCTTTCCCCCTCCCCTCCGTCGACGATGTCGTCCGCCCGACGGCAGAAGGCATAGAGCGCCGTGGTGCCGCGGCGCTTCTCTGCGGGGAGAAGACGGATCGGCAAGGCGAAGCTTGAACCGCTCTTCCGGAGCAGCGCGGCACAGGCCTCGTGATCGGCGGCAAGCCCGCTGCTCATCGCCCCCCCCGCAACCGATCCGCGATCGTTCCCCAGGCAACGGAAACCGCCGCCCGGGCCGCGAGGCGGGATTTCTGGAAGCGCCCCAGCGACGGGCGGGCCCGGAGGGTGTCGAAGCCGATCGCCTGAATAGCATCGGCCACGGCACGTCCACCGGCGAGAAACATTCCGATCGCGGCACGCAGGCTCCGCGGGGCGCGACGGGCGAGCGGGGCGCCGGCGTCAAACAGGGTCCGGGCCCAGTCGACCTCATCACGGATCAGGGCCTTGAAGGCGGGGGTGCCGACCGGTTCGTCGAGCGCCGATTCCTCGACACCGTGTCGCGCGAGATCCTCGGCCGGCAGATAGACCCGGCCGGCGCGTCGGTCCCGCCGGACGTCCTGCCAGAAGTTCACCAACTGCAGTCCCGTGCAGATTCGATCCGACATCGCCACCAACTCCGGATCGCGACACTCCTCGAGCCCGAGGACGATGCGGCCGACCGGATCAGCGGATCGCCGACAGTAGGCGACGAGGTCGTCGCGCGTGCCATACCGCACCGTCGCTCCGCGGGCATCGAAGCGCTGATCCTCGTCGAAGGCATCGAGGAGGTGGGCGAAGGGCTCGATCCCCAGACCGGTGCGCCGGACGGTATCGGCCAGCGCCACGAATGCCGGATGGTCGGGCCGGCCGGCGAAGCAGGCCTCCAGTCGGCGCCGCCACGCGCCGAGCGCTTCCTCCGCCGCAGCGGGGGAGGGTGCTTCGTCGGCGAGATCGTCACTCCACCGGGCGTAGGCGTAGACGTTGGCGAGATCCTGACGGAGCCGGGCAGGGACGATCCGGCTGGCGACGGTGAAGTTCTCGTAGTGGCTCTCCGCGACCTGGCGACACCAGGTCTCGGCGGCGGCCAGATCGAGGTCGCCCGGCACCTCGTGGAGGGCCCACGGGGTGGCATCGCGAGCGTCGGCATCGGCGCCCGGCATGCCGTCCGTCGGCTGAATGGTGGGGCGGGCCATGGCGTGGACGGCTCTTTCCGGGGTGGACGGCGTGAACAAAAGCCATGGATGCCTTTGTCGCCGGAAAGCTAGGATATCTGTTTCCTCTCCTGCCCGCCCCCCGCTCCCGTCAATTCCAGCCTGGAACGCACGATGAAGATCCTCCTTGCCGGCCCTCGCGGTTTCTGTGCCGGTGTCAACATGGCGATCGAGACGCTGGAGACGGCGATCCGCATTCATGGCACCCCGATCTACGTCTATCACGAGATCGTCCACAACAAGCATGTTGTCGATCGTTTTGTGCGCGAGGGGGCGGTGTTCGTCGATCGGGTGGAGGAAGTGCCCGAGGGCGCGGTGCTGCTCTTCTCGGCCCACGGCGTCGCTCCGGAGGTCCGGCGGGTTGCGGCCGAGCGCCGGCTCCTGGCGATCGACGCCACCTGTCCGCTGGTGACGAAGGTTCATCTCGAGGCGATCAAGTACGCCAAGAGCGGCCACCGCATCGTGCTCATCGGTCACGAGGGGCACGACGAGGTGATCGGGACCATGGGGCAGGCGCCGGAGGCGTTCACGCTCGTCGATTCCCCAGAGGAGGTCGACGGCCTCACCTTCGGCCCGGACGATCGTCTCGCCTACCTGACTCAGACGACGCTCTCCGTCGACGATGCCTCGCGGATCATCACCCGCTTGAAAGCCAGGTTTCCCCAGATCGTCGGCCCGCCGAAGGACGACATCTGCTACGCAACTCAAAACCGGCAGGAAGCGGTCCGCACCCTCGCCGATGACGCCGATGTCGTGATCGTGCTGGGAAGTCAAAACAGTTCAAACAGCCAGCGGCTCGCCGAGCTCGCCCGCGAACGGGGCATCCCTTCCCATCTCATCGATGGCGCCAACGAGATCGACGCCAGCTGGTTCCGTGGCGACGAGACGGTGGTGATCACCGCGGGGGCGAGTGCCCCGGAGAGCGTTGTCCAGGATTGCGTCCGCTGGCTCCAGGATCACTACCAAGCGACCGCGGAGGAGCGATCGATCCGCGAGGAGGATGTGTACTTCCCACTTCCCAAGGAACTCCGCTCCGGCACCGCCTCGCGGCCCCAGAACTCCTGATCCGAGGCCTCGAACAAGGCCCCTGGAGCTGGATTTTCAGTGCTGGAGCTTCTTGTAGCGGAAGCGGTGGGGCTCGTCGGCTGCCATTCCCTGACGCTCGCGACGGTTGACTTCGTAGGTCTCGAAGTTTCCCTCGCAGACGTGGACATAGCCGTCTCCCTCGAAGGCGATGATGTGGGTGGCCAGACGATCGAGGAACCACCGGTCGTGGGTGATGACCACCACCGATCCGGCGAAGCTCGTGATCCCCTCTTCCAAGGAACGGAGCGTGTCGACGTCGAGATCGTTGGTCGGTTCGTCGAGCAGGAGGAGGTTGGAACCAGCGCGGAGGAGCTTGGCGAGATGGACGCGGTTGCGTTCACCACCCGACAGCGTCCCGACCTTCTTCTGCTGGTCAGGCCCCTGAAAGTTGAACTTGGCGACGTAGCTGCGGGCGTTCACCGTCCGCTTGCCGAGTTCGATCGTGTCGTGGCCGCCGGAAATCTCCTCAAACACCGTCTTGGCGGGATCGAGGGCATCGCGACTCTGGTCGACGTAGCCGATATCGACGGTGGGCCCGACACGGAGCACGCCTGAATCGGGCTTCTCCTGGCCGACGAGCATCCGGAAGAGCGTCGTCTTACCGGCGCCGTTGGGGCCGATGATGCCGACGATCCCGCCGGGGGGAAGGCGGAAGGAAAGGTTTTCAAACAGTACCTTGTCGCCGAAGGCCTTGGAGAGCCCCTCCCCCTCGATGACGAGATCGCCGAGCGAACGGCTGGCCGGGATGAAGATTTCCACCTCGGTGTCGCGGGTAGCGGCCTGCTCAGCGGCCAGTTTTTCGTAGGAAGCGACCCGGGCCTTGCTCTTGGCCTGCCGCGCCTTCGGCGACATCCGGATCCACTCGATCTCCTTGTCGAGCGTCTTCTGGCGGGCGCTGGCCTGCTTCTCCTCGAGTTCGAGACGGGCCTTCTTCTGGAAGAGCCACGACGAGTAGTTCCCCTCGAAGGGGATTCCCCGCCCGTGATCGACCTCGAGGATCCACTTCGCGACGTTGTCGAGGAAGTAGCGGTCGTGGGTCACAGCGACGACCGTGCCGGGATACTCGGCGAGGTGCTTCTCGAGCCAGTCGACGCTCTCGGCGTCAAGATGGTTCGTCGGTTCGTCGAGGAGGAGCATGTCGGGGCGCTCGAGGAGCAGTTTGCACAGCGCCACGCGCCGCCGCTCGCCGCCGGAGAGGTTCGTCACCTCCCAGTCACCAGGAGGGAGGTTCATCGCGTCCATCGCGATCTCCACCTGCCGATCGAGATCCCAGGCCCCGCGGGCCTCGATCTGGTCTTGGACCGCCGCCTGCTCCGCCAGCAGCTTTTCCATCTCCTCCGGCTCCATCGGCTCACCGAGCCGGGCGTTGATCGCCTCGAAACGGGCCAGGATCGCCCGCGTCGGCGCGACCGCCTCCATGACGTTCTCGAACACGGTCTTTGTCGTATCGAGCTTCGGCTCCTGCTCGAGGTAGCCGGCGGTGTAGCCGTCGGCGAGGCGGGTCTCCCCCTCATATTCCTTGTCGATGCCCGCCATGATCTTCATGAGCGTGCTCTTCCCGGCGCCGTTGCGGCCGAGGAGTCCGATCTTCGCCCCCGGATAGAAGGCGAGGTTGACGTTCTTGAGGAGTTCCCGCTGTCCGAACTTCTTGGTCAGGTCGGTGATCTGGTAGATGAATGCGGCGCCCATCGGGAAGTCTTCTGTACGGAGGGGTGGGATCGCGGCCGGGCCGCGGGCGGGAAAGGTCGCCCATGATACCACCCCTGGCCAGAATCGTGGACGGCGCCACCCGCGCATCCCCCCGGCCGCCGGAGCCGCTGATGATCGCGATGGTGGGGGGCAGATGGACTGCGGGATCCCCATCCACTACGATTCCGGCGGCGGCATCGATCCGAGGTCGCCGCCCCCAGTAACGGCGAGGAGAATCCGAATCCATGGCTGGCTACGCGAATCCCGAAGTCCTTGTGAGCACCGAGTGGGTGGCCGAGCACGGCCACGATCCGAAGGTGCGGATCGTTGAATCGAACGAGGACCGGGCGCTTTACACCCAGGGACACGTCGCCGGCGCCGTCGAGATCGACTGGCAGGTCGACCTCCAGGATCAGGTCCGGCGTGACTACGTCGACCGGGCCGGATTCGAGAAACTCTGCCGCGACAATGGGATTTCCAACGACACGACCGTCGTGTTCTACGGCGACAGGAACAACTGGTGGGCCTGCTACGCGTTCTGGGTGTTCAAGCTCTACGGCCATCCCGATTGCCGGATCATGAACGGTGGCCGCAAGAAGTGGCAACTCGAGGGACGGGCCTGGTCGACCGACCGGCCGGATGTGAAGCCCGGGCACTACACGGCCCCCGAGCAGGATGGCTCGGTGCGGGCCCTCCGCGACGAAGTGCTCAAGCATCAGAAGGGGGGAAGGCCCCTCGTCGATGTTCGCTCGCCCGAGGAGTATTGCGGCGATCGGCTCCACATGCCCGACTATCCCAACGAGGGGGCGCTGCGTGGCGGCCACATCCCCGGCGCCGTCAACATCCCTTGGCCCCTGTCGGTTAACGAGGATGGCACGTTCAAGTCGGCCAAGGATCTCGAGAAGCTCTACGTGAAGGGGGCGGGGCTGAAGCGTCGCTCCCCTACGATCGCCTATTGCCGGATCGGCGAGCGGTCGAGCCTGACATGGTTTGTCCTCACCTTCCTCCTCGGGTTTGCGAAGGTGAAGAACTACGACGGATCGTGGATGGAATGGGGCAACTGCGTCGGGGTGCCGGTCGTCAAGGGAACCACCCCCGATGGCTCGCCGGCGTGACCGGTCACGCCCCTGAGTCCGTGCCGCCGCTGGGGCGGCCCGGCACCACCGGCTTTCGCTGTTTGGGCTTTCACTGTTTGGATTGATCGAGCCGAATCCGTTTTCCTGAACCGCCTTCATGAGCACCGTCGCCCAACGGATCGATTCGATTGTCGAGGACTTCGCCGACCTCGAAGGGCGGGAGAAACTCGAACTCCTCCTCGAGTTTGCCGCCCGGCTTCCTGCGCTTCCCCCCCACATCGCGTCGCAGCGTGCCAGCGGCGACCACCGCGTCCACGAGTGCCAAACGCCGGTCTATCTCTGGCCGGAACTGACCGCCGACGGCGCGAAGCTCCACGCCGAGGTCGCGGCCGAGGCCCCGACCGTGATGGGATTCGTCGCCATCCTCGCCGAGGCCGTCGAAGGCCGTCCTGTCGACGAGGTGCTGATGATCCGCGACGATCTCCTCGATCGGATGGGATTGGCGCAGGTGCTGGGGATTCTCCGCACCCGAGGCCTGCGAGCCATTCTTGGCCATATCAAACGTGGCCTGCTTGCCGCCTCCACCCCCACCCAGAAGGATTCCCCATGACCCGAGGTGTCGTCGCCGGTATCGATCTCGGGGGAACGGCCATCAACTACACCTTCCTCGATTCGGCTGGGCGATTTCTCATCGAAGGTCTGTGCGAGCATCCCGCCCGGAGCGTCGAAGGGCCTGATGTCTGCCTCGCGCAGATCGTCGACGGGCTTGCCATCGCCGCCGGCCAAGCGGGACTGGAACTGTCCGACGTGGCAGCGATCGGTCTGGATACCCCCGGTCCGGCCAGCGCCGACGGCGTCCTCAGCCGCCGGGGCTCGACGAACTTCGCCCACGCCGCCTGGGCCGGTTTTGACATCCGCGCCGGCGTCTCCGCACGGACAGGCCTCCCGGTCACCTATCTCAACGACGGCAACGCGGCGGCGCTGTGGGGCCATGTGGCCCTGTTCGGTGACGACACCGACGCCACGAGCGTCGCAGCGATCGTCGGAACCGGGCTCGGCGGCGGCGTGATCCATGGTGGCAAAGTCGTGGCAGGGCGACGTGGATTCGGCGGCGAGCTCGGCCATGTCCTCATTCCCTGGACGTTGATCCCCGGGATCGAGGGGATCGATCCGGCCTGCAACTGCGGTCGGACGGGGGACCTCGAGTCGCTCTGTTCGCTGACGGCGATCCGCCGCACGATTCTTCCGTGGTTCCTCGCCAAGAACCCAGGTCACGAGCTCGCCCGGCTGGCCGATCCCGCCGAGGCCGCCAAGCGGGTCCGTGGGCTGGCGGAGCGCGGCGACGAGCTCTGCCGGGAGGTGTTCCGGGTGCAGGCCCGGGCCCTCGGCCTGTTCTTCGACGAGATGGTCAACGTATTCGATCCCGACGCCCTGATCGTGGGAGGAGGAGCCGTCGAGACCAGCGCCGCCTTCCGCGATTGGTTTGTCGACGAAATCCGCCTGGGCATGCCGACCCAGCGGGAGGAACAGGCCGGGATCCCGATCCATGTCATCCGTGACGGTGACACGGCCGGCGCCCGGGGCGCGGCGATCGAAGCGGCGCGGACGCTGGGCTGACAGTCCCCCTCTTGCCCGCTACGCCACCCGGTCCCGCTACGCCACCCGGTCCCGCTACGCCACCCGATCACAGGCCGGCTCGGCCTCGATGGCCACCGACGACTGGCCGAGCACCGGAAGGGCATGGAGGCCGTTGGGCTGGACCCGAAGCGGGGCAGCGGGTGCTGGCTCGGGAAGCGGCGGCAGGGGCCGCTTCGGCGCCCCGAAGAGCGTCAGCCTGGCGGTGGCGAGAAGGCCGGCGATCGAGCCGAACGTCGCCTCGACCGCAGCCGGCTCATAGCCGCAGTGGACCATGCAATCGCCACACTTCGGATTGCCACTGGCCCGGCCGTAGTTAGCCCAACTCGTCTCCTCCATCAGGCCGCGGAAACTCGTGGCATAGCCTTCGTCGAGGAGATAACAGGGCTTCTGCCAGCCGAACAGGTTGTACGTCGGGGTGCCCCAGGGGCGGCATTCGAGATCCCAGTTCCCTTTGAGAAACTCGAGAAACACCGGCGACTGGTTGAACTTCCAACGCCGCGGAGCATTTTCCAGGATGCGGGCGAAGAGCGACTGGCTCCGCTGCCGCGCGAGGAAGTGTTCCTGGTCGGGAGCCTTCTCGTAGGAGTAGCCCGGGGAGATCATCATCCCTTCCACCCCGAGAGCCATCACCTCGTCGAAGAACCGCCGGTAGCGAACCGGATCGGCGTCGGTGAACAGGGTCGAGTTGGTCGTCACCCGGAATCCGGCCTTCCGCGCGGCCCGGATCGCGGCCACGGCCACGTCGTACACGCCTTCGCGGCAGACAGCGTGATCGTGCTCCTCCTTCGGCCCATCAAGATGGACGGAGAAAGCCAGGAAGGGGGACGGCGTGAAGTGGGGGAGCATCTCCTCCAGCTTGATGGCATTGGTGCAGAGGTAGAGGTATTTCTTCCTGGCAACGATCCCGGCGACGATCTGTTCGATCTGCGGATGGAGGAGCGGCTCCCCTCCCGGGATCGACACCATCGGCGCCCCACACTCATCGACCGCCTGGAAGCACTGCTCCGGCGTGAGGTGCGAACGGAGGATCTCCGTCGGATGCTGGATCTTTCCGCAGCCGCCACAGGCGAGATTGCAGCGGAAGAGGGGCTCGAGCATGAGCACGAGCGGATAGCGATGATTGCCACGCCACCTTTCGCGGAGAACATGCCGTACGACGGCGATCATCTGCCCGACAGGAACGCTCATGCAACCTTCTCCCGAACCTGGCCCGCACGGCGGGCAGAGTGAATGTTTTCATCGGACGGAGCGCCATCGGCATCGCCCGTTCCCCGGGCGATCGACCACCGCCCCAGGGCCATGAGGGGGAAATAGACTCGGTACCAGTGGTAGCGAAGATAGAAGACCTTCGGGAAACCGGTTCCGGTGAAGTTTTCTTCCGCCCAATCCCCGTCGGGGGTCTGGTGGTCGACCAGCCAGGTAACGCCACGGCGGGCTTCCGGCGAACCGGCGTGCCCGGACGCCAGCAATCCGGCCAACGCCCACGCGGTCTGCGACGGGGTCGGCTCCCCCTGCCCGGCAAGGCTCGGGTCGGCGTAGCTGTCAGCCGACTCACCCCACCCACCGCAGGGCTGCTGGTGCGAGAGGAGCCACCGGGCCGCGGCCGCGACGGCGGGGTCGTCGGCGGGAACCCCGACGGCCCGCAGCCCCTCGATCGCCTGCCAGGCGCCGTAGATGTAATTGACTCCCCAGCGCCCGTACCACGCCCCGTCCGCCTCCTGCGATCGCCGCAGGTAGGCCACCGCCCGGTCGACCGCCGGATGCCCGAGGCGATAGCCGATTCTTCCGAACGCCTCCAGCACCCGGCCAGCGAGATCGGGGGAACTCGGATCGATCATCGCGTTGTGATCGGCGAAAGGCACCTTGCAGAGGATCTCGCAGTTGTTGTCCTTGTCGAACGCCCCCCAGCCGCCGTCGGAGTTCTGCAGGGCCTCGAGCCAGGGCCTGGCTCGATCGATCGCGGCCTCGACCAGCGACCGCCGCCGCTGCGACGCCGCATCGTCCGATCGCTCCCCCTCGCGCCACGTCGCCAGCGCGATGAGGACCATCGCCGTGTCGTCGACGTCGGGGTAGAAGCGATTGGCATACTCGAAGCACCAGCCCGACGGGGCCACAGGGACGGTCCGCCGCGACCAATCACCGTCGGTGCGGATCTCCTGCGAGAGGAGCCAGTCAACCGCGTCGTCGAGAGCCTGATCGGAGTCGCCGGAATGAACCACGGCGCGCCGTGCCAGACGATCGACGGCGAGGGCACGGAGCGTCAGTGCGGTGTCCCAGACGGGGGAACGGCAGGGCTCGATCCGCGTCGTTCCATCCGCCTCGTGCTCGATGAGCCCTTCGAGTTGCCGCCAGCACTCGCGGACCTCGGGGGCATCGTCGGGGCACCCGAAGGCGCGGAGGGCGACGATGCTCCAGAGGATCGGCGGGAAGATCGCCCCGAGCCCGTCGCTCCCATCGAAGCGCTCGAGCATCCAGCGGCGGCATTCGGCGACGGCACGGCTGCGGAGAGGACGAAACCCGATCGCATCGCAACCTTTCAGGATCCGATCGACTCCGCGGAAGAACCGGGCCCACCCGTCATCGCCGCCGAGGCGCCGCGCGCGAGGCGCTCGGGGTGAATCAGCAAACAATTCGTCGATCCGCTGCTCGGGAGGGAGATGCCTGACCGGCTTGAAATCCCAGATCAAGGAGAGCGGAACGATCATCGTCCGCGACCAGGCCGAAACCCGGTGAAGGTTGACCGGGAACCAGTCCGGGAGGAGGACGATCTCCGGAGGGACTGCCGGGCAGTCGTCGTACGACATCTGCCCGAGAAGGGCGAGGTAAAAGCGGGTAAAGCTGTTGACGGTCCAGGGCCCACCCGCCGCCGCGATCGCGCGTCGCGCCCGCGTCATCGGCTCGGAATCGGGGGATTCGCCGAAGATCTTCAGGGCGAAATAGGCCTTCACGCTGGCACTGACATCGACAGGGCCACCGCGGTAGATGGCCCAACCGCCGTGGGGAAGTTGCTCGCGGAGAATCCGTCGCACCGCCCCGGCAACATGCGCCCCTTCCAGGCGACCGTGCCAGGCGAGGATGAGGAGATACTCGCTCTCGAGGATCGTGTCCCCTTCGAGCGGCCCGCGCCAGTGCCCATCGGCGGCCTGCCGCTGCCTGAGCCAGTCGGCGGTCGCGTCGCACGCCGGGAGGACCTCTGCCTCAGGAGACCTGCGCCTGGAATGGCCGGAGGTGACCGGCACGGACGATTCGGAAGCACGACGGGAGATCATCTCCGCCTCGGCCTGGGCAGCCGGCATGGGTTGGGAAAACCCTGTCTCGACCGCTGATCCTCTGTAGCTCATGGGGGCATCCATGCTCCGAGCAGGGCTGTTCGACCGGCGGCGGTCCAAGAGCCAGGGCCCGCCGATCCACGGAGGGCGATCCTTCGCCGCGAACAAGACTCTCCGCTGACAGCGGAGAATAGGGAAACTCGGGAAGTCCCACAAGGTCCGCCACGCTCCTTCGACGACGCTTGCGGGGCTGTTTTCTCAGCTTCCCGCTCCCGATCGAGCCGGGGATCACGCCGGGGGCTCTGCGGCAACTTTACCGGCATCAACCTGGGCGATTAGGGGGAATAGGTAAGGACAATTGGTCTTTCACAGGAGGGCCATCGTCGGACACCGTTTTCGAAACAACCACCGGCGCAGCCCCCTGGCTCTCGGCCAGAGGCAGCCTGATCAACACGCGAGTGCCCCGGCCGGCGCGGCTCTCGATCTCGATGATGCCGCCATTGGCCTCGAGAAAACGCCACGCCTTGGAGAGCCCAAGCCCCGCACCACGCCCCGCCTCACGACCGCTGAAGAACGGATCGAAGACCCGCCGCAGCGTGATCGCATCGATCCCGGGACCGTCGTCGGAAACGAGCAGATCGCACTCTCCGGGGGTGTGGCCGGTGGCCACCGACACGGTCACCCGGCCCCCTTCACCGACGGCTTCGAGGGCATTGCTGACGACGGCACGGATCGCCTCCTCCACCTGCGAACGGTCGACCGCCACCGCCACCGGGGTAGGAGCCGGGCCGTAGTCGAGGCGGGCAAGTCGCTGCCCCGCCAAGGGAGCAAGGCGATCGATGACGGTGCTGACCATCTCGTGGATGTCCGTCGCCACACGATGCGGACGGGGCGGCCGTGCAAACAACATCAACCCACCGATCATGTCGCGCGCTCGGAAGGCCTGATCGACGATCGTCGAGAGCCGTCGACGCCGTTCAGGGTCGCGTTCGTCGAGGAGCAGCGTCTGGGCCCGGGTGGCGATGTTCGCCAGGGGGTTATTGATTTCGTGCCCGGCTCCATAAGCGAGCTCGCGCATCGCTTCGAGGCGGGCCTCGCCGAGGGCATCCTGAAAGGTCAATCCGAGGTGAACATGGTGGGCCGCGAGGCGAACCGTGCCGAGGAGTTCTGCCCCCTCCACCGAAAGCGTGGATGGCCCCGGACTCCGCGACATCGGGAGATCTCCGGCCTGCAATCGATCGGCCCAGGCCTCTCCCTGGGCCGCCGGATCGGCCTCCGCCGGCCCCTGTGAAATCCATTCCAGCCACGCCGATTCTTCGACGTCGATTGCATCGCCGGGGAGCGGGCCCGACACCAAATCCCGGGCAAAAGTCACCAGCGGCACACTTCCCGGCCGGCTCGCCCCGGGGCGAATCCTCGCCCACAGCGCCCCGTCTGCCCCCGCGGAAACTCCGTTGCGGGCATCCTCAGGCTCATCGGATGGGAGCAGACGCCCCCACAACCAGACCAACGCCTCAGCCCCAGGAAGAGTTGCCACCGACGGAGCGATCCCTCTCGCCGCGTCACCAGCCGCGGTGACATGCCTCGGGAGAGAAGCGTTCCGGGCCGATCCCGGCTCGCTTGGCCGTCGCCACAGGAGGCCCCCGCCCAAGAGTTCGGCGACGCTGGCCTCAGCGGACGATAGCCACGGCCAAGCCGGTGACCGAGACGCAACGGTGGAAACTACCTGCCCGCGAGATTCCGGCGGCAGGTCTGCCAATGATCCCGAGCCGGCGGCAGTGAAGCCGGATGCGGCCGCGAGCACGGCCCGCGCCAGGCCCTGACAGGCCTGGCGCGGAACCGGCAACGCGAGAGGCGCCGAACGCCCCGGACGCACGATCAACCGCACGCCGGACGAACGACCCTGCGACACTGATGCCCCTCACCACCGCTGGTGCAGCCCTGCAACAGGAGCCGTCAGCGGGGGATTCGTGATCAGGAACCGGTAGCCACCGACTCGATGTCGAGCAGCGTGCAGATGCGATCGACAAGCACCTCGGCCTCGAACGGCTTCTGGAGGAACTCGTTCGCTCCAGATGCCTTCAATTCCTCGATCTTGTCGGCCTCACACATGCCCGAGATGCAGATGATCCGCACCTCGTCCATGGTGGAGTCGCTGCGGACGCGCTGGCAGACTTCCTTGCCATTGATGTCCGGAAGCATCACATCGAGCACGATCAGATCGGGACGGTAGTCCTTGACCATCATGCCGGCATCGAAGCCATTGTTGACGCTCCGCGTCTCGAAGCGGCCGTCCCGCTCGAGGACATCGGTGATCAACTCGACGAGATCCTGATCGTCGTCAACGACGAGAATCTTGCGACGGCCACTTTCGAGGGCGTCGGTCGGAATCCCGTTGTCCCGCATGAACAGGAACAACTGATCGCGGGGAATCCTCCGGAACCGGCTACCCGGCACCCGGAAGCCCTTGAGCTGACCCGAGTCAAAGCAACGGATGATCGTCTGCTGGCTGACCTTACAGATCTTGGCAGCTTCACCGGTCGTGTAGACAGTCTTTTGCATGTGCGTTACCACCCTCTCCCTAGCCGTGGTGCAGCTAGTCGAAACGGCTTCCCGGGAAATGCCTCTTCCACAAAGGCTACCCCGGTCGCCTAGGCCTCCTTGTTGCCTGATCAACGCGTTGCCACATCAACGCGTGTCGAACCCCGCCTGTGACCGGTACCGCTGACGGAAGCCGGTCGAAGAATCACCCGTTCCGGTCGACTGGGCCCTTCGGGCACTCCCGGTCTGACGTTCCGGGGCAGGGGGGGGAAGATCGGGGGGAAATCCATTTCCCGCGACATCCTCCCTGCTTACCGTCCTTACCTGTCGCCAACTCTAACGCCATCTTGCGCATTGAGTCAATATCGATGCAGTCAGCGCAAACACTGTTTGCGCAACACCTTGGGCAAACAGCCTGAATCCGTTCGCCACCTTTCCAGCCCCCGATTGCGCCCTGGATTGCCACCGTCCCCCCACATCGCCCACCGCCGTGGAATGACGAGGGCCCCACGGCTGCCAGGTCGCCCTCGACAGCGGCAACACGACAGCGGCCGCCCTCGGGGGCTCAACTTGCCGTCGGGGGAACGACCACTTCGAGGAGCTCCACCGCTGGGTGGCCTCCGAGCGAGATTTCGGCAACGCGACCGTACGTCAGCGCTGACGGGACACCGGGAACGGGCAATCCCCCGAACAGGGACGCCAACCGAGGGCCCGGTCGGACTTCAAGCAGACTCACATCGTGGACTTCCCGGAGGAGCCCGGCGTTGATGAGCACCCGACCGAGGGGAATCCTGCCAGCCCGGATCGCCGCCGCCGTCGCCTCATCGACATGGGACAAATCGATGCGGACGATGCCGTATTGCACGAGGGCCCCTTGGGGCGAGAGGAGAAGAATCTCCCTCGCATACCAGGGATTGTGGCCGTCGGTGGCCCCCAGATCGCGGGCTCTGGCGACAACCCGGAGCCCGAGCGGGGCTCCGTAATGGGCCTCCATCGCCACCGTCATGTGGCGGGTGTGATCGAGGAGGGTCCGGGCAGGCTCTGGGACCTCCCCGCGATCGACGCTCCGAAACGTGGCGAAGCTCGGCCCGGGATCCGCAAACAGGCGAACCAGTTCGAGGGCCCGTGCCACGGCCCCATCGCTCCCATGCTCCCGCGACAGGGCTGGAGGGAGAACACCCGCCGCGACGGCCGGGGGGGCGCTGGGTTGTTCGGACACGTTGGCCTCCACCGGGCCGGGGCTTTGCGTTCGATCCCCGCACAAACGGTGGACCCGGCAACCTCCCGGCCGCCACGGCGGCAAGATTACGTCGCCGGATCGGACCGACGCAACCATCCCCCCCCGCCCGGTGACCCTTCAGCCGACAAGTTGGGCTGCGGCCCCCTCGGGAACGGCCAGATCGAGGAGAAACTCGAACACCTCGCGGAGCCGGGACCGCCGGCATGTGGCCGCTGCGGCGAGGGCTCCGGCCCGTTCGGCATCGACGATACTCGCCGCCCGGGCGAAGACGTCGGCCGATCCGTAGAGCCGCCGCGCTGCAGCGATCACATCGGCGGAGGAGGGGCCGCCTGGAAGCCTCGCCTCTTCGGCCAGACGGGAGAGCCGCTGCAAGTCGGCAGCGGGAACGCGTTCGCGTGCCAAGGCCCACATCACCGTCGGTCGACCGCCGAGGAGGTCACCGGCGGCGTGCCGGGCGTTCTCCGGATCGCCATGCCAATCCTTGAGATCGTTGAGGACTTGGAAGCCGACGCCAACATGCCGGGCGTAACGATCGATCGCGCCGGCCGCTGTCGGGAGGACGCCGGCCAGTCGAACGCCGATCGACAGGGCCACCTCGAACGCTGGCGAAGTCTTGAGGCCGTAGATGGTCAGCGCCTCAGGAACCGTGAGCGGCGTATCGCGCGTGTCGCGCCACCACAATTCTGCCCCTTGCCCACGAGCCAGTCGCACATGGGCCTCGGAGAGCATTGCCACCAGATCGGCTCGGCATCCCGCATCGACCTCCGGCAGGGTGGCCATGATCCGGTAGCCGAAGCCGAGGAGATGGTCGCCGGTGTTGATGGCCACCGGAATCCCCACCTCCTCGTGAAGCGTTTTCCTGCCGTACCGCATCCCGTCGGCATCCTCGATGTCGTCATGGATCAGTGAGGCTTTGTGGAACACCTCGACCGCCACCGCGGCGGCCCGGACGGCGGTCCGGTCGGCGTCGCTTCTTCCCGCGGAATCCTCATCCTTTGCCGTCAGGGCCTCAAATGATGCCAGGGTGATGAACGGGCGGAGGAACTTGCCGCCGCGGCCGAGGTAGTCAGCCGCAAACCGCGCCGTGGAGACGAGCGGTTCAGGCCGCCCCTCCATCCAGTCGAGGGCGTCGGGCACGCCGGCCGTCGCGGCGATGCCACGGAGCGAGGCCGGCAGAAACAACTCGGCGGCTTCGCGGAGCAGGGGGAGATGATCGGCGACCGGCGCCGTCTGCCCGCCAGCGACACCGAGCAACCCGAGGACCCACTCGACATCGAGCGCCGACCGGGCCGCAGCCGAGGCACAGGCGGCACTCCCCCCGGCCGGAGAGTCGAGCGTTGTCACGCCCTGGGGATCGAAGGGGACGGCGGCGATCGGCAGGGCGAAGGCCGGCACCATCGCAAAAGCCTTCTCGAGATGCTCGAGCCGGGCGACGCCGAGGATGCCGTCGTACTGTCCGGTGAGCAGGCCCCCGATGCCGGCGACGGCCCGCGGCGTGGTCTCGACCACCCAGCCCTGCTCGCGGGCGGCTCCCCACAGGGTGCCGATCACGCACCCTGGACCGCACAGATGCGGGGGGCGGGAGACATCGGATGATTCGGCGGGACGGACCGCCATCGGGCAGTCGGGGAGGAGGAGGAGACGGCGGCCACTGGAGCCAGCCGAGAGTTTGTCGCGCCAGTGCTCGGACACGATCGTGACCATCGTCCAGCCGACGTGGCTCGCGCCCGCCCCGGCCCGCTGGCAGAGGATCTCGGCCTGCGACCGGAGTCCGGCCGCCGAACGGGCCCCAGCGGGCATCCCTCCCGATCGCCACGACGCAACGAGGTCGGCGGCCATCGCCCGGAGCCGGTCTCGGAGTGGCTTTTCGGCCGGGCAGGCAAGCCCCGCACCGCGACCGACCGCCGGTCGTGGGCCCCTGGCCGAGGGGTAGGCGATCGTTTCAGGCCGGTCAGCCGACAGGCCGGGAAGGTCGAGCGAGGGGGGATTGAGCACGGAAGCAGCCACCTTTCCCAAGAAAGACTGGGGAACGCGACACCGGACCGTGCCAACGGTCCCTCGTGCCAGCCGACTCCCTGCCCAGTAAACCGGACGGCTCCGCCGGCGCTAACCCCGTTTTCCCGTCCCCCGGGACGGCGGAAAGATCCTTTTTTGCCGGGGGGCGCGCGCTGACCGGCGTCAGGAGGGAGCGTCAAAGAAGCGGGGGAGGAGGGCATCGACCATGAGGAGCCCCCGCCGGGTGAGAATCGGGGCAGGTTCGACCCGCTCCAGACAGCCCTCCGCCTCAAGGCTTTGCCACTGCGGCGCGAACGCCTCGAGCGGATCGACACCGAACTTCGCGCGGAGGCGTTCCGCGTCGAGTTTGCCTTTTTTGAGGCCGAGGATTGTCTCGCGGATGAGAAGCTCCCGGGCCGAGGGCACGAGCCCGCGGGTGATCGGCAGCCGCCCCCCCTCGACGGCGCCGAGGTAGTCGTCCCAGTGGGGGGCATTTTGATAGTGGCAGCCGGAGAGATGGCCAAAGCTCGCCACGCCGAGCGCGAGAAGATCGCTCCCCTCCCAAAGCATGTCGCGGTAGCGGAAATGGACGCGGGAAGGATCGCGGACGAGCGTGTAGCCGCTCGACACCGTGTACCCCGCCGCCACGAAGCGGTCGAACGCCCTCCCGACCCACTCCCGCTTGGTGCGCCAGTCGGCGACCGGCGTCGGCGCGCCGGTTTCGCGGGCGTCGTGGACGAAGGTCGTGTTGACGGGGAGCTCGAGCTGGTAGATCGTCAGGCTGTCGGGCTCGAGGGCCAGCGTCTGGTCGATCGTCCGATCCCAGCTCTCCGACGTCTCGCCGACCATCCCCGAGATCAGGTCGATATTCGTATTCGGGAACCCGGCCGCCTTGATCCAATCCCAGCAGCGGAGGATCTCGGCGGAGAGATGGGCCCGGCCGTTGGCCTCGAGAATTGAATCCTCGAAGTTCTCGACGCCCAGCGAAAGCCGCGTCACGCCGAGCTCGCGGAGCGCCTTCACCTTCGGTTCCGAGAGCGTCCCTGGCTCGCACTCGAACGTCACCTCCTCGGCATCATTCCAGCCGAAGCTCCGATGGAGACCGGCGACGAGCCGTTCGAGCTGCTTCACCGACAGAAACGACGGCGTGCCGCCGCCGAAGTAGACATAGCGGAGCTTGCGGCCGGCGACGGCGGGCTGGGCAGCGACGAGCTCTGCCTCCCGCGCGAGCCCCTGCGAGTAGCGTTCCACGTCGCTGGCTGAGGTGTCGGTGTAGACGCGGAAGTAGCAAAACTTGCACCGCTTCCGGCAGAACGGCACGTGGAGATAGAGCCCCAGCGCCGCGTCCGTGGGGGGCGCGGCGAAGGCTTCGAGGACCGCCGGAACAGCCGCCGTCGTCCAAGAGGAGAAGGGGGGGTAGTTGGAGATGAAGTAACTGCCCGGTTCGGTCGATTCGACTTTGGTGTCGATCTTGTTTTCGATGTTGGTGTCGCTCTTCGTGTCGCTCATGGATCGGTCGCCGTCGGAAAAAAAGCGTCAGGAGATGCCGCGGGCGGCGAGGAGATCGTCGAAATCGCGGAGGTGGTAGGGAATCTTGGCGCCGTCGAGAACGCGGCACAGGCCCCGCAGCGCGATCCCCATCCCGTCAGGCCCACTCGTGCCACCAAACTGCCCGCCGCCCCGGACATGGGGCTCGAGATCGAGAAACACGCCGGGGATGCCGCGGCGATCGAGGCGTTTGGTGAGGGCGGGGAGGAACGTTTTGAGATCGGCAAGGATTCGCTCGTGCCCCCCGACGCCCAGGTCGGCGGGGACGAAGTTCAACAGCCCCCCCTCGTCGACATGCCGGCCGCGGGCGCTGCCGGCCACCTTGCGATAATCCTTGATGTGCACCCAGCCGAGGCCCGGCTTCATCGCTTCCCACTGCCGGAAGATCTCGGTCGGGGAGAACCCCTGAACGACGAGATTGGCGGCATCGAAGACAAGGACGAGGCCGGGATGATTGACGCGGCGATGGATCTCGGCGAGGAGGTGGCCGTCACGGCCGACGAGATTCGCCTCGACCTCGAGGCCGAAGGTGAGGTCGGAGCGGTGACAGGCCTCGGCGATCCGGCCGATGCGGTCGACGGCTTCCTCCAGATACTCCTCGGGGCGCGCTCCCTTGGGGGGGTAAAACGAGAACCCGCGGATGAGCTTCGTCTCGAAGGCGTGGGCCAATTCGCAGGCCCGGGCCACGTCCTTGGCGAGATACGTCTTGAAGGGGACGTAGGCGGTTTTCGTGCCGTCATCGACGTCGTCGAGCTTGACCTTCCCGATCGGCGAGGCGATCGAGGCCACGTTGAGCCCATAGCGATCCTCGAGGTGGCGGATCTTCTGGATCTCCGTCACCGTCAGTTTCATGACGTTCTTCACCCCCTTGCCGACGTCGATGAACCGGAGCGAGTAGTACTCAAGTCCGATCGCCGAGAGCGCCGTGAATTGCTCCACGGCGGTGAGGTCGAACGCCGACTCGTCGGCGAGCGCCGAGAGGAGGACGGGGCAGGCTTTGGCCATGGCTGGGGATTTCCCGGGGGGTGGTGCCGCGGTCCTGAAGCATGGCGCCGGTGGATCGGCCGGGGCCACAACGCCGACCGGCCGGGCGGTGCTCAGACGGAAGGGGGGAGATCGGCCCCGGAGGGATGCGAGACGACGATCCGCGACGAGATCCCGCCGCGGGGCGTGAAGTGGGCCACGAGGGTCATCCGCCGCGGGGCCACCACCGCGACGAGATCGTCGAGGATGCAGTTGGTGACGTTCTCGTAGAAGATCCCTTCGTTGCGGAAGGCCTGGAGATACACTTTCAGGCTCTTGAGCTCCACGCACACCTTGTCGGGGATGTAGCGGAAGGTGAGCGTGCCGAAGTCTGGCTGCCCAGTCTTGGGGCAGACCGACGTGAACTCCGGGCAGATGATCTCGATGAGGTAGTCGCGACCCGGAAAGCGGTTCTCGAAGACTTCGAGTTGGGCGCGGGAAGGCGAGGCGTGAATGAGTGTTGTCATAGAAGAGAGTGTGCCATGAACGCGCCGCTTCCGAAAGCGGTCCTCCCGTCCCCGCCGGATGGTTCCCGGGGAAAGATGGTCGTCCTCCTCTCGGGAGGCCTCGATTCGGCAACGGTGGCGGCCTGGGCCCGGGCCCGGGGCTATGAGGTGATCGGCCTGTCGATCGACTACGGCCAGCGTCACCGCTGCGAGCTCGACGCCGCCAAGGCCCTCGCCTCCCACCTCGGCCTGACTGACCATGTCGTGCTCCGCGTCGATCTGTCGGCCTTTGGCGGCAGCGCCCTGACCGATGCCGCGATCCCCGTCCCCCGCGACCGCCCCGACGCGGCCCTCGCCGCCGAGATCCCCACGACCTACGTTCCGGCCCGCAACACCGTCTTTCTCTCCCTCGCCCTGGCCCTTGCCGAGGCCCGGGGGGCGACGGCGATCGGCCTCGGGGTCAACGCCATCGATTACAGCGGCTATCCCGACTGCCGGCCCGAGTTCCTCGACGCCTTCCGGCACCTCGCGGCGCTCGCCACGAAGGCAGGGGTCGAGGGGCATGCCCCCGAGATCGTGGCGCCGCTGGTCGACCTCACGAAGGCCGAGATCGTCGAGCTCGGTGTCGAGCTCGGCCTCGACCAAGGGCTGACGACGAGCTGCTACGACCCTGATCCGTCGGGCCGCCCGTGTGGCCACTGCGATTCCTGCCGGCTCCGCGCCGCCGGCTTCGCGGCTGTGGGCATCGACGATCCGCGCGTGGCGGGGGGCTGACCGACACCGTGCGGATCGCCGAGCTCTACGCGTCGCTGCAGGGAGAAGGGCTGCTCGCCGGCACGCCGAGCACCTTCGTGCGGACCAGCGGCTGCAATCTCCGCTGCCACTGGTGCGACACCCCCTTCACCTCCTGGAAGCCGGTCGGGGAGGAGTGGTCGATCGACCGCGTTCGCACGGCCGTCGAAGCCCTTGGCGTGCCGCATGTCGTGCTCACCGGGGGCGAGCCGCTGCTCCCTGCCGACGCAGCCGATCTCTGCTCGGCGCTTCGGCAAGGGGGGCGACACCTCACGATCGAGACGGCCGGCACGATCCTGCCGCCAGCGGCCGCCGCCGAGACCCTCGCCGATCTCCTCTCGATCAGCCCCAAGCTCGCCTCCTCTGCGCCCCCGCCCGACACCCCTGCCGGCTGGCACGCCCGGCACGCCGCGGCCCGGCGCCGCGACGACACCCTCGTGGCCATGCTCCGCGCGCCGCGCTGGCAGTTGAAGTTTGTCGTCGGGTCGCGGGCCGATCTCGACGAGGTGCTCGCCTGGCTCGATGATCTCGAAGCGGCCCTCGGCCCGGGGAAGCTGCCGCGGGGGCGGGTGTTTGTGATGCCTGAGGGAACTGCCCCGACAGCCCTGCAAGCAACGACCGCCTGGCTCGCCCCGGCCTGTGCGGCCGAAGGGCTCCGCCTCGCTCCCCGCCACCACATCGCCTGGTACGGCAACCGCCGCGGCACGTGACCCAGGAGTCGCTTGCTCGCCCGGCTTGCCGCGGCCTAGACTTTCCACATGGAACACATCGTCACGATCCACATCGAAAAGCTTCCGGAGGGCGTCTACCTCGCCACGAGCGACGACATCCAGGGCTTGGTGGCCCAGGGTCGGACGATTCAAGAGACGCTCGAGATCGCTCGCGACGTGGCGAAGAAACTCCTCGAGGCGAGATCTTCGACCACCGACGCGGCGGCCGATCATCTGCCCGAGGCACACGACCGCTTCGATTATCCGCTTGTCGTCGCGACCTGATGGGACGGCTCGCCGGATTCAAGTACCGCGAGATCGTAAAACGGCTCAAAGAGACGGCTTGACGTTCCACCGTCAAGCTGCCGGCTCGCATGAGATCTGGTTCAACGAACCGAGTCGCAGTTACACGACGATCCCGAACCATCCGGGAGACATGCCGGAGGGAACGCTACGGGCAATTCTCCGCCAAGCTGGCGTCGAGGTGCATGAGTTCCTCGATGAGCCCCCCGAAGCTCCGGATGGGGCGTCCGGCGCGTAGTTTTTTGTCGGGCCGCGGAGCCGTCGAAAATGCCCGGACTTTCGGCTGCGGAAGTCAATCGCGCATGGCAGAGCGACCGGACAGATCGACGCCGGCAGGGAGTCCGCCGGGAACGGTCACCCAGCGGATGGCAACGGGCTTGGCCCCGCCCGCCGCAACGGTCGAGCGGCCAAGCTCGGCCCTGAGTCCGCGCTCGATGAGTGCCCGCAGGGGCTGGCGAAGTTCAGCCGCCCGCTGCTTGGCTGCGATGAACAAGTCATCGGGGAGATCGATGGTTATTTTCATACGGAAAACGATATTCCCGTCTTTATGGCTCGCCAATCGAGATCAAGACGCCACCGGCAGCCATGCCTTCAGGCCGCGGCCTTGGCCCGGCGACGCCGCTGTTCGAGGATCGCGAGCACCCCGGCGACGAGCGTGACGGCGCTTGAGCCCGTGGCGGGGTCGATCTCGGGAACGGCGGCCAGCGCAAACGTGAGCCGACCGGTCAGCTCACTGAACGTCAGTTGCTGCCCGCCGGCAACGCTCGTCCAGATGCCACCGGCACCGGAGAACGTCCGCCCGGCATAAACCCCAGAGCCAGAGGAGACAACCGACGAAAAATGCCCCACGGGAGAACCGCTGAAGGCGAACAGGTCGAACGACGTCCCGTTCGCGAAGGACGAGCCGATGCCGAACTCCAGATTGAGAGTGCCGCCGTAGGTGAGGCCGCCGGAGGTGGTGATCTGCACCTGATCGTAGTCGCTGCCGGCGACGCCGGCCGCTGATCCGGAGCCGACGATCTCCATGAACGTCGTGCTCCCCGCCTGGAGGTCGAGCGCCGCGGCGGCAAGCGCCCCGGGGCTGTTGCCGGGGGAGAGCACGCCGCCCGACTGCACGGTGACGAGGTTCCCGAACGGGCCCGTGCCGCCGAGCGTGCCGCCGTTGCCGACGGTGACCGCCGAATTGGCGAGGCTGCCGTTGACGAGGAGCTTCCCAGCCGAAACGGTCGTCGCGCCGGAGTAGGTGTTGGTGCCGTAGAGGAGGAGCGTGCCGGCGCCGCTCTTGGAAAGCGTCGCGGCGCCGGTGATTTGATTTCCAGCCGTCGACACAAAGGCGTAGTTACCGCCGGTCGCCGAGACCACCACGGCACGGGGAGCGAGCGCCCCGGAGAGGGTCACCACACCGCCGGAGGCGTTGTTGAACGTGGCCTGGGAACCATCGGAGAATGCCTCGCGGGGGCCAGAGCCGGTTGTCCAGTTTGCGGTCGATGTGTTCCAGGTGCCGCTCGTCGTATTCCACGTCACGTCGGGAAGGACGACGGCCTGGTAAACGGCACTGGAATAGTTCGGGTAACTGGGGTCCGTCATGAAGGTGCCCGCGCCCGTGGGCAGCAACCGATAGTAGCCCGCAGTGGTGCTGCCGATCGCGGGGGTGTTGCTCGCCGTCGCGATGGGGATCCCCAGCCTGTA
>CAMCCR010000022.1 GCA_945873085.1 Candidatus Kuenenia stuttgartensis | reverse complement strand
CATGCTTGCAGGAAACGTTCCACATCCTCGCGCGGAGGGATCCGCCAGGTCGGGGGCTTCGAGAGCTCCGCGCCATCTCCAGACACAAGCGCCTCAGGTGCCGGCGCGACCGGTGTGTCGTCAGCACGCGCGGCGGCAGGCCCGACGGCGATTCCCCCCAGAAGCAGGACCACCGGCCACAGCCAGGGAGCCTGCCTGCGGGCAGACCACGTCATCGTGTTCGCTGCGTTCAATGTTGCTGCATTCATCGCTCGCCCCTCATTCCGTCAGACCACTGACGATGTCATGCGCCGCCCGTTCGATTTTCCGCTGCCGATCGGAAAGCCGGCGGACCGCATCGAGCAGCTCGGGTTCTTCCGCCTGTTCTGCCCCTTCACCGAGGACCTGCGAGAACCGGCGCGTCCGCGTATTCACGCGCATCTGTAGAGACCGGATCATTTTCAATTCGGAAAGCTTGTCGACCAGCGGCTGCTCGCCCGGCTCGGCTGGGCGGCCGCCCGCGGCCCCTTTCTGCTGCTGCTGTTGGTCGCGTTGGGCCTTCTCGAGGGCGGCGACCATCTCCTCGAGGCTGGCAACGATGTCCTGGATGATGCCCCGGGTGGTGCCGCCGACGTCACCGCGCCCGAGCCGCGCGGCGGCCTGCGTGGCGTCGTCCCGAACCTGCTCGAGCGCCTCCGGGATCGCCACGGCCGACCCATCGTCGCGGACGAGCGTCAGCGCCTTGACGGCATCGGCTCCGATCGCCGTTTGTTCACGCCCGAGCCGCGCCGCCTCCAGTTCCCGCTCGCGTTCCCGGTCGGCCGTCGGCTCGGCGGCGATCCTTTCAGCCGCGGCGAGGACCGCCTTCTCGGCGCGGAGCATCGCGCGCAAGCGGGTCTCGAGTTGCACGAGGAGCCGCTCGACCTCCTGCTCGCGCATCTGACGAAGGATCTCCTCGAGCTCCGCGCGGGCCGTCTCCAGCTCCTCGATCGCCTTCTCCTGTTCCTGTCGGGCGTTGCGGCGTTTGGCCTTCTCGATCTCCTCCTCCGCCTTCTTCATCCTCTCGGCGGCCGCCTCGAGGCGATTCTGAGTGCGCTTCGCCCGCGACGACTCGTCGTCGCCATCGGGTGGCGGCTCGGGCTGATTCCCATCCTCCCCCGATTCACCACTCCCCTGCCCTTCGGCAGGCTCGCCCCCCGGCGAAGGCTTCGTCGAGCCCCCCTTCTCTCCCTCTCCCGATTCGGGCTTCGCTTCCCCTTTGGGCGTTCCTTCCCCCTGCTGCGGTTCTCCCTCCGCGCCCGGCTTCGGTGCGTCGGCTTTTGGTGACGGATCCTTCGCGCCCCCCTCGGGTTGCTTGCCGTCTGGCTTGCCGTCTGGGGAGGCCTCGGCATCGCCTTCCTTGCCGCCCGGCTTGTCCCCCTTGGCAGGCTCGTCGCTTTGGCCTTCCTTCGCTTCTTTTCCCTCTTTGAGTGGCTCGCCGCCGGCGTCGCGCACCTCCATCCGCTTGGCAAACCCGCCGAGGTCGCGGGAGAGGTCCGAGGTCTCCGTGGCGAGGGCGTTTTGCCGATCGAGGAGCTGCGCCTCGCGAGAGCCTGCTTCGGTCGACCCCTCGATGTCACGTTGTTTCGCGATCAGCTTCGAGACCCGCGCCAGGAATTGCTTTACCTCCTCCTTCGAGTTGGTGAGGTGACGGTCGGAATCCCCCGCCTCGAGGAGCGTGAGCAACTCGCGGAGTTGCTCGATCGCCGAGGCCTGCGTCGTGCCCGCCTTGAGGAGCTGTCCCTTCTCGAGCAATTGCACGATCGTGTCGAGCCTTCCGCCCACCTCCTGATCGCGGGCCTGCTCGAACACACTCCGCAACACCGCGGCCCGGCGCGGGTCGCTCGCCGCGAGGAGATCGGCGAGGCGGAGAAACGTCTTCTCGAGTTCGCGGTACTGGGCGAGGAGCTCTTGCTCGCGGCCCGCGAGGACCGCCGGATCCTCCCCGGCGCCTGGCGCCGCCGCGCCGCGCGCGGGCCCACTGGCCTGTTCCTGGGAAAACGCCGGCAGGGCCAAGAGCCCGCCGAGGATGAGCAGGTGAGCAGCGACCAACGACAGCCGTCTGGCTGATCGTCGGCACCGTGTCGGCCCAGAGGCGACCGGCGAGACGACGTCGTCGCATCGGCCCAGCAGCCAGGCGTGAATCGATGTCATGGTCGCTCCAACGCCTCCTTGGCCCGCTGTCGCTGACGACGGAGCGTCTCCGACCGGATCTCCTCCTGCGTCCTGATCACGCCGCGCAGAAGCTCGATCACCTCGTTATAAGACTCCAGTTCCATCATCTTATCCAGAACGGCCCTCATCCGGGCGAGGACCATGTCGGCCCGGGCAACGATCGCCTCGCGCTCGCTGGCCGGGGCAGCCCTCACCGCCGCGGCGAGCCCCGGGAGATCGCCGGCCGCGATCGCCGAGAGTGGCGTGGCGATCTGGCCCACGAGCCGCCCTTCGAGCTCCTCGGTGAGCATTCGGTTGTTGTCGAGTTCACCGCGGATGGCGAGAAAGTCGCGGGCGATCTCGCCGGTCTCGCCGGCCGCGCGGGAGGCCGATTCGGCGAGCCGTCCTGATTCGAGCGCCCAGCCATCGGCCTCTGAGGCCGCGGCACGGCTCTCTCCGACGTCGCTGCCGGCGCCGCCCCCTTCACCAGCTTCCCCACCTGCCCTGTCCTCCACGGCGGCATTTCCCCCCAGACCCGCGGCGAGTCGCTCGCGAGCCAGGGCAAGGTCGGAGACGACACTCTCGAATCGACGGCGGAGGAGGATCTCCCGAGCCTCGAGCATTGCCATCAGCGCCTCCGGCGTGACGACGTCGAGCGACCAGGCATCGCTCTTCCCCTCGTTCGGCCCGCCACCGAGCGTGCAGCCGTCACGGGCCGCAAACTGCACCGAGAGCGCGGCCCCCGGCGTGAGGGCGAGGGGCTCGAGTTCGAGGATCTCCGGCCGGTCTTCGGTGAACTCGACCAGCGGCACACCAGGCTTCACGCGCGACACCGCCACATTGACCGTCGCGCCATCCTTGACCGCGACGGTCGCCACGGCATCGGCCAGGCTGTGGTCGTCGCTGACGATCCCCACGAGCGGAATCCGTGCCTGGGGCGTGACGGCGGTGGAGATGCCGCGCATCCGCATGGCGACCTGAGGCGCCTCATCAGGGACCGCAGAGAGCACCACCGAGATCGGCTCGCGGTTGTCGAGGCCGTCGGTGTCGGTGAACCGGGCAACGAGCGTTCGCTCTCCTTCGACCGGCCCGAGTTCAACGGCTAGGTCGCGCACGCTGCTCGCTGATTCCTGGGCGGGCAGCCCTGCCGAGCCCTCCGCCACCTCGGCCAATCTCGTCTCGACACCGTCCTCGACCGTCACGACGGTCGCCGAGCGGAGCGGCTTCGTGGCACGGAAGCGGAGGGTGACGGTCGACCCGCGGGGCACCTGCAGGACCCGGGAGGCTGAAACGGCCCGCGTGCCTCCCCCGAGATAGCCGGGCAGAAGCGCCACGCATTCGAGTGATTCCAGCGCCGGGGCATCGACCACCACCAGGCGCAGGCCGCGCAAACGCGCGTCGCCGCCGCGGATCTCGACGTCGAGATCCTCGTTGACCCCCTTGATGAGATGACCGAAGGCCTGCGCACCGTCGGCCACGCCCCCGCGCACTCCCATCCGCTCGGTCCGCCACGGGCCGCCACGGCTGGAGCGAGTCCGCAGGTCGACGACCTCCGGAATCTCGCGGGCCGCGTCAGCCCTGACGCGGAGATCGACGTCGGTGCCACGAGCCACCTTGCGGACTCCGGCGGAAAAGCCTTCGGCGTCGAGGCCCGTTCGCCGCGGCCAGGGGGTGTCGTCGAGAAGGAGCATCCGCCGCGTCCAGAGGTCGGCCACGGCCGGGCGAAGACACGCTAGCCCCACAATGCTCGCGACCGCCATCACCCCGGCCAGCGCCGTGGCCACGAGCCGTCGGCGGCGGAAGAGCCGCGCTGGCTCGACATCGCCGACCACCGCAACGGCCTCGTCGATCGTCCGTTCGAGCAGCCTCCGATCGACATCGCCCGCCGGGCCGGTGGAGAGCTCGACGGCGGTCGAGAGGCTGTCGCGGAATCCGACATGCCCGCGCTCGAGGAGCGATGCGAGGGTGGCATCCCCCATCGACACCGCCAGCCTTCCCCACAGCTTTCCCCAAATCAGCGCCACCAGCCCCACCAGAGCCAAAACTACCAGCAGGACACGGACCCAGGCCGGCGGTTCCACGGCCCAGTCGAAGGCCATGGTCCCGAAGAACACCGCGGCGCCAGCCAAGCCGATCAGCGCCAGCGATTCGATCCAGACCCAGCGGCGCGTCTGCTGACGGACGGCCTCGATGAGGTCGCGGATCCGCGCGAGTCCCGCGATCGCGGTAGCCGAGAGCGGGGCCTGAGCCGACGAGGCGGCGTTGATGTCGACAGTCACGATGCTCTTCTCTGCGGCAGCCAACGGCGGGCATCTCTTTCCGGGTGGGCGACTGATGTCAGGCGAGTTTCACGAGACGACGGATGATCCACTCCAGACAGAGAAGCCCGGCTCCGAACGCGAGGAGGAGGGCGTTGAGCCGTCGCTTGAACGCTCCGTCGGGCGCCCCGGTCTCGTACTCGCGCCGCGACTTGTCAGGGATCCGCGCCGCCAGCGCCGCCGATTCGCTCGCCCCCCAGGGGGCATCGACGAGGAAGTGGGCCGAGCCCCCCGTGATCGCCCCGAGCCGTTCGAGGAGGCCGCGGTCGAGGCGCGGACGCTCGAGCTCCCGATCGGGCAGCCGGGCCTGGATACGCCGGGAGATCACCTCGCCGGAGCCGTCACCGAGATCGACATCGATCCGCCAGCCCCCTTCCCGCGAGGCTACGAACCCCCCCTGAAAAACCCCCGGTCGGCCGGGATCGGAGGAGAGCGGCACGTTGACGGAAACGCCATCGGGACCCTCGACGCGGCAGATCGCCCCGGTTAGGACCGTGCCCCCGTCCCCGTCGGCGGCGACGAGTCGGACGACAACCGTGGCACCGACCGGATAACGGTCGCGCTCCACGAGCACGCGCGCACGGCGGGAGCCGGCGAGCAAACGCCCCTGGGAGACATGCCGCACCAGTTGCGTCGTCAGCCGCTCGAAGAGCGCGTCCTCGAGTGACCGCAACCGCCACGTTTCGCCGCTTCCCAAATAGAACACGCTCCCCGACCCGTAGAACTGCCCGGCCATGGAGATCGGTCCGCGGGCTTCGGCGGAAGGAGCGAGAGCGGCGCTGCCGGGGGGCACCACGCGGGCGTAGACCGTGGCTCCCGGCTTGGCGACGGTGGCGTCGAAGCAGGAGAAGATCCCCTTGAACTCGCTCCACACCGTCTGGCTGGCGATCCGGCTTCCGGCCAGCCAGAGGAACTCGGCATCCGTGCCGTCCCGGGTGAACTGGAGCGGCATCGGCTCCTCGAATCCGGCCGGTTCGTCGACGAGCCCCTGCCCTGCCCGACGGAGCTCCACCGGATGGAGCCCTCGGACCACGGTCGTCTGCTGGTCGGCGATCCACGCATCCATGAACACGTTGCCGGCCACGAGGACCAGCCCGCCCGATTCCCGTGACACCCACCGCTCGAGCCTGGCCTGTGCCGCCGGATCGAGCGAGCGCCAATCGACGTCGAAAGCGACGATGCAGTCGTAGGTGGAGAGTTCCTCGGCTGTGGCGGGGAATGATTCGAGGATCCGCCGCGCGTCTTGGGAAGCGCCGCGTGCGGCGGTTCCCAGAAGGACGTCGACGGCGAAGCTCTTGTCGCGTTCGAGCACATTCCGCATGAACTGGTATTCACGCGTCGGCCCACTCGCCATGAGGAGCACCTGGGTGACCCGATCGACGACTTCGACCTCGGCCACTTGGGAATCGTCCGCCGGCGTCCGGTCACCGGGGGGCGGAACGATCCGCAGCACCAGTTCATGGCGGCTCGGTGCTTCGAGCCCCGGCACCTCGAATCGGACAGCCGCCAATTCACCGTCGGCCGCCAGCACCACCTCGGTGGCATCGATCACGCGTCCCCCCTTCGCCGCCACGGGGTCGTTGCCTCCGTCGGTCGGGGACCGGTCGGCCAGCTCGACTTTCACCGTCTGCCCGGCGAGCCCCTGGGCCTGGAGGTAGCCCTGAACGGAGAAGCGATCCCCCGGATACACCCGCGCTGGGGAGAGCAGATCGGCGACACGGACATTCGTTGGCAATCGGTCCGATCCGGTCCCCACGCTGAACACCGGCACCCCTGACTTGGCGAGCGTCCCGGCCGCGGCGGCCGGATCGACCCCGGCGTTGTTGCCGCCGTCGGTGAGGAGAATCACTCCCGCGAGCGTTCCCGGCGGTTCCTGATCAATGACCCTCACGAGGGCCTCACCGATCCTGGTCTCGAATCCCCGCGGTTGGAGTTGCTGCCGCCAATCCCCATCCCCCTCCGCCGCCACCGCCTTGCCAGCCTCCGGTTCGCCGGTAGCGATCTCCGCAGCGGCGACGGGGGCCTCCTCCGCGGTGCGGGGCAGCACGGCGAGCGACTCGGCGTCGGCGTCGAATCTCCACACCGAGACTTCATGTGTGGGGGCGAGGGCGGCGAGCACCCCTCCGCGCTCCAGCACCTCCACGGCCCGCGTCGAGCGGGTCGGCGCGACGCCGGCGGCGGCCTCGGCCCCGGGGTCGAGGCCTTCTGGAAGCGTCATGCTGGCACTGGCGTCGACAACGATGGCCACCCGCGAAGGAAAGACGACCTCGTGTTCGGCGATCCGCTCGAGGTCGAGGTACGCCGCGGCGAGCGTGGCCAGCGCCCCGAGCCGCAGGCCGAGGAGCAGGAGACCGACCCCGCGCGGCAATTCAGCGGCATCGCGCCGGTACATCCAGGCCACCCACGCCGTCACGGCCACGAGCGCCGCGATCAACAGCGGCATCTGCCACCACTGGGAAAAACCCTCCAAAAGCGCGCTGGAGACGCGGTGCTTCACACCATCGGTGGCAGCCAGGCAGGGGAGGATGGGGAGAGATGGCATGAACGAAGGGGGGTCGGCGGCGCGACCGGGTGGGTGCGGTGTGAGGTGATTTGGGTGGACGTGGACGACAAACAACCCGCAAGGAGGACTCCGGATCAGGCTGCGGCACCACGCCGCTTCGCGGGGTGGTAGCTCGACGACCACGCCACGAGTTGCTCGAGCAGCAGAATGCCGAGGAGGAGTGCGAGCAACGGGGTGACCAAAGACACGCCGTTTTGGGCCCTTGCCCCCGGATCGATCGACGCGGCATTCTCATAGCTGAACGGGACTCCCGCCAGCGCCTTCTCGAGTCCTTCGCGCCCGGAGCGGGCCAGATGCCCCTCGTCGGGATCGACGTTCACCGCGACGAGGCGTTCCCGCTCGAGCCCATCGGTCCGGCGCCAGCGGACGGCGTAGGCCCCGGGCTTGGAGGCATCGAGCCTCGCCTCCATCCGCCCCGCTGCGGCAGGACGGGCGGCCTGATGGATCACGGTCCCGTCGGGCGGGACGAGAAAGTCGACCTCGATGCCGTCCACGGAGGGGTCGAGCATGACCGTCACCGGGTCGCCGACGTCGAGCGACTCCGCCCGCCTTCGGCCGCGGGCAAGATGACTCTCGAGCTCGAGCATCACGACCACCCAGCTCGGATTGCCGCGTGACCAGTTGTTCCACGTCGGCGACGCCGTGGTCAGAACCGCGGCCACGATCCCCGCACCATAGGAACGCTCCACCATCAACGCAGCGCCGTTGCGGAGCGAAAGCAGCCGTCGCAGGCCGGCCTCGGGAGCCGGTTCCCAGCCTCGTTCGACGGCCGAATAACGGTCGACCCGCACGGCATCGAGGAGCGGATTGCGCTGGCCGGCAAGGACGGCAACGACCGGGTGCTCCTCGACGACGACGTCGGGACGCTGCTCGGCGACGTCGGGGAGCAGGTCGACCATGCCGGCGAGTGGGACGGGAAAGATGCCGGCGCCGTCGCGGTGGAGCGTCCGGTTGACGATGTCGGGCTTCGTCCGCGGACCGACGAAGAACACGACGCCTCCTCCGCCCCGGGCATAGTTCTCCAGCGCCGTCACCTCCGGGGCATCGAGTCGCTCGACGTCGAGCACCCAGACGGCATCGAAAGCCCCGAGATCAAGGGTGGCCAGCGCCCTGGGAGGCTCCATCCGCGGCTGGAGGCCGGTCGGCGCGCCTGCTCCGGGGGCCAACGCCGCGGCGAGATAAAAGGCATCGCCGGCCCGCGACGCCGCCCCTGGGGTGGCATCGGCCAAGGCGCCGTCGATGAGCAGGACGTCGACCCGATCGACGACGTCGACGACGAGCGACCGGGTATCGTCGGCCGGAAGGATGTCGGCCGGCAAACGAGCCTCGATGACGTGGCTGCCAGACTTCTGGAAGCGGACGTCGAACCGCTGCACGGCGCTTTCACCGGAAGGGATCTCGGGAATGCGGACCGCCGGCCGGCCAACGCCGTCTTCGCGGAGCTCGACGGTCACGTCGCGCACCGGGCGCGGGCCGTCGTTGCGAACGCTCACCTCGAGCGGCACGACGACCCCAGCGGCGGGCACCCCGCCCACCATTCCCAACCGCTCGATTGTCAGATTGCCGCTGCTGCCTTCGCCGATCGCCCCCTCCCCGGCGCAATCGACGAGCCGGACCTCGGTCCCCGCCGCAGCGAGCTGACGGAGGATCGCCACGGTGTCATCGGCAGATTCCCACTGGGCGGTGCGGAAGTCGCTCACGACCCAGACGACCTGCGTCGCCTTCGACCCGCCGCCATCCCCGAACCATTCGGCCGCGGCAGCCAGCGCCCCGAGCGGCCCGGCGTCGGACGCGGACGGCTTCATCGCGGCCAAGGCGTCGCGGATCCGCTGCACGCCCTCCGGGGTCACCGTCTGGCGGGGAAGATCGAACCGTCCGGCCGCGTTGCCGGCCTCCGGCGATGGCCCCTCACCCCCGGCCGCCTGAGCGATGGCCGCGGTCGGCGGCTGGAGGCGCGAAAACCTTCCGACCGCGACCTCCTGTCGGCCGCGGGTCGTGGCGAGTTCACCGCAGATCCTCCCCACGACGGCGAGCCCGCGATCGAAGGCCGTGGCCGCTTCGCCCCCCGCGGCGCCGCTCCGTTCTCCCATCGAGTAGCTGTCGTCGAGAAGCACGACGTGCGCGGATCGGCCCCCGCCGAGGAGTTGGCCGATGGCAGCGGTCCAGCGGGGCTGGGCCATGGCCAGCACGATCCCCAGGATCGCCGCAACGCGAAGGGCGAGGAGGAGCAACTGCTTGAGGAGCACCCGAGTCCGGTACTTCTTCTGGCTGGCAAGGAGGAACTCCATCGCCGCCCACGGCACGCGACGGTGACGGAGGAGATTGATGAGGTGGATGACGATCGGCGCCGCCACCAAAGGCAGGCCCCACCACAACAACGGAAGAAAGTCGAACGTCGGCACACCGGGCTCCACGGTCGGAAACGATCACACCGCCATGCTGGCGCGGCGGGAGAGAAACTTCACAAGCGCCGCGTCGACCGGTTCACCGGTGCGGATGAGGGAGTAATCGCAGGCCGCCGACGCGGCCCGTCGGCGGGCCTCGGCAAGAAACTCGCCGACCGCGGCGAGATATCCCTCGCGGAGAGCGCGCGGATTGCAGGCGAGATGATCCGGGATCTCCAAGCCCTCGAACTTCGTCGGCCCCTCGAAGGGGAAGTCGAGCTCGTCATCGTCCATGACATGGAGGAGAACGATGTCGTGCCCACGCTTGCGGAGGAGCTGGAGCCCCTGGAAGACCCCCTCTCGATCCCCGAGGAGGTCGGAGACGACGACCACCAAGCCGCGGCGCGGCAGCGTTTCGGCAAGACCGCGGAGCACCGGGAGGAACGCGGTCGGCCGTCCCCCGCGCGGGGTCTCGAGGACCTCGACGACGCTCGCCAGTTGCGAGCGCTTCGTCCGCGCCGGCACGCTGGCACGGACCTTGTCATCGAAGACGGCGCAGCCGGCAGCATCCCCGTGCGAGAGGGCGAGCCAAGCGAGACTCGCGGCGAGCGTGGCAGCGTAGTCGTACTTGGAGAGCGGTCCGGACCGGTAATCCATGCTCGCCGAACCGTCGACGAGGAGGGCCAAGCGAAGGTTCGTCTCCTCCTCGAACTCCTTGACGTAGAGGCGGTCCTGACGTCCCCAGACCTTCCAATCGACGCGCCGCAGATCGTCCCCGCGCACGTACTCACGGTGCTGGAGAAACTCCACCGACTGCCCCTTGTAGGGGCTCTTGTGAAGGCCGGCGAGAACACCCTCGACCACCGCCCGGGCACGGAGTTCCAACCGCGCGATCCGGGCGATCGCCTCAGGATGCAAAAATCGTCTGGAAGCGTGGGTCACGCGTCAGCTCATCCTCTCTGACCGGGGTGTTCTCGATGATCCGACGGATGATCGCATCGGGCGTCACGCCGTCGCTCTCGGCGGCAAAGCCGACGACGATCCGATGGCGGAGCACCGGGGCCACGAGGGCCTGGATGTCCTCGACGGTGACATGGCTGCGCCCCTGGAGCAGAGCCCGCGCCTTGGAGCCGATGACGAGGAACTGCACGGCCCGCGGCCCTGCTCCCCAGGACAGCTGATCAGAGACGAAATCGGGCACGCCCTTCTCGCCCGCCCGCGTCTGCCGCACCAGGGCCAGGGCATAGCGGACGAGATGATCGCTCACCGGCACCTCGCGCACGCTCCGCTGGAGCGTGAGGATGTCCTCGGCCGACAGCACCGGGCGGGGCTCCTCCACCGGCGTGCCGGTCGTCCGGCGGGCGATCTCGAACTCCTCGTCGAAGGTCGGATAGCGGACGAAGACCTTGAACATGAACCGATCCTGCTGCGCCTCGGGGAGCGGATAGGTCCCCTCCTGCTCGATCGGGTTTTGCGTGGCGAGCACGAAGAACGGGTCGACGAGCCGGTGCCGCACGCGCCCGACGCTCACTTGCCGCTCCTGCATCGCCTCGAGGAGCGCCGCTTGAGTCTTCGGGGGGGTGCGGTTGATCTCGTCGGCGAGGACGACATTGGCAAACAGCGGGCCCTCGAGGAACCGCACCTGGCGACTCCCGGTCGCCTTGTCCTCCTCGAGGACATCCGTGCCGATGATGTCGGCCGGCATCAAGTCGGGGGTGAATTGCACCCGGCTGAAGGAGAGATCGAGGCTTTTTGCCAGCGTGCTCACCAGGAGCGTCTTGGCGAGGCCGGGCACCCCCTCGAGGAGACAGTGGCCACGGCTGAAGAGCGAGATGAGCAGCTCCTCGACGACCTGGTGCTGGCCGACGATCACGCGCGAGAGTTGGGCGACGATCCGGTCGTGAGCCTCGTGGAGCCGCTCGACGGCATTGCCGCCGGGAAGTCGCTCGACACCCTGAACTCCGGAGTGAGACGGGGAGCCGGCAGCAGAGGCGGAGTGGTCGGAGGGGGGCATGGATGGCTCCGGGGCGGCGACGGCGGACGGTTGGAACGGCGACGGGGGCGGACTGGGAGGGCGACCGGCAGGCAACGGCCCGGCCGGGAGCATACGCAGGAAGGTGGGGGAACGTTCAACCCTTCCGGGTCAACGTTGGTAGATCGGCAACGTTCCTTTGTCCAGTTGGAGGATCGTCAGATTCGTGGCGGTGGTGTAGACCGGGCCAATGTAGCCCTGGGGCCAGTAAAGGCCTTCGCGGTCCTCGGTCGCCTCGGCAACGAGGCGTTTGTCGATTTGGTCCCGGTAGGTCGTCCACTTTTTCCCCCCTTCACGGTACATCACCTGCGCGTAGTAGAAGTGGGCGTAGTGCCAGTGGCCGAAGCCGTTGTTGGCGATGTTCCCCAGATGTCGCTCGGCATAGTCGAGCATCCGGGGCACTTGGGTGTCGTCGTACTCGCCGGCATTGAACAGGCAGGCGATCGCGGCGGCCGAGATCGCCGGCCGGCCACCGCCCCCCTTGGAACTGTACTGCACGCCACCATCCGGCATCGTGCACTTGTGGATGTAGCCGATCGCCTTGTCGATGATCTCGCGGGGGACCGGGATCCCGGCATTCCGACAGCCCCGCAACCCCTGGACCTGGGTGATCGTGGTCGATCCCTCGTCGAAATTGTTGCCATCCTTGGCACTGACATATCCCCAACCACCGTCAGGCGTCTGGGCCCGCCCCGAGAACTCGACAGCCTTGGCGAGCACCCGGACAAGTTCCTCCCGACGGCGTTCGTCCTCCTCCTCCCCGAGCACCTGGGAGAGGAAGAGCATCGAGAATCCATGCCCATAGGTGTAGCGATCGTCCCCCTTGGGATCACCGATGAGCCCGTTGGTGCGCGAGCGGCTGACGAGGTAGTCGACGGCCTGCCGGATCGGCTCGGCATACCGTCCCTGGACCGTCGTCGAACCCTCCATGAGCATCGCCGTTCCCGCCAGGGCCGTCATCGCCGTTGGATAGCGCCCTTCGTTCGCAGCCCAGCTTCCCCGGCGCGACTGCTTCTTCACCAGCCAGTCGAGCCCCCGAACGACGACCTTCTCCCGGGCCGACCGATCGCCCCCCCCGCCCACCGGGAGTTCTTCCTCCGCACCTCTCACCGAGCCTGCGAAAACGAGGACGAGGAGCGCCGCCACGAGCCACGCCGATGCGCCGGTTCGGCACGCGGGCGGGGATTCTTGGATTCGGACTGGCGGTAGGGGATCCATGACGGGCCTCGGCGAGCGTTGAACGGAAGAAGGCAGCGGGGTCGCTTGATCAGAACGGCAGGGGGAGGAGGAGAGCTTTCTCAAACCAGTATTCCAGTTCCGCGAGGACATCTCGAGACGCCGGCTGACGGCTCGCCGCCTGGAACGGCGGACGCGGCGCGGTCGGCTGTCCGGTGAACTCGAGGACGACATCCCCCCCTTCCGCGGCTCCCCGGCCGACGGTCACGGTGTGGGACGCCGGATCACCGACCATGTCGCACCCGAAGAGCATGTGTTGCTGCGCGGCGATCTTGTCATCGACACAGAGCGCCTGGCCGGTGCGCTTGTCGATGCAGAGGATTCCCAGCCGCGTCCGCTCACCCCCGCGCGCCGGCGCGATCTGACGGGCAAAGAGAAGCACCGGGAGCGACTCGGGCTGGTCGGGATCGAGACAGTGGCGGAGGACGGTCGCAGGGACAGGCCAGAGGATCGCGCCATCCGTTCTCCCGACGGCCCACAGCGTCCCGGTGGCAGGCTGGCTGACATCCCGCGACGAGGCTTGTTGGGGAAGATTCGTGATCATCCCCACCTTCTCCATCAGCTTTCGTTCTTCGGCCGTCTCCTGTCGCCCCACGAACACGAGAAGCCGGTCTTCCCACGGGCTGACACGCACCTGCTCCATGCCGCGCGGCATCTCCGGGAGCATGGTGCGGAATCGGACGGCCCCGGTCACGAGATCGAGAACGGTGAGCGTTCCGGAGGGCTCGATGACCGCAAGCGCCTCAGGCCCGGCCCATGCCGCTCGGGCCTCGGGGGCAAACGTCCCCATCGCCACGCTCGTCATGGTCACCGGATCAACGAGCACGAGTGTCGCTGGTTGCAGCCCCCCCTCCGGCCGCCCCGGCGGCCCCACCGCCGCATCGGCTTCCGCCAGCACGACGATCCGTCGGCCGCAGGTGACCAGCCGACGATCCCGCCGCGGCAACTCGCACACCCGCACCATGCGCCCATCGACCATCGACACCACGGCCGACTCGCGGCCGTTGGCGGGAACGACGCAGACGTAGTCCTCGTCACCGATGATTTCACCGGCCGCCGGGAGACGATGACGCTCCCAGAGAAGGCGTCCTGTGATTGGGTCGTGGAGTTCCAGCGAGGTGTTGACGAGCACGGGCACGCCCCGCACGCGGGCATGGCCCCCCTGCACCGCCATCACCGGCACCGCCTCCTCCGGCTCTGAGATCCGCAGGCCGAGAGGGACGTTGCCGAGACGACCGATCCGTCCCCCCATGCCCCGCCCGAGGAATGGCATCGGGATTTCGTTGACCGCTCCCGACGTGTCATTGAGCAGCCACAGACGGCGGTGCTTCAGACCGGGCGTGGCCGTCAGTTCGAATCCGGCCACGAGCGGACCGGAGCGGACGACCACGATCCGACCGACGGTCGATGCCTCGGCGCCGATCGCCTGGAAGCCGGCCCATCCGTCGAAGCGCCCCGGAACATCGAATCCGAACGGCTCGCCGATCCGCCGTCCATAGCTGTCGGTGGCCAGCAGCCCCGGTTGCTGCATGTCATAGCCGAGGTGCAGGCCCGGGAACGCCGAGGCGTCGCCGGACCCAACGGGAATCGGCATCACGCGGGTCATCCGGCCGCCGTCGTCGTTCCCCCCCCGGCCGGCACCGCCGCGCCGCTCCAGGACCCGACCAAACGGCCATGCCGCATCGATCGCGCCGCTCCGGTCATCGGCCTCCCGGGCCATCGCTGCCGGCCTTTGCTTCGCCCCCCCCTCGGTGTCTTCACCGACCGGTCCCGGGGCGCTGCGGAGGCCGGGGAGGAGGAGATCCCGCCTCACCGCCAGATCCCGACCGGCGTCGGTCGTCGCGCCGGTAATCGTGATCATCTCCCCCAAGGCCTTCACGAGGTCTTCGCTGGCGCGCTTCCCTGCCGGATGACCGGCGAACCAATCCGCCAGCGCCGTGAGCCTCTCGACGCGTTCCGGCACCGGCAGCACGGCTTCGGCGGCCGCAATCCGCTCCGCAACGAATCCGTCGATCTCCTCTCGCAAGGCAGGCGACGCGCTCGACATGAATTGCCGGAGACGCCCCTGCACCCATCGTCCTTCGGAGACCGACACGAGCGGATCGGCCCCATCGGTCACCAGCGCCGCATCCTGGCCTGCCGCTCCCGTCGGGGCGACATCGAGGCAGCGGCGGAACGTCGTCCATGCCGCGGCAACGTCGCCGCTGCGGAGATGGCCGTCAACGATGAGTCGGAGCATCGATCGCTCTGGCGCCGACCGCGAGCCATTGGCAAGCCGGGCGTTCCAAAGCGGAACGGCGGCGGCGAAATCGCGCTCCAGCGCCGCAAGCAGGGCGTCACCGACCACCGAATCGGGGATCGATTCGGGCGCGGCAGCGTGAGCCGACGCGATGGCGGCGATCCCATCGGCGACGGCGCCCCGATCGATGGCCATCTGCCCTTTCCAGAGGAGCATCCGCGGATCAGCGTTTCCCTGCCTGGCGGCCGTGTCGATCCGCTCCTGGAGGGCGGAGGTCTGGTGGAAAACGTCGAGCGAATCGACCCCCTGCGACACGACCTCACCCCGGTAGGCCACCAGATTTCCCGCCACCGCCCCTCCTCGTGATGGGGAACGGTCAACGACGGTGCCGTCGCCGAGATTGACCTCGATCACCTCAGGAGAGTCGAGGGGGAGGAACAGTCGGCCTTCGGTGATCACTCCCCGCCCACTCGGGCAGGCGCCGGAAAGGACCAGCGGCGTTGCCCATCGCGGCGCACCATCGACGAAGCCCAGGCTCTGAACACCGCGACGTCCCACGATGATCACGCCCCCATCGACGACTCCGGCAACGTACAAGCCCTCCTTGCGGGGTTGCTTCCAGGCGATGCTTCCGGTTCTCAGATCGACGCAGTGAATCTCTTCCGACTCCCGCGGCGTGAGGATGATCCGGCCGCCAGCCACGACCGGGACGCCATCCCGCCAGCCTGTGGTGGCCGACGGTCCGGAGCCGGCACCGAGCATCTGGCCGTTGATCACCACTCCCCCGCCGATGGCATTGCCACGGCGGATCCGCACCCCGTTTTGAAGGAGCACCGTGTCGCCCCCTGCCGGCTGGGGATAGGTGTAGGCCCAGAGGAGCGTCCGCGTGGCAAGATCGACGGCGACGGTCGTGCCGGCGCCGGTCGGGCAGACAAGCACGCCATCGCCGAACGACGGGGACAATCCACCGACGCGGCGCAGATGGCTTTCCCGGTTGCCGATCGCGCGCTCCTCCTCGAGTTCGGCCAGCGGCTGCGACCAGAGCAGCGCCCCATCGGCGGCGGCGAGGACATCGAGACGGATCTCCCCCCGTTCCTCGACGAGGACGAACAATTGATCACCGATCGGGAGCGGTGCCCCGAGATACCACCCTCCCGGTAACGCCGCGCCCCCCGGGAATCCCGGCTGCTGGACCGGCGGTGGCGCGGGATCGACGGCGGGCAGACGCCACGCCAGTTCGCCGCGGTTGGCGAGCCGATAGGCAGAGAGGGTATTGGCCCCCGTCGGCGCCGGAGGGAGCGCCCGGAACATGCCATTGAGATTGTTGACCGCCGGGCCAGCGAGCGAAGCGGGGTCGCTCTCCACGGCAAACACCAACGCACCATTGCTCGAGAGGGTTCCACTCGTGGCATCGTCGAAGACGCCGCGAATCGCCGCCCGGGCCTCGGCATCGCCGCTCTCGTCCCCCTCGGCGCCCGTGGGCGTGGCATCGAAGAACGAGCCTGCGGCTCCTCCCGTCTGCAGCCACACGCGCTTGCCGGTCTCGAAGTCGACAGCGAGGAGGCCCATCGGAGTATGGGCTAGGAGGAGGCCGTCAACGGCCAACGGGGTTCCCGCCGGAAGGAGCGGCATGTCGCGGTCGGCGAACAGCTTGCGACGTCGCTCGAGGAGGCGGGCCTCCTCCGGATGGCGCGTGAGCGGCACCCGGTACCGGGGCACGAGAAGCGGCCGCGATGCCGAGACGACCGCATTGCGGGCGGCATCTCCACGGTGGAGCCACCACTCGCTGGCGCGTCGGCCCGCCCCACTGGCTGGTGCCCCGGCAAGCCCCTCCAGCCAAGCGACCGCGCCTCCGGCCGGATAGTTGAGCGTCACCTCGCGCCCCCCGACGCGCACCGCACCGATCGCCGCCGCGCGGGCCTTCTCGAGGATCGCGATGGCCGCCTCACGTTCACCGGCACGCCACCAGGCGACGGCACGCATCACCGGCAGCGTCGGCTCATATTCCTCCCGACCGGGGGCGCCCGCCAACCGTTCGAGCCACGAGGCCGCCTCGAGCGGCCTGCCGCTCTCGAGGGCCTCGAGCGCGGCAAGCATCGTGGCCCGCCGACCGGCTGGCGTGTGAAACCAACGACGGGCCACCTCCACGACCGCGACGGAATCCCCCGCTCCGATCGCTTCTTCGAGGAGCCGATCCGCGCGGGCGCGGAACTGCAACTCGTAGGCCGTCCGACCTGCGGCAGGCAACGTTCCGAGGAGGCGGTTTGTCTCGGTCTTGATGCTCCTCCAGGTGCTCTCGCCCCCCGGCGGACGGAAGAAAAAATCGCGATCGCCACCGAGGATCTCGTCAACGAGCGTGGCCGAATCGCTCCAGCGTTCATCGGCGATCAAGCGGCGAACGCGGTCGAGTTGTCGTTCCTTGAGTCGATCGGTGGGGAGCGACACGCCACCGTCACCCCCACCGTCGCCGACATCATCGGCAGGCGCGTCGGTATCGCCGGGGCGCGGAGGATCGTCCTCGGCGGCGGCCTCTTCAGCCTCCGCCTGCTCGTTCTCGTCCTGCTGGGCGAGGACGGAAAGAGACCACGAACCGGCGCCGAAACCGACGACGAGGACGAACACCACCAGAGGGAGTGATCCGGAAAATCGCCTCTGGGAGGCCGCCGCGAGGGAGAAAGGCACCATTTCACCCCACCCCCTGCCCCAGCTCGACCAGCGTTTCGAACGTGCCATGTCGCGCCCCGAGTCCCCTGCGGAATCCGGCCCCCCCGCTGCTTCGCCCCGGCTGGAACGACCAGACAGCGGGGCCCCCGACAGCAGGAATCTGCCCCCGGAGGGGGTGAAAGTGGTCAAAATATGGGCTTTTCAGCACCTACCAACGGTATCAACCGCGACGGTCCCGCCGGGCTGCCAACCATCTTAGGCCGATCGCCAGTCGGGCAGCAAGAAAGTCTCGCCCCCCCTCACCGCCGCCGGGCAAAACGGCCTGACATGGATTTTCCCCGGAAATCATTGGGGTTTTGGTTTGCAATTTCATTTCCAGAGCATCTAATCACCGAACCTTTCCCGGCACTCGATGCCGGGCTCGGGGCAGCGGCGGGGGTTCTGCCGCACACCAAACCTTTCCACTGGGAGACGAGGCGATGGCGAAGAAGTCGGGCAGCAAGCCGCTCACGAAGACCGAAATCCTCCGGAACATCTCGGAGTCGACGGGCCTTGCGAAGAAGGATGTGGTCCTCGTGTTGGATCACCTCACCAACGAGATCCAGAAGTCCCTCAAGGGCTCCGGCATCGGGGTGTTCTCTATCCCCGGTCTGGTCAAGATCGAGCGCCGCAAGGTGCCTGCCCGTCCCGCGCAGAAGGGTGTCAAGAACCCCTTCACCGGCGAACTGCAGGACCGTCCGGCCAAGCCCGCCAGCGTCAAGGTGCGTGTCCGCGCCCTGAAGAACCTCAAGGCCATGGTCGCTGGCTGATCTCCCGCGTCTGAAGCTTCAGCTCCAGGCGATGGTCGATCAAACAAGAAGGGGCGGCGCCCAAAAGGCGCCGCCTCTTTTTTTGCGCCCGCTGCTCGTGGCCGCTGCTCAGCGCACCGGCGCGGCAACGCCGGCGATTCCTCCGGTGGCAGCCGGTTCTGCTGGTGATTCGCAGGGGTAGAACGCTGCCCAGACCGGGTTGTGATCGGAGACTTCGAGGGCCCGGTCGAGCGGCAGACCGAAGCTGCTCTGGAGGTCGAGAACGCCCCACCGTCCGAGGTACTCCGTCGTCGCCCGGCGATCGAAGATCAAATTGTCATAGGTCTTCGTGCGGTGGGTGTTCGTGGTCACCCCGGACACGGCCCAGGTCACGTCGGGAGTCTTCGTGAACCGGCCGAATTGCGGCGGACCGGCATTGAGATCCCCCAGAAGAATGACGTCGTCTTCGTCGGGCCGGGCCGTTTTCATGGCGGTGAACACGTCGACGAGGGCATCAATTTCCTGTGGCACCTCGTCCGGGTCGGTGTGGATGTCGACCATCCAGAAGGTGAACGCCTTCGAGTCCGGGACGACCCTCGTGCGGAAACGGACATGCATGGGGGGCCGATGGAGCTTGTCGGAGGGATCGGAGACGACGCCGATCGATCCCGCATCGACCTCGATCCGATTCATGTCGTAAAGGAAGCAGTATTGCTCCTTGCTCACCGTCCTCCCCTCGCGGGGGCCAATGATCCAGAGGTACCGGCTGCCGTCGGCGTTCACCGCGTCGACGAAGCGGGGGATCACCCCGTCCGACTTCGCCCGCACCTCCTGGATGGCAACGATGTCGAACTGGCGGACGACGCGGGCGAGGATCTCCACGACGTGCGGCTTGGCGATCTTCGATTCGCCGAACACCTGGATGTTGAACGAGGCGATGAGAACTGCATCCCACGGCCTCGAGGCGGGGAGCACCGAAGGCCCGGCGGCTCCTCCGATCGGGGGCGCGGGGACAGCGGCTCCGGGAGGGGAGACCGCGTCGGCGGCCTGGGCCGACGGCGCCGCGAAGCCGGCGAGGATCGCCGTGGTGGGCTGGGATGAAGCCTGCTGCAATGGCTGACGGAACGAGAGCCCGCCGACCAGCGACAGCGCCGCGACCAGCGCTGCGAGCCACCGCACCAGCGACTTTGACGACAGGGTTCGTGCCACCCCGCCCCTCCCTGGGCCGATCACGCACGGAGCGAGGACAATCCCTGCAGCGCACCATCCGTGGTGCGGTAGCAGGCTCTCCCCCGGCGGCCGACCCTGTCAGAGGTATCGGTCGGCCGACGGGTGACGGTTGTGCCGTCTTCGCTGGCGCCGCAGGGTCGGAGCGGACGGTGGCGCCAACGCTACCGGTTGGTCAAGCGGGGATAAGAGCGAGGGCCTCGCCGGCCAATCGAGACAACCGCGGGTCTGAGTCCGCTGCGGCGACCGCGAGCGCCGCCCGGGCGGCCGCGGCCGCCGGGCCGATCTTTCCAAGCGCCCAGCAAGCCCGCTGCCGGACTTCGATGGCCTTCCCTGGGGCGAGGCAGGCTTCGAGAGTCGAGACCGCCGAACTGGCTGCCTCCCCTCCCCTTCCCAGGAGCGTGACGGCCCAATAGGCGACGAGCGGATGACTTGCGGCCGCCAAGGGGATGAGCTCGGCGATCTGCTCGGCAGGCGGCGGCCCGAGTTCCTCGAGCGCCGCTGCAGCCCATTCCCGAACGCCGTCATCGTCATCCCCGCACGCGGCCACGAGGGCGGTGGCGGCAGGCGATGCCGACTCGCCGGCTCGGCAGAGGGCTTCCGCCGCGGCGGCTCGATCTTCCGCGTCGGGCCCCGACAACCGCTCGACGAGGGAAGTGATCGACGGCGTCGATTCAGGCATGGCGGACGGGGCCTGGGGGGAATGGGATGGTGACGGCGTTGGCTCGAAGAGCCCTTTCAACCATCGTCCGGACGATCCGCCGAGATCGGTTTTTCCGCGGATGCCGTCGGGGATCGCCCCGGTATTTTGGGGCCTGCGAGAGCCGGGGATCGAAAGCGAAGCCGCAGCCCCGCCGAAACGCTCCAAACCGCTTCCCTTCCCGAAAGAAGCAGCGAACCGTTAGGCTCCTGCATCCTGGACTTTCACACCTTGCTTTTCGCCCAATGACGACCGCGAGGCTCGAGTTTGCAACCAACAGGCATGGATGCCACCAAAACGCTGGAAAAGCGTTCGCTAGCGCAGAGAACACGCAATTCTGACCTCGCCGTCAATCCCTTCGAGGCTTCCGGACGCGAGGTTCTCAGTCTGTCGGTGATCATGCCGACGGTCTCTTGGACGGGGTGTTTCGAACCGTGCGTCCGGGCGGTCCTCGAGCATTCGGCTGCCCGCGGCGGGGGAGGAGCCGAGATCCTCGTCGTATTCGACGGCGTCGCTGGCCCGCCGCCAGTGTGGTTGACCGATGCCGGCGTGAAGGTCTTCACGACCGGCGACTGCCGCGGCCCTGCCCACGCCCGCAACCTCGGGGCTGGAGAAGCCACCGGGAACGTGCTGCTGTTCCTCGATGCTGACGTCGAACTCGCCCCCGACGCCCTCGAGCGGGTCAGGGATGCCTTTGCCACCTCCCCAGACCTCGTCGCCCTGTTCGGCAGCTACGACAACGCTCCTGCCTGTCGTGGCGTCGTCAGCCAGTTCCGCAATCTCCTCCACCACCACACCCACACGAGCCATCCAGGCAGGGCGGCGAGTTTCTGGTCTGGCTGCGGTGCGATCCGGTCCGCAGCCTTTTTCGATGTGGGGGGCTTCGATGACGATTTCCGTCACCCCAGCGTCGAGGACATCGAGCTCGGTCTCCGCGTGCAGGCTGCCGGCGGGCGGATCGTGCTCGATCCGGCCGTCCAGTGCAAACACCACAAATCGTGGTCGCTGCGTTCGATGGTGATGACCGACATCTTCCGGCGGGCCGTCCCCTGGACGCAGCTGATTCTGGAGAGCCACGACCTCCCGGTGACCCTGAACCTCGACTGGGGCAACCGTCTCTGCGGTGCCGCAGCGCTGTTCTCGGCCGGCCTCGTCCCGCTCTCGATCGCCATCAGGAGTTGGTGGCCGCTTCTCGCCGTGCCTGTCGTGCTTCTGGCCATGGCGTGGATGCAGCTCGACTTCTACCAACTCTGCCTTCGTCGTCGCGGCGTCGCCTTTGCCTTCGCGGCGTTTGCCCTCCACTGGCTCTTCTATCTCTATTCCACCCTCACGTTCGCGGCCGTCGTCATCGGGACGAAGGTATCGCTCGCCCTGGGGCGTCTCCCGTGGCCCCGGCTTTTCAGCGCGCTGCCGAAAACCTCGAACCAGCGCCGCAACTGACGCTCCGAGCGGTCCGTTCCTGGGCCTGAGCCCGGGGACGCCCGTGAGAACCGGGGACGCCTGCGAAAGCCTGCAGGCCCCAGACGCCACCTCGTAGCGGTTCGGCGGGGGAAGAAAGCCGGGCCGGGGATGAGCCCGCCTGCAGTACCCAAGCCCCTTCCGGGGCACTCACAGGGCAGGAGTATCAAGAGAAATGGACAGGGCCGGAATCGAACCGGCGACACATGGATTTTCAGTCCATTGCTCTACCAACTGAGCTACCTGTCCGGCAGATCGGAGCGGGATTGTACCGCAGTCGTCGCCCGATTCGTAGCCCCGGGCACGAAATCCTTAGGCTCACTCCCCATCCCCGCCACCACGGGCGAAAAGCAGCGAAACGAGCGTGGCGAGAAAAACGCCCCCGCCGCAGACGACCGGCCCCGCGAAGGAAGGGAGCAGTCCGGCCAGCCCAGGTACGAACAGCCGCAGGGCCGTGACGGCAGCAGCACCCGCCAATCCGGCAGAAAACGCCAGCACGAAGGCGTTTCCGGCCGGATTCGGCCCGACCCCGGGCCGCCCGAGAAAAAACGATCGGAGGGCATTGATCGGCGTTGAACCATGCGGCGGAATGGGCGGGGGCGAAGGCCACTCCCAGCCGGAAGGGCCATCCCCGCCCGCGGAGGATGCAAACACAGAGTCACCGCGGCCCCGGGCCGATCGGCGCGAGGACGCGTTCCGCGAGAGGGGGGATTGGATCCCCGACGCATATCCGCTCGATCCACCGCCGGAACGCGACGCCCCCCCACGTTCGTCACTTCCCTCCTCAGAGCCCGGACTACTGGCCCGGTTGGAGGAGGAGGAGGCCGACCGGGACGATTTCACCCGCGCCCGCCGTCCCATCGGGACCGGGGCATCGGGGGTCCAGGGGCGCAGCCATTCGATGACCGCGTCGGCGGTGCCGATCCGCTGGACCGGATCCTTGTCCATCATCGCCTCCACGACGCGACAGAAGGCATCGCTCACGCCAGGGGCGAACTTCTGGATCGGGGCAGGCGTCTCGGTCAACTGCCGGCGAGCCTTGTCCTGGCGCGTCCCGCCGGGAAAGGGAACCTGCCCGGCAAGCACGAAGTACAGCGTGCATCCCAGGCCGTAGACATCGGCCGCCGGCCCGACCGTATCGGGCGAGCGGATCTGCTCTGGCGCCATGTAATCCATCGTGCCGACGACGCGTCCCAGCCGGGTCGATTCTGACTCGAGCACCGAGCCGGCCAGACCGACATCGAGCAGTTTTGCCCGTCCCGCCGGCGTCACGAGGATGTTTCCCGGCTTCACGTCTCGGTGGACGAGCCCTTCGGTGTGGGCATAGGCCAACCCACGGGCAACCTGCGAAACCACCGCGGCGGCAGCGACCTCGTCGAGTGTCCCATACTTGAGCACCTGCTTGCGGAGGTCGACGCCTTCGACGAGTTCGGTGACGAGGTAGTAGACCTTTCCATCGTGCCCGGCATCGAGCGCACGGACGAGGTTTGGATGATCGAGCCGACCGAGCATGCGGATCTCTCGTCGAAACGCCGCCTCGGTATCGGGCGTCGACTTCGCCCTCGGCAACACCTTGACGGCGACCTCGCGCCCCATCATCGCGTGCTCCGCACGAAACACCTGCCCCATCCCTCCCTGGCCGAGGACATCGAGGATCCGGTACTGACCGAGGGTCAGCTTCCGGCGGCCGGCGAGCATCTGCGTCGCCTGGAAGCGGGTCAGTGTCCCCCGTTCCACGAGCACATCAGCCACCGCCTGATCCCACCGGGACGGATCGCCCCCCGCGCCGAGAGTTTTCCGGACGACGTCCTCGGCGGAGTTGATCGCCGTCGCATCGACAAGCGAGCTGGCAAGTGCCGTGTCATGGAAGCGCGCGGGTGAGCCCGAGGCTGGCTGTTCGCCAGTCTCCAGATCGTCCCGGCCCTCCCCGTCAGTGACGCCCATACCCGTTAACCTACCCTGCGGTGAACAGCGGGGGGAATCGCGCCGACCATCCCACCGGGATCGGGGCCTCCAGGCAGAGCGGCTCCCCACTGGCTGGATGGTCGATTTTCAGCCTCCGGGCGTGGAGGGCAATACCGAGGGGAAATGGCAACCTGGCACCGTAGCGTCGGTCGCCGACAATCGGACAGCGGCGGGTGGCGAGTTGGATACGGAGTTGATGTTTTCTCCCCGTAGAGGGCTCGAGTTCGATAAGCGATACCTCACCGGCCCGCCGCACGACCCGCGCCTTCACCACCGATTCCTTCCCCGGCTCCTCCTCCCCGTCGCCGCCATCCTCTCCCCTGTCCACCGGTCTGGATCCACCCCGCCCCGTGCCCCCGAGGCCGAGCACGCGCGGATCAGCCGGCAAAGCGTCACACCACTCCACCCACTGCCCCAGGGGCGCCGGAAACCTTCCCTCGGCAATCGCGATGTACTCCTTCACCACCGTCCGATGGCGGAATTGCCCGGCGAGATCCGCAGCGGCTGGGCTCGTCTTGGCAAAGACAACGACCCCCGACACCGGGGCATCGATCCGACTAACAACCCCGATGAACAGCCGAGTCCGTCGGGCCAGCGTATAGAGGCTCGTCTCTCCGCGAGGGGCATTGGCCGTCGGAATCCCCGCCGGCTTGACGCAGACGAGAAGGTGGTCATCTTCGTGAAGGATCACCAGCCCCTGGGAAGTGCTCGTCATGGGATCACCACCGCGCCCGCGGATCATTCTTGCCAGCCGATCGCCGCGTCGACGGCAACTCGCCACCGAGGCTGGCTGGCAGATCGAAATCGTACCTCCGCCCGACGAAGCTGAAGCGGCCGCCCCGGGCCGCCACCCCGACGAATCTCTCGAAGCCTACGTCGTCCGGCTCGCCAGGGCAAAAGCCGAGGCCGTGGCAGACAGCGGCGTGCGGGGACTGATTCTCGCCTGCGACACGCTCAGTGAAGTCGACGGCAGGGAACTCGGCCAAGCCGCCAACCCGGCCGAAGCCCGCCGCATGCTCACATCCCTGAGCGGCCGCAAACATCGAGTCGTGACCGGAGTCTGCCTTTGGCACTATCCCGAACACGCCCCGCTGTGCGCCACCGATGAGAGTGAACTCGAAATGGGTCCGCTCGAGGCAAGCTTCCTCGACTGGTACCTCGAAAGCGGTCTGTGGCGTGGGAAAGCAGGTGCCTGCGGCTTTCAGGACGAGCGTCTTCCTCTCCGCCTCATCGCCGGCAGCCCCTCCAATGTCGTGGGATTGCCGCTGGAGCTGATCGGGCGCCTGCTCAACGTGCTGCGTCCGGCTACGCCAAGCTGACCGGCATCCGATATTCAGCCTCAGGCCGCCCCGCAATCCTCGGCGAGATCCTATGACTGGACGTCGCTCCGTCTGCGCATAAAAAAACCGACCCCCGCGAGCGATTGCTCACGGGGGTCGGCGTGTAAAAATCCGGCGATACCTACTCTCGCGCTTTTGGCACTACCATCGGCTCTGGAAGCTTAACTACCGTGTTCGGGATGGGAACGGGTGTGACCTTCCAGATATGGTCACCGGATATTTCCGGAGCCCTGGGCCGCGAAGCCAGCGCCCTTCCAGTTAGGAGGGACGGGGCGTCACGCCCCAGGGCAATATTGTTGGTCGTGGTAATTGACATGCTCCGGAGAGCATTCAGATCTACTGAACGCTTCAATTCCGAAAGCACTCGATACGAGTGGTCAAGCATTCGTCCGTTAGTACCGGTTAGCTAAATGCATTACTGCACGTACACGTCCGGCCTATCAACCTGGTCGTCTTCCAGGGGACTTTCGGGTATACACCCTACGAAACCTCATCTTGGGG
>CAMCCR010000021.1 GCA_945873085.1 Candidatus Kuenenia stuttgartensis | reverse complement strand
GAAAAGCTCCTCCGGGTCGTGGAGTATGGCACGTTCGAGCGGGTGGGGAGTTCGCGGCCGATGCGGGTCGATGTCCGCATCGTCGCCGCCACGAATGCCGATCTCCCCGCGCTCGCGCGGGCCGGGCGCTTCAAGGAGGATCTCCTCGACCGGCTCTCGTTCGAGGTCCTCCATGTGCCGCCGCTTCGCGAGCGGCAGGAAGACATCGCGATCCTCGCGGGGCATTTCGCCGGCCGGATGGGGCGGGAGCTCGGGTTCGATGCGGCGCCGGAGTTCACGGCGGAGGCGCTGCAGAAGCTCGAGGCCCATCGCTGGCCGGGCAACATCCGCGAACTCAAAAACGTCGTCGAGCGGGCGGTCCACCGAGCCGATGGGGGGCCGGTGGGCGCCGACTCCGTCGACTTCGATCCCTTTCGGCGCCCCGGCGAGCCGGTCGCGGGGCCAGACGCTAGCCCTCCGTCGATCACCGGTGCTTCGCCGACCGCCGGCGCGACAGCGACGGCTCCCTCCTCACTCCCCGCCTCGCTGCCCGAGGCAGTCGCCAGGCTCGAGATCGAGGCCCTCCAAAGCGCCCTCCAGGCCACCCGGCACCACCAGAGGAAGGCTGCCACGCTCCTCGGCCTCAGCTACCACCAGTTCCGTGGGCTCTATCGCAAGCATGCGACGCAGCTCGAGGAATGACCGCGGTCGGGCGGACCGGGTTCAAAGCCACAGGGCCGTCCCGGAACACTTCCGGGACGGCCCTGCGAGGATCGTGACTCGAGATGTCGGGGAAAGCCTCAGCCGGCGCCGAGCCGGTTCACCAGCTCCTCGAAACGGTTGGCAAACCGCTCGTGGGAGGTGTGGAGGTGCTCCCCCTGCGAGATGAATCGCATCCGGTCGTCGCGACCGAGCCCGAGGTTCGAAAACACGCGCTCGAAGGGGCTGCGGGCATGGGCGTAGACGATGAGGAGCTTGTGCTCGTCGAGCTGCACCTCGATGGGACGCTCCGGATGGAGGACCGCGATCCCGGTGCAGCCGTCGTCGAGGAGGAGATCCTCGAAGTCCCAAAGCACGCTCTCGAGCACCGTTCGCTCGACCCCTTCGCGGGTGTGCTCGATGGCCGTCGGGCCGTCGCCGTGGCTCGATTCGAGGACGATGTCGACGGTGTCGCCGAGCGGTTCGAGAAGGCCGAGAAAGGCCTCGAAGAGATCTTCGCTCGAGACGGCACCGACCAGCGCCGGCAGCTTCGACCCGCCGGAGGGATCGACGTAAGTGTCGAAGCGGTACCCGGCCTGCGGCACGACATCGAGCTGCCAGCTGGGGCGGACGGCATCGGTGAGCGTGAAACGGCCGTAGCGACGCCGCGCGAGGTGGGCCTCGAGCGTCGCACGGTCGGGGGGAGAGACGTCGGCGATCGCCGGGGCACGGCGGCCGGTCTGGGTGGCAGCGAGGTAGTCGTCGAGAAAGCGCATGGTGGGGGGTGCAGAGGAGAAGTGCATGGATGGGAGGACCGTCAGGGGCTTCCCTCGGCGGCTCGCACAAACCTAGGACACGCTGGCCCGCCGTGCGCCGCCGCCCCCCCCGTGCCCGCGGATTCCCCGCGGCCCGGCGGCGGTCGTTGCCCTCCGGCCACACGACCCGCATAATCCGCGCTTCGCCACCACCAGGAGACGCCTCATGGACGGGAAAATCGTCGCTACCGGGATCACCTTCGACGACGTGCTGCTGGTCCCCAGGCACTCCAGCGTCGTCCCGGCAGAGGTCGATGTCGCCAGTCGGCTGACCCGCGGCATCCGCCTCAACATCCCGATCATCAGCTCACCGATGGACACGGTGACCGAGAGCGAGATGGCGATCGCGCTGGCGCAGGAGGGTGGCCTGGGGGTGATCCACAAGAACCTCTCCGTCGAGCGGCAGGCGGAGGAAGTCGACAAGGTCAAGCGGAGCGCCAACGGGATCATCTTCGACCCCGTCACCCTCCCCCCCACGGCGACGGTGGCCCGGGCCCGCGACGTGATGGATCAGCACAACATCTCTGGGGTGCCGATCACCACCGACGGGCGGAAGCTCGTCGGGATCATCACCCGCCGCGATCTCCGCTTCCTCGAGAGCGGCGACACGCCGATCGCCGACATCATGACGTCGTCGGGGCTCGTCACGGCCACCGGGAATGTCACGCTCGACGAGGCCGAGAAGGTCCTCATGGCCAAGAAGGTGGAGAAGCTCCTCCTCGTCGATGCCAGGGGCCATCTCACCGGGCTGATCACGATCAAAGACATCGACATGATGAAGCGCTTCCCCAACGCCTGCAAAGATCCGCAGGGGCGGCTGCGGGTGGGGGCGGCGGTCGGCGTGTTCGATTTCGAGCGGGCCGAGAGCCTGATCGCCAAGGGGGTCGACGTCCTCATCGTCGACAGCGCCCATGGCCATTCTGACAACGTCATCGAGACCGTTGCGGCAATCAAGAAACGCTGGGCAATCGAGGTGGTTGCGGGAAACGTGGCAACCCGGGAAGGCTGTCGCGATCTCATCAAGGCTGGCGCGGATGGAGTCAAAGTCGGGATAGGTCCCGGGTCGATCTGTACCACACGGGTTATCTCCGGTGTCGGCGTTCCCCAGATCACGGCGGTCTGGGAAGCGGCGCAGGAGGCGGCCAGTGCCGGCGTGCCGGTGATCGCAGACGGAGGGATTCGCTACTCGGGAGACATCACCAAGGCGATCGCCGCCGGGGCCCACTGCTGCATGCTCGGCGGGTTGCTGGCGGGTGTGGCGGAAAGCCCGGGCCAGACGGTGCTCTACCAGGGGCGCACGTTCAAGGCCTACCGCGGCATGGGATCGCTCGGGGCGATGGTCCAGGGATCGAGTGAACGCTACCGGCAGCGATCGAGTGGGCGCGGCGGTGACAAGTTAGTTCCGGAGGGGGTCGAAGGGCGCGTGCCCTTCAAGGGGCCCTTGAGCGTGTTCGTCTACCAGCTCGTCGGCGGCCTGAGGGCCGGGATGGGCTACTGCGGCACGCGAACGATCGATGAACTGCGGCGCGACGCCCGGTTCATCCAGGTGTCGGCGGCCGCCGTGCGGGAAAGTCATCCACATGACATCGTCATCACCCAGGAAGCCCCGAATTACAGCGCTCACCCCAAGCAGGAGTGAGCGCTTTCCGGCCCGGCCGCTGCTCGTCGGCGGTCTGTGTGCCGCGCTGCTGGCCGGTGCTGTTCTCCTCGTGGCCGGCCGTGGCGGCGAAGAGAGCATCGCAGCGGCCGTCCGGCAGCCTCCTGCCGCTCCGCCAGCGCCGCCGGCTCCCGTGGAGCAGAATCTGGTGGAGCAGAATCTGGTGGAGCAGGATCTGGTGGAGCAGGATCTGGTGGAGCAGAATCTGGTGGAGCAGGATCTGGTGGTATTCCCCGAGATGCCGGCGGTGCCCGCCGAACTCCCCCTGGACCTCCAGGCCGATGGGATCCTCCTCGTTTCCGGTGGATCCGGCGGCCACAACGACGCTCCGGAAGCCGAGATTGTCCTCGCCTTCGGAATGCCGGCTGAGATCGACGCCGATCCTGATCGGGGAATCATCCTCGTGTCGGCAGGCGCCATGGAGCCCGACGCGGTGATCGAGCCGGCGATCGGCCTGGCCGACGTGCCGATGATCGCTTTGGCCGACGAACCGGCAGCCGCCACTCCGCCCCGCGATCGGCCGCCGGCCGGCAGTCGCCTCCGCCCCCGCGACTCCGGGATCGAGCGTCGTGACGCCGCCCGGAGGGATCCCTGCGGTGAGTCGTTGAAGGCGTGCAAGGATGCCCTCCAGTTCCTCCGCGATGACGACATCGCCTCGATCGACCTCGACATCCGCGTCGGTGGCACGCCGGGGAACGATTATCCCTGCGAGTGCCGGCTCGAGGGGGAGACGTTCCAGCCGCGCCGCTTCGCCTCCACGACGATGACCTGGAAGGCGGCCGGATACTGCCACAAGCCGCTCTACTTCGAGGACTGGGAACTGGAACGCTACGGCCACTCCCGCGGCATGTTTCTCGATCCCTTCATCGCCGGTGCGCACTTCTTCGTGACCCTGCCGATCCTCCCCTACAAGGCGGGCATGCAGGCGCCGTGGGAATGCGTCTATCCGCTCGGCTATTACCGCCCCGGGAGCTGTGCTCCCTGGACCGTCCCCGGTGTCCCGTACAGCCCCCGTGGCTTCGCCGTCCAGGCGGCCACGGTCACCGGTTTGGTGTTTCTGCTGCCGTGACCGTTGTGACGACCTCCTCGCTGCCCGTGGGGCGCACGGTGGCGAGGTACGCGTAGCGGCGGGCGACCGATTCGATCTGCACGTCCGCCCGTCCTGACCGGCCCAGGCCGATCAGGGCGTCGTGGAGCTCCGGCCGGTAGCCGGCGTGCCAGCGGGCGAGCCAGCGTTGTAATCCGGTGGCGAAGAGGGGGGGCAATTCCTGCTGATCCCAGAAGTCGACGATGAGGATCACGCCTCCAGGCCTGAGGTTGACAAGCGCGGCCCGGAGGGCGTCCGACCAGGCTGGCACCATCGACAGGCAGTAGGAGAAGAAGATCGTGTCGAAGCGATCCGCGCAGCCGAACATCCGCCGGGCATCGAGATCCTCAGCCAGCCCCTGCCGGAGCACGATCCCCTCCCCTCCCGGCCGGTCCCCCGCTGCGCGCCGCACGCTCCGCTCGGCCGTTGCCAGCATCGCGTGCGAGGCGTCGAGCCCGTAAAGCCGGCCCGGCTCCCGCCTTGAAGCGAGCTTGACGAGGTTTCTCGCCGTGCCACACCCCACCTCCAGGGTCGCCGTGGCAGGGCCTGTGACCACCTTGTCGAGGAGTTTGTCACGCCCGAGCAGCGAAAAACGCTGGGTGACGTCGTAGAAGTGCCTGCTGAACCAATAGCGCCTGTCCATCGCGACGGCGTGCGCGGAAACACGGAGCCCGAGGTTGTTCGATGACGATCGTGGCCATCCCCCCGGCGGCGGATCGGGACGGAAGCCGTCGCGACCCAGAGGGCTCATGCCACCCCCGGTTGTCCGTCCCCGGCGGCGTCGGCAAACCGGTAGAGGTGAAACATCCCGTAGATCGCCGAACGATCCTGGAGGTGGAGCCGGCGGGCCTCCTCCTGCTCGGAGACGAACTTCGCCCGAGTGGCCGGGTCGAGGGCGGTCTCCACCGGTGATTTCTCTCCGGCGGTCCTGAAGATCACTCTCGTGCCGGGGGCACCGACCTTGGCGACGTGGTCCCACAGTTCCTCGATCACCGGCGGCGGCATCCAATCCTGGCTGTCGAGGAAGATGAAGCTGTTGAGCGCGCCTTGCTTCTCCGTCCGGAGATGGTCGGCGAGCGACGCGACGTGAGTCTCGACACGGCCCACCATCGACTTGATCGTCTCGTAGTTCTCCGGCTTGAGGTAGTCGGGGAGTGCCTTGCGGCCTTCGTGGTCATAGCGGCGACCGAAGGCCTGCCAGGCAAAGTAGTTGTCGTCGAGCGGGAATCCGCAGGCGAGGCGGCGGACCCGGTCTCGGTACATGTCGAACAGCTTCGACCCGTTGTTTTCCTGCTCCTCGAGCATGGCGGCATGCTGGCTCGGGGGAATGCCGAGGCTGTACACCGCCACGGGTTGGCGGCCGAACCAGCGGACGATCCGGTTTTGGAACAACGGATCGAACAGCCCGTCGAAGATCTTTTCCTGTTCCGCGACACTCTTGGCGGTGAGGAGCTTGGACGGGTCACGTCCGAGAGTCTTGGCGAGACCGTGAACGACACGGAAGAACTGCCCGAGCTTCGACTGCTCGTAGTAGCCGCGGCGGAAATAGCTGATTCGCTTCGGCCCCACGGCCCGGCCGGGCCAGTCGCTCGTCTCCCAGAACGACCGGGTCATCGGGTCGAGATGGTTGCGGAGGTAGCGCTGGTAGTTGGTGATGTTCTCCGGGTGCTTGCCGTAGCCGAAGAACTTGTAGAACGTCTCGTAGTCGGGAAGGTGCTCGAGGGCGGCGAGTTTCAGCCGCGTCACCGCCATGTGATTGGCGTTGAGATCGACCGCGACGATCCGCTCCGGCTTGTGGATGAGGTAATTGAGGACGTTGCAGCCGCCGCTGGAGATCGTCATGATCCGCGACCCTGGCCCCATCCGGAGGGCCTCGGCGTCGACGCGCGGATCCTCCCAGATCTGGTTGTAGACGAAGCCCTTGAACCAGAGGGTGAACATCCGCTCGAGCATCCCGCGCCGGCTGGTCGCCTTGTGGTGGTGGACAGCCTTGCGGAGGTGTGCCGTGGTCACGGCATGGGCCGCATCAGCGTGGGTCGAGGGGGGCCGGGCTGCGGAACGGGCCATGGTCGTCGGGGCTCGCAGGGAGGAGGGAACCGGGCGGTGCGCCAGTGTACCGCAGGCCACCCGGGCTGCGGAGGGCGCGGCGGAAAGGCGCCCGCTGCGGGAGGCCCACCGCTGGCGATGTCGTCGCATTGCCAATGCGAAGGGCGGAAGCGGCTGCGAAGGGCGGAAGCGGCTGCGAAGGGCGGAAGCGGCCGCCGGGAAGCCGGGCGCGGTCAGCGGCCGATATCGGCTGGCACCGGCGGACGCGATGGGGCGGGAGCCGATTGGTCGATCGCTCGGGTCAGGGTGTCGACGGCGGCGGTGAACTCACGGCCCAGCGTCCCGATCGCCTCTTCGGAGGCCGAGAGTTCCCGGCGGACCGAGGAAAGCCTCGATTCGAACGACTCGGCCGTCTGTTCGGCGGCATCGACGTCGCTCCGCCAGTGCCCGATGTCGTCCTCGAGTTCGCTCTGCTCGTTCTTCCGGAGGGCGATTTCCTGATCGGTGCTCGCCTTGGCGCCTTTCAGTTGGCCGATCGAGGAGTCGATCGAACGCTTGTCCTCCTCGAGGATCCGTCGCATCACCACCAGGCCGTTGACCTCGATCGGCAGAGCCTTGCCATCGGCCTGGAACTGGCCTGCACCGCGGAGGGCGACGTTGCCGTCGGCGAGCGGGCGTCGAAAGATCACCGCGGTGATCGAGGCGACCCCCTGCTTCTCCAACTCCTTGGCGGTTTCGAGATCGAATTGGACGGTCCGCCCCGGCTCGAACTCGATCGGCTCGCCTTGGGGGCGCGGGAACGAATGGGCCTGCTTGAACTCGACGTTGGCCCAGTAGAGCCCCGGCGGGATCGACCATGTCGAGGTGAAGTCGGCACCGCGCTGGCGGAGCAGGGCGACTTGCTCGGCCGGGATCGACGGAAGGATTTCCCCTTCCTTGAAGCTGGAGGTCGTCCCGTCGGGCCAGGTGTATTCCAACGGCTTGTTGAAAACGACCCGCGCCCACCGGACCCCCAGCGGCGCCGTCTCAGACAGCGTCGGATCAGCGACCAGCCGGTTCGCTCCTGGGGCGCTTGCGTCTGGGGCCGCGGCGGGGCTCTCGCCATCGGCGGGCGTCGATTCCGCGTCGGGAGCGGGCGCCGTGGCCGGATCGGCAACCTCCGCTCCTCCGATCACCGTGTCATGAAGGCGGAACTCCTCCAGCTTGCGCTCGAGGTGCCGGAGCATCGCCTCCGGGTCGCTCTTCCGAGGGCCAGCCGAGCCGTCGAGGGGTTCGGTCGTGGTCGGCGTCGCGGCGCCGCCATCGCCGGCGGGAGCGACGCTGCCATCACCGGCCGCGGCGACGCCGCCATCGCCGGCCGCGGCGACGCCGCCAGCAGGCGCGGGGACCGGGGTGCGGTGAAAGGCGATCGAGCGATCGATCGGCAGATCCTCGTAGACCACCGCCTTGCCATCCCGCGGTTGGGCGAGGGCTTTGAGATCGGCGGCATCCGGGACCGAGATGTTCGATACCTTGAAAACGTTTTTATCGACGGCATCGACCCGATACGCCCCGAGGAAACGCCCCCCCTGCTCGATCGGCGTCGCGTCAAAGACGTAGAGTTCGGCGCCCGGGTTGATCGTGGAGTTTTCCAGACCGGTGATCGTGATCGTGCCCGGGCGACCCTCCGCGGGCGGCACGAAATCGGCGTCGTCCCAGTGGCGACCCCGCCACGTGTTGATTCTGTCGCGGACGCGTGTCCAGCGATCACGCTCGTCCTCGAGCTTCGAAAGCGGCTTCGAGGCCGGATCGGGCCGGAGATTGCCGGCGGCCGGTACCAGGGCGTCCCGTTCGCGGGCAATGGCGGCCTGATAGGAAGCGACGATCTTCCGCCATTCCCGCTCGCGCTGGCCGAGCATGCCGACGAGGAAGAACGCCCCCACGGACGTGAGAAGAACGAGCCAAGCGGCGGCGATCGTCCCCCAGCTCCAGCCCTTGTGGCCGATCCCGAGGGCGATCGCCCCTACGAGGAACAGGAGTCCGAGGATGATCAGGGGGATCAGCGGCATGCGGCACCAGTCGCTCGGGCCCATGGAGGGGGGGCCAGGCCGGCGGCCGTCCTGAGCGTCGCGCCCAGGACGTGAAGCGGGACTGGAGTATATCCCCTGCCCCTCGTTCCCTCCGTGGTCTGTTTCGTTCCCCCGCCGCGGCTTTCTTGACACAAACACCGTTCCGCGTCGCAGCCGGTCGACCCGGCGTCGACGCGCGTCGCCCGGCGGCGACAGATCCGGGGGCGTGTTGCCGGTGGCTGGGCCGGTCGAAGGGGCGTTTTTCTCGGGAAAACACCAGGTCTGCGTTCCCGGAGGCCGTCCGGCATCCCGGATGCACGGCATGAGCGGAAGACCTTGCCTGACCCGTGCACCTTGCCCGAGAGGAATCCGATGCGCCGTTCCCCCGACCTGACCGCCGCTCCTCCCCGCCGCCCGGCCGCGAAGCCCGTCGCGCCCCGGAAGATCGGGGCGATCGACGATCCTGTCCGCCTCTACCTCCTCCAAATGGGCGGGATCCCTCTCCTCACCCGGGACACCGAGATCTCGTCGGCCCAGCGGATCGAGTGGTGGCGCCGGAAATTCCGCGACACGCTGCTCGGCAACGACCTGATTCTTGCCGGTGCCATCCAACTGCTCGAGAAGATCCAGGCCGGCCGGGTGCGTCTCGATCGGACGATCGAGGTCTCCGTGACCAACACGCGCGAGAAGAAGCGGGCGCTGCGACGCCTCGGCCCGAATCTCGTCACGCTCCGTCGCATCGAGGAGGAAAAAAAGAAGCTCTTCCGGGTGGCGATGTCGAAGCGGACGCCGATGGAGGTCCGCCGCGCGGCGTGGCGCCGGCTGGTGCGGCTCCGCGGCAAGGCCGTGCGACTGGTGGAGGAGATGAACCTCCGCATCCAGAAGCTCATGCCTTTGGTCCGCGAGTTGCGGGCTGCCGGTCGGCGGATCGACGAGGCGACCGCGGAGATGGCAGGCCCGATGGGACGTGAGCCGCAGGTTCGCGCCGAGCTCCAGCGGCAGTGCCGCGGCCTCCTCCTCGCCACCCGCGAGAGTCGCGTGACCCTCCGGAAGCGTTTGGCTCAGCTCGACGATCTCCAGGGGAAGTACGACGCGGCGAAGCGCGATCTCGCCGCCGGCAACCTCCGCCTCGTGGTGTCGATCGCCAAGCGCTACCGCAACCGTGGCATGTCGTTCCTCGATCTCATCCAGGAGGGCAACTCGGGCCTGATGCGCGCGGTCGACAAGTTCGAGCACGCCCGGGGCTTCAAGTTTTCCACCTACGCGACGTGGTGGATCCGTCAGGCGATCACCCGTGCCATCGCCGACCAGAGCCGTACCATCCGCGTGCCGGTCCACATGATCGACACGATGACGAAGCTGCGGAACATCGCCCGTGATTACCGGCAGCAGCACGGCCGCGAGGCGACGGTGGCCGAACTGGCCGAACGCGCCGGCATGACGGTCGAGGAGGCCACTTGCGTGTGGCGGATGTCACGCCAGCCGTTGTCGCTCGACCAGCCGGTCGGCGATGGGGACGAGGCCGGGTACGGCGACTTCCTCAAGGACCAGCGCGAGGAGGATCCGCTCCGCGGGATCCACCAGCAGTCGCTGAAGGACTCGATCCGGACGGCGCTCGATGGGCTCTCCTACCGGGAGCGCGAGATCATTCGCCTCCGATTCGGCCTTGCCGACGGCTATGCCTACACGCTCGAGGAGGTCGGCACGATCTTCAGTGTCACCCGGGAGCGCGTCCGGCAAATCGAGGCCAAGGCGGTCGAAAAGCTCCGTCAGCCGGGCTTCAACCATCATCTGGCCGGTTTTGTCGCTGACGGGCAACTCGAGCGGATCGGGCTCCTGCCCCCCGGTCGTGCCACCGGGCGAGGTGAGTCGGTCCGGCCGATCAGCCGGGATTCGCTCCCGCCGAAAGTCGGCTTGCCCTTCGCGGGTGCCGCCCTGTCTGCCGAGTTCGCTGCCTGCGAGATGGAGACCGCCTGCCACTGACGGCGACCGGAGGCCACAGAAGCCGACCTAGAACCCTCCGGCCAGCGGTCGGAGGGCGGTTCGCGGCGGGCCGGCTGGGTGGGGCGCACCACCCAGCCGGCTGCCTGCCGAAAAATCTTTCGGGCTGACGCTCAGGCCTTCGCCTCGTCGAGCGCCTGCTGGAGGCGCGGCTTCTGCTGCACTCCCATGAACTGCTGAACGAGTTTTCCGCCCTTGAAGATCATCAGGGCGGGGATGCTCGAGACGTTGTAGGCCATGGCTGTCTCGCCATTCTCGTCGACATTGACCTTGCCGATCTTGAACGTCCCCAGGTTCTCCTTGGCGAGTTCCTCGATCGTGGGGCCGATCATCCGGCAGGGGCCACACCACGGGGCCCAGAAATCGACCAGCACCGGCACTTCCGAATCGAGCACTTCACGCTGGAAGTTCTCGTCGGTGAACTCAAGGGCATGTCCTGCCATCGCAAACGGCTCCTTCATTTCGGCTGGGACGGACGTCATGATGTCGTCACGGCCACTCAAGGCCCGAGACACCTTCCGGCGCAGTATACCGGCACCCCACCTGGGACAATGTCTTGGTCGCATCTGATCGAAACCCGGGCCATCGAATCTCGCTCCAGGGGGCATGGGAGCCCTCGGGGGCGGAAGCGCACGTCTGGGCCCGTTCGTTCGGCCGCCCTGTCGATCTCCCGGCCGGGGAGCGCGTCGAGCTCGTCATCGTTGCCCCGTGGCGGATCCTGGAGTCGGTAACCCTCAACGGCCGATCGCTTCCCTGGTGGAGCGAATCGGCCGACGCGGCGGGGATGTTTCTCGCTCGAAACGACGTCACGGCGGAGCTGGCCTCGAGAAACGAGCTCCGGCTCCACGCCGATATCGGGGCTGTCGAAGCGGAGGCGACGAGCAGTCGCCGTGGCCCTCTCCCTGACACCGTGGCGAGGGTGTGGCTCGAGATCCACGGGGCGTTCCCGGCGGATCATCCTGGATCACAGGCTTGACCGCAGGCCGGGCGATCGGTACGACACGGCTCGAAGGCCGTTCGCCTTGGCGCCGCGGGACGATTCCCCGGCCGGCGTTCGAGCCTGACTGCAGCAGGAGTTTCCCTGATGTCCGTGATCCGAGTCGGTTCCAACGGCAAGTACGCCGACGGGTGGAGCAACGTCTTCGGCAGTTCGAAGGCCTCCGCCGGGAAAACTGCCGCGAAGGCTTCCAAGAAGTCCGCCAAAAAGGGGACGAAGAAAGTGGTCAAGAAAAAGGCTGCTGCCGGCAAGAAGAAGCGCTAAACGTTGCCGGCCTTCGGCAGTGACTGATGCCCGGAGGCGTTTCGGCTTTGCCACGGTTCCCCGCCGGCCAGAGACCGGCGGGGCTTGGAACAGACGGAATCTGGCCCGCCCCGTCTGACGGATCAACCGTCGGACGGTCTTCCCAGGACCCGGGCCCGGTCGGCGGCCGCGACGACCGCATCGATGAGCGCGCCGCGGACGGCACGCTGCTCGAGGACGGCCAGTCCGGCGATCGTCGTTCCCCCGGGGCTGGCGACACGGTCCTTGATTTGGGCTGGATGCTCGCCGGTCTGCTCGATGAGCGCGGCGGTGCCGGCGACGGTCTGGACGGCGAGCGCCTGGGCTAGGCCCCGCGGCAGCCCCGCCTTCACGCCGCCGTCCGCCAGGGCTTCGATGAGCAGGGCGACAAATCCAGGGCCGGATCCCGACAGACCGGTGACGGCATCGAGGAGGTGTTCGTCGACGTCGTGCACGCTCCCCACCGCGGTGAGGAGCGCCGTGGTGCTCGCGGCGGCCGATGCCGACACCTCGGGCGCTCGGCAGATGACCGACACCCCCTTCCCCACCAGGCAGGGCGTGTTGGGCATCACCCGGATGATTCTTGCCGTGCCGAACCATTCGGCGAGCCTAGCCACCGGGACGCCGGCCACGATCGAGACGACGGTGGCTCTTGAATCGAGGGCAGCGGCGCATTCACGGGCCGCCCCAGCCGCCTGCTGCGGCTTGACGGCGAGGAAGACGAGGGCCGCCCCCTTCACCGCCTCGGCCGAGGATGACGCGAAGCGGATCCCCGGAACGCGCTGGCTGAGCCGTTCGCAGGCGGCGGGCACCGGATCATGGACGGTGATCGCTGAGGCGGAGACCAGACCGGCGCGGCAGAACCCCTCCGCGAGCGCCAGCGCCATCTGTCCGCCCCCCACCATCGCGATCGGGCCGATCGGCGGATGTTTTTCAGTCGGGATGCTCATCGGATTCCCTCCGCAGTCCCGGCCGGCGGCACGGCGGGGAGATCGCGCTCGATCGCGTCGAGATCAGGGCGCGACACCCACAACTGGCTGGCCGAGCGTTCCCCATCCCGGCTGGCGGTCCACATCAGGAGCGTGCCGTCGGGGGAGAAGACCGGGAGGACGTCGGCACCGACGTGGTCGGTGATCCGCAGCGGGGCGCCGGTCCGGAACGTTCCCGTTGCGGGATCGGCTTCGTACCGGACCACCCACAGGTCGTAGTTGGGACGCTGTGTTGGGTCGCTGTGATCGGCACCGGTCCAGATCAGCCACGGCTTCGTCGGATGCCAGTACGGAGCCCAGTGGACCCCCTTGCCAGCGGTGATCGCGGTGTCGCCACTGCCATCCGCCTTCATGACGTGGATCTGGAGCATGTCCTTCTCGACGCGGTCGGTGCGGTAGCAGATCCAGGCTCCGTCGGGGGAGAAGAATGGCCCGCCATCGTAGCCCGGTGCGTTGGTCAACTGTCGGACGTTGCTCCCGTCGGTGTCCGCGACATAGATGTCGGCGTCGCCGTCGCGGTCGCTGACAAACAGCAGACTCATTCCGTCGGGCGACCAGGAGCACTCGGCGTCATAGCCGGGGCTGTCGGTGATTTGCTGCAGGTCCGAGCCGTCGAGACGCGAGGTGTACAGATCCATGTGGGGATCGAAGTCCCACTGGTAGCGTCGGCGTCGCCCCGTGCGGGCGTCTTCCTCGGCCTGGGCCTTGGCATCGGCCTCGGTCTTGTCGATCGCCGGATCGGGGTGGCTCGAGGCGAAGAGGAGCCGCGTGCCATCGGGCGAAAACCAACTGCACGTCGTCCGCCCGCGGCCCGGGCTGACCCGCGTGGGAACGGTCGGTCGCAGCGCGGAGGCGTCGAAGGGCTGCACGTAGATCTGGTAAAACGGATAGCCGGCCGGCACCCCCTGGTAGCAGATGTGGCGGCCGTCCGGGGCGAAGTATCCCTCCCCCGCTTTGGTGAGTCCGTCGGTGACCTTGACCGGCGGGGAGAGATAGCCGGCCTCGAGCGCCGACCCAGCCGGAGAAGCGCTCACCGTCGGTCGTGGCGCCTCCTCGGCCGCAAGCGCGGTAAAAGAGCCTCCCAGGGGGCTGGCAACGGCCACCACAAGGGCTGCACAACGGGTGAAAAGCCGTTGCAGAATGCTGCGGTTGAAGGTTTTTCTCATGGGCAACAGTATACGTTCAGAAAGCCATTCACGCTCCCTGGGAGAACGACGATGAAGATCTACACGAAGACCGGCGATGCCGGCGAAACAGGCCTGTTCGGAGGCCCCCGGGTAGGGAAGGACCACCTCCGGATCGAGGCCTTCGGCACCGTGGACGAACTCAACAGCCACCTCGGCGTCGTCCGCACCCTTCCCGGAAGCGGGGCGATCGACGACTTCCTGCGGCGGATCCAGTGCGATTTGTTCGAGCTCGGTGCCCAACTCGCCACGCCGGGGGATGCCGCCGAGCGGATCACTGCGGCCCACGTCGAGACCCTCGAGGAGGCGATCGACCGGCACGATGCGGTCCTTCCCCCGCTGGCGAACTTCATCCTCCCCACTGGAACGCCGCTGGCCGCGGCACTCCATGTCGCCCGCACCGTCTGCCGTCGAGCCGAGCGACGGATCGTGAAACTCAACGCCACCCCGGACGCCCAGATCCCGGTCAACGCGATTGAATACCTCAACCGCCTCGGGGATCTCCTCTTCGTTCTCGCTCGGCACGCCAACCACCAGGAACGGGTCGCGGACGACCCCTGGCATCCGAGTCGGCCGTGAGCGTCCCGCCGATGGGTTCGGAAGAGGACCGCGCTGGGCCGGTCGACTTCGCGGCGAACGTCGGTGGATTTTCCCCCACCGTCCTCCGCGGGCGGGCGGCGCTTGCGGCCCTTCGCCTGAGGCTGGTGGCGGAACGTGCCGCCGGCACACCCCCGCGATCGATCGCCCGGATCGCCTCCGACCTCACCGATGGTCTCGTACTCGACGTCTGGCGTTCAGTGCTCGACGATCTCCGTGCCGGGGCCGATCCGAAGGGGAGCGAGGTCGACCGGCTCGTCCTCGTGGCCCACGGCGGCTACGGGCGGAGGTGCCAGGCCCCGTTCTCCGACATCGATCTGATGCTCCTCCATCCCCCCTCGGCCGACTCGGTCGTCGCGGCCGCGGCGCGTCGCCTTCTCCAGGATCTCTTTGACATCGGGCTGGAGGTGGGGCAGAGCGTGCGAACGGTGTCGGAGGCGACCCGCTTGGCCCGGACCGACGCCACGGTGTTCAGCACGCTCATCGAAGCCCGCCTCCTCGATGGGCCCTCCGGCGCCGGGGAGCCGTTCGACAAGCTCTCGCGCGATCTGGCTGCGCTCGCCGGTCGGGCGCCTGAGCGGATGGCAGCCAAGCTCTGTGAAGCACGGGGGAAAGAGGCCGCCCGGTACGGAGAGTCGGCGGCGTTGCTTGAGCCGAACGTGAAGCGATCGCCGGGGGGGCTTCGCGATCTCCACCTCGTCCACTGGCTCGGGTATGTCACCCACGGCACCACCGACGACGCGGCGCTCGTCGCGGCCGGCATGCTTGCCCCCCGCGACGTCGCGGCGCTCGATGACGCGCTCGACTACCTCACCGGCATCCGCATCGATCTCCATCTCGCCGCCGGCCGGGCAGCGGACGATCTCACGCGTCAGGAGCAGCAGCGTCTGGCGGAGACGCGGGGGCTGCCTTCCCCGCCGGGCCTCCTCCCGGTCGAGGTGTTCATGCGGGAGTATTTCCGACATACCCGCGAAGTGGTCCGGATCGCGGAAAACGTCAAGGCACGGGCGGTCCGACGGCCGCGGCGGGTTTCCTGGGTGAGCGGAATCCTCTCTCACCGGGTCGACGATCGCTACCTCGTCGGGCCGACGACGGTCGCCGTCCTGCCGGCCCGGCGCGCCGAGGTGGCCGCGAGCCTGGCGGCGATCCTCCGCCTCCTCGAACTCTCGCAGACGTATGGCTGGCCGATCGACAGCGACACCTGGGATGCGATCCGGGGTGCGGTCGGGGCGTCGGCCGATGCCGGGGGGACGGTCACATCGGCGCTCCCGGCCGATGTGTGTGCGGGGTTTCTGGCGCTGTTCGACCGGCCCGAGCGGCTCGGCGCCTCTCTCCGCCGGCTCCACGACATCGGGTTGCTGGAACGGATCATCCCCGAGTTCGCCCACGCTCGGGATCTCCTCCAATTCAACAACTACCACAAGTACACCGTCGACGAGCATTCGATCCGTGCGGTCGAGGCAGCGGTCGCCCACGGCGCCGCGAAGGGATGGATGGCGAACCTGTGGAGGCACCTGGGGCGGAGGCGTCTGCTTTTGCTAGCGCTGCTGATCCACGATCTCGGGAAGGGGTACGAGGAAGACCACAGCGAGGTTGGCCGGAGGATCGCCGAGGGAGTGTCATCTCGCCTCGGTCTTTCCACCGAAGAGGGGGAGATCCTCTCCTTCCTCGTCCATCGTCATCTCGTCATGGCCCATCTCGCCTTCCGGCGCGACTCCAGCGACCCGGCGCTCGTCGTTCGCTTCGCCTGCGAGGTGGGGTCGCCGGAAGTGCTCGCGATGCTCACGCTCCTCACCGCCGCCGACGTCACGGCGGTCGGGCCGGGGGTGTGGACGGAATGGAAATCGGATCTCCTCGCCGATCTCCACGCCCGGACCCTCGGCGTCCTCGACGGCGAGGGGCCGTCGCTCTCGGCCGAGCATCACCGGCGCGGGCTCGAGTCGCTCCTGGAGGAATGGGAGCCTGATGACCCGGTCGTGCGGATCGGTCGGCAGCTGCCGTCGGCGACGCTTCGCGATCTGCCCCCCCAGCAGATTCTCGAGGAGTTGGTGCAACTCGCCCGGCTCCCCGCCGACGGCATCTTCGTCGCCACCCGGTGGCAGCCCGACACCTCGACGGTGGCGGTCACGGTGGGCACCAGGGAGAGCGTGGCGCCGGGCGTTTTCCATCGGGTGACCGGGGCCCTGACGAGCCAGCGTCTCGAGATCCTCGCCGCCGGCATCCACACCCTCGACGACGGGATCGTGATCGATCACTTCACCGTGCTCGATCCCGATTTCACCGGCGCTCCGCCCCCGGATCGGTTTGCCGACATCGCCACCGCGATCCGCGCGGGGATCAAGGCCGACCGGGCCCCGACGTTCACTCCCCGCCTCAATCCCCTCGCTCCGCGCCCCAGTCCAGCCGGAGGCCATCCTGTCCGGGTGGCGATCGACAACGCCAGTTCGGATACCTCGACGATCGTCGAGGTGTTCGCCACCGATGCCCCCGGCCTCCTCTACCGGATCGCCTCCACGCTGTTTGACGCCGGGCTGTCGGTCCGATCGGCGAAGGTCGGCACCTACCTCGACCAGGTGGTCGACGGATTCCATGTCACCGATCAGACGGGAGGAAAGATCGTCGATGTCGAACGCCTCGAACGCGTTCGCAAAGCGCTCGAGGTGGCGGTGACCTCGGCCCCCAGTCGCTAAAGCGTCCGGCGGCGGCGCTGTTCATCACCGCCGCCAGCGGAACGGCGCGTCATTCGTAGGAGAAGACCCCCATCGCCCCGGCGAAGGTGCGTTGGGCGCGGCGGAGATCCATGAGGAGGGAGTTTTCGGCGAGGCTCATCGACTGGAAGAGCTGGCCCGCCTTCTTGGTCCGCTGGGCCGGGGGGAGGACCGGATTGCGGATCGTCTCCAGGAACGGCGTCTCGAAATCCACCATCAGCTTCTGCCGTGCCGTGACGACCCGCCGGTAGGTGGAGACGAGGGACGTCGCTTCGGTCGTGTCGGGCACTTCCCAAGCCACGGATTCTTCGAGTTGCGTGGCGATCGATGCCTTGAGCTTTTCGAGCGCGGCCCCGACGTCGTCATTCGTGGCTGTCTCCCCCTCGTCGAGGCGGGCGGCAACAACGTCCTCGAACTGCTTGAAGGCGATCAAATGCAGGCGGTTCGCCTTCGCGATCGATTCGAGGAGTTTCTTCGCCGCGGTCCGGCGTGGGGCGGCGCAGCCGCCGGTGCCGATCACGGTTGCCAGCCCCGCGGCCAATCCGGCAGTCAGCAGCGTCCGCCTGGAGAGCGGCGGGCCCTCGGACTGAGACACGGATCGGACGCAGGAACGTGCATCGAGCTTTACATGCATGCGGAAATGCCTCGCGGGGACGGACAACCGGGATCTCTCCGAGGCGATCAAATGTAGGTGTTGACGAGGTTCTCGAAGAGTTCCTGCCGGCCGCTGCCGCACGGGGCCGAATCCCCCTTGGCGAGCATCTCCTTCTCGAGCGATTCGAAGCTCTCGCTTCCGGCATCGATCCGCCGCCCAAGCGGGCCCGACCAGCTCGCGTAACGCTCGTCGATGAGCTTCTGCAGGGCTCCATCGGCCCGCATCGCCGCGGCGATCTTCAGCCCCCTGGCAAAGGCATCCATGCCGCCGATGTGGGCGTGGAAGAGGTCGATGGGTTCGAAGCTTTCCCGGCGCACCTTGGCGTCGAAGTTGACGCCGCCGGGGTTCAGGCCGCCGTACTTGAGGATCGTGAGCATGATCCTCGTCGTCAGGTAGATGTCGGTGGGGAACTGATCGGTATCCCAGCCGACGAGGGTGTCGCCGGTGTTGGCGTCGATCGAGCCGAGGTAGCCCTGCATGCCGGCGACCTCGAGTTCGTGCTGCATCTCGTGGCCGGCGAGCGTGGCGTGGTTGGTCTCGATGTTCATCTTCACGTACTTCTCCAAGCCGTAGGTCTGGAGGAAGTTGATGCAGGTCGCGCAGTCGTAGTCGTACTGGTGCTTGGTGGGCTCGCGCGGCTTCGGTTCGAAGTAGAACTGGCCGGTGAAGCCGATCTTCTTGGCATGGTCGACGGCCATGTGCATGAACTTGGCGAGGTGGTCGATCTCGCGCTTCATGTCGGTGTTCCACAGGCACTGATAGCCTTCCCGGCCACCCCAGAACGTGTACCCGGCCCCGCCGAGGGCATGAGTCGTCTCCAGGGCCTTCTTCACCTGGGCCGCCGCGAAGGCGAAGACCTCGGCGTTGCAACTCGTGGCCGCGCCGTGGACGTAGCGGGGGTGGGAGAAGAGATTGGCAGTGCCCCAGAGAAGCTTGATGCCGGTCCGCTCCTGGTGGGTGCGGAGGGCTGCGGCGACGGTGTCGAGGTTGGTGTGGCTCTCGGCGAGGGTCTTCCCCTCCGGGGCGACGTCACGGTCGTGGAAGCAGTAGAAGCCGACCCCGAGTTTCTCCATGAACTCGAAAGCGACATCGACCCGGGCGACCGCGGCGGCGAGGGAGTCGCCACCGATCTCCCACGGGCGGATCATCGTCGCGGCCCCGAATGGATCGCTGCCTGTGCCGCGGAACGTGTGCCAGTAGGAGACGGCGAACCGGAAGTGGTCGCGCATCGGCTGGCCTTCGACGATCGCGTCGGCGTCGTAGTGCCGGAAGGCGAGCATGTTCTTCGTGCCCGGGCCCTCGTAACGGATCGGGCCGATGCCGGGGAATGCCTCTTTCGCCGCCATGAATCGAATCTCCTCGGATGCCGCGAGCCGCTCGTTGGCACGCAAAAGTGCAGGGACCCTCTCCGCCGGGTGCCGTCATGCGAAATGATGGTAGCGTCAGGCCGAAAAATGTGTCAGCCCCAGCCTTCCGCCCTGCCGCCACTGGCTTCACGGTGCCTTCGAAGGCGCGGGCGTGAAGCGCGCGAGCAGTCGTCTCCCCCAGTCGGGGAACCACTCGACAAGCCCGGCGAGCCAAGCCGCTTTCCGGGGCACGACCAGCTCGCTCGTTCGCCGCCGGCAAGCCTCGAGAACCTGCTCCGCCAAGCGGTCGGGATCGAGTCGCTTCAAGGGGGCGCCGCCGCCGGGGCGGTTGGCCTCGGCCGGTAGGCCGGCGGCAGCCACCTCGTCGGCGTAGCGGTCGAACGTGGCGTCGTCATCAGCCTGCTCGCGGCGGATCGGCCCGGGGGAAACCAGAAGCACGTGCGCCCCCTGGGGGGCCATCTCGAGGCGGACCGCATCGACATAGGCCGCGAGGGCCGACTTCGCCACCGCATACGGCCCCATCAGCGGCGTGACGAGCTTTCCGGCGAGGCTCCCGATGTAGACCATGTGGCCCCGGGCGCGGGCGACGTCCTCGGCGGCGGCCGTGGTGATCTCCACGGCGGTGCGGAGGTTGGCGTCGAGGTAGCCGGCGAGCTGATCAGCCGAGGTGTCGAGGATCCGCGCCCGGCCCGATCGGCCGATGGTGAAGAAGAGGTCGTCGACGCCCCCGAGCCGGTCGAGGGCCTCGCCGACGACCCGGCCCCCTTCGCCGGGGCGGGCGAGATCGGCGGCGGTGCCGAGGCTCTTTGATCCAGCCAGAGGTTCGGGGAGTCGCTCGAGGGCCCGACGAACGCCATCGGCCGACCGGCCCACGAGCAGCACGCTCGCCCCGGCCTCGAGGAGGTGGCGGGCGAGGACGAGACCGAAGCCGCTGGTGCCCCCAGCGACGATCACACGGCGCCCGTGCCAGGAAGATGTGCGGGGCCTGTTGGATGGGGCGTTCATGAAGCGGAGTGTAGCGGCGCGGATTGTGCCGTCGTCGTTTGCTCGGCCAAGTCTTTGGTTCAGGGATGAGGCGTGATGGCGATGATCGTGATCTCGCCTGCCGCGGGGCCGTAGCACCAGAAGACGCGCAACGCCCCCGGGGTATGGTTTTGGGCGTAGGCCTCAAACACCTTCCCCTTCGGATCGAAGGGATTCTCGAGCGAACGAAACTCGTGGGTTTTCAGGCCGGGATGCCTGGGATTGTCCGCGAGGAGCGTAAGGCACTTGTGGACCTGCTTGAACAGACCGGCGTCACGCCCGGCCTTGCGGTGGCCCTTCGCCGGACGATCGGGCGTGGCTTCGGCCTTGGATTTGAGGCGCTCGTATACCTCGGCCGACTCGTCGGTCCAGCGCAACGTGAACACGCTGGCTAGTCCCGGAGCCGGTCGGCGAGCGGGGCGTCGGCGGCGAGGTCGGGGCCGGCCGTGAGCCGGCCTGCCTTGGCGTCTGCCAGGCCGCGGTGCACTGCGGTGCTGGCCTGCCGGTTCTCATGCAGCCACATTTCTCGTTCCGGTACGACCCGGGCGATCGTGACCCGCACCTCGGTTTCATCGATCTCCTCGATAATCACGGTTCGGTTCGCGAACCGCTCCCCGAGCGTGACACGGCCTTTGCTATCGGTGGTTTTCGTGGTCATGGGAGTCGATTCTACGCCGCGGGTGGGCGGGTGGGAATTATCCACTTGAGGATCGGCTTTTTGGCAAACATTTGATGAATCAGTCATCGAGTGCGGGGCGGCCCATCGGCCGGAATTGGTCGCCCGACTGCGGCGGCGGCGACGGCTCGGGACGATGAGGATTGGCTGCGATGGAATGGCGGGGCGGCGGATGCCTCTCTGATTCGCGCCCGCAGGATCCCGCGGTACGCTGGTCGGCAATTCGGCCCCCCCGCCCTGCCCTTTCCCACCCTTCGAGGGCTCCATGTCCGGCTCCTCCCCCGAGTCTTCCACGGATTCCCGCTGGCCTCTCGACCGGGTCGCTCCGCTCCAGCGTCAAGTCGATCCCGACCCCGACCTTGTGCGCACGAAGATCGTGGCCACTCTGGGGCCGGCCTCCCGTTCGGAAGAGGCGATCCGCGGCCTCGTTCAGGCGGGGGTCGACGTCTTTCGGCTGAACATGGCGCACGGGTCTCTTCCAGAGCATGCCGAGACGCTCGAGCGGATCCGAAAGATTTCGGACGAACTCGTCCGCCCGGTGGGGGTGCTCGTCGATCTTGCCGGGCCGAAGATCCGCCTTGGCGAGCTTCCCGACGGCGCGGTCGACTGCGTCGGAGGGACGCGGATCCGCTTTGTCCGTGGGCCGGGGCCCGCCACGGCCGACAGCTTCACCACCACCTACGCGCCGCTCGTCGACGAACTCCGAGTCGGCGATCCGGTGATGCTCGCCGACGGCACGGTGAGTCTCGTCGTCGAGGAGCGACAACCAGATGAAGTGATCTGCCGGGTCGTCCAAGAGGGGACGGTGCGCAGCAGGCAGGGGGTCAATCTCCCCGGGGTGAAGCTCTCGGTGGCCGCCATGAGTGCCGCGGATTGGGAGCATGCCGAGTGGGCCGCCGGAGTGGGGGCCGACTTCGTCAGCCTGTCGTTCGTGCGGTCGCCGGTCGAGGTCCGCCTCCTCAAGGAGTTGCTCCGGACGCGAGGCTCGGTCGCCCGCGTCGTCGCCAAGATCGAGAAGCGCGAGGCGGTCGACGCCATGGAGGCGATCGTTGAGGCGGCCGACGTCGTCATGGTCGCCCGCGGCGATCTCGGCGTGGAGATCGACGTCGCCACGATGCCGATGGTGCAAAAGCGGATCATTCGCGTCTGCCAGCGGTATCAGAAGCCGGTGATCGTCGCCACCCAGATGCTCGACAGCATGCAGCACTCCCGCCGGCCAACGCGGGCCGAGGCCACCGACGTCGCCAATGCGATCCTCGACGGCGCCGACGCCTGCATGCTCTCCGGCGAGACGGCGATCGGCGACCATCCGAGCCTCGTCGTGGAGATGATGCGGCGGATTGCCCGCGCTACCGAGTCGCAGTATCTCGCCGATCGGCGGCTTTCGCTCGAGGAAAGGCAGCGGGCCCCGTGGCTGGCGGCGGCCGCGGAGGTCGGGCCGGCGGAGGTGCTCGCCGAGGGGCTTCACCCGATCACGCAGGCCGTGGTCGATGGTGCGGGGAGGATTGCCGTCGACGTCGGGGCGCGGCTTGTCGTGGTCGCCAGTCGCACCGGTTTGACCGCGATTTCCAGGTCGAAACGGCGCGGGGCCGTCCCCACCGTGGGTGTGAGCGACAACGTCGCCACGCTCCGGCAGATGGCCCTTTACTGGGGAGTGACGCCGCTGGCGGGGACCGTTTCCACCGATGTCCAGGCGCTCCTGGGCCATGTCACGAGTTGGGGCCTCGGCGCCGGTCGATTGCGAAAAGGGGACAGGATCGTGCTCGTGGCGGGTGTCGGCTTTGGGACGGGAGGCCATAATATGGCACTCGTGAAGGAAGTCTGACCGTTTCCCCGGCTCACGGCCGGGGGAGAAAAATGCCGATTGTTTTTTTCCGGGAGCAAGGGTGCCCGCGGCCCATCAACGTTTCGATCGAGGAGCATTCGTGAGCGGAAATCGGACCAAGTGCGTGCTGGCGTATTCGGGGGGGCTCGACACCTCCGTGATCCTCGGCTGGCTCATCGAGCGCGGCTATGACGTGATCGCCGTTTACGTCGACCTCGGCCAGCCGTGCGAGGACCGGGCGGCGACGCTCGAGAAGGCCCGCACCTGCGGCGCCATCCACGCCGAGATCGTCGACGTCCGCGAGGAACTCTGTCGCGACTTCGCCTTCCCGGTCCTTCAGTGGCAGGCCCGCTACGAGGGGACCTACCTCCTCGGCACGTCGATCGCCCGGCCACTGATCTCGAAGGTGATCGTCGACATCGCCCACCGCGAGGGGGCCTCGGTGTTCGCCCACGGTGCCACCGGCAAGGGGAACGACCAGTGCCGCTTCCAACTCGCCGCCGAGGCGCTCGATCCGAAGATCGCCGTCCTCGCGCCGTGGCGGATCCGCGAGTTCCGCGAGCGCTTCCCTGGCCGCACCGAGCTCATCGATTTCTGCGACCAGCGCAACATCCCCGTAAAGGCCTCGAAGGGGAAGCCCTACAGCTCCGATGAGAACTGCCTCCACACCAGCTACGAGGCCGGCCTCCTCGAGGAGATGACGACCGACGGCTTCGAGTTGGTCGAGTTCGGGATGACCGTCTCGCCGCAACAGGCCCCAGAGAAGCCGGAGACGGTGCGGATCGACTTTGAGTCGGGGGTGCCGACGAAGGTCAACGGCAAGACGCTTGCCCCCCACGAGATCGTCCTCGAGCTCAATACAATCGGCGGCCGCAACGGCGTCGGCCGGTCTGACATCGTCGAAAACCGGTTTGTCGGCATGAAGAGCCGCGGCGTTTACGAGGCGCCGGGCATGACGCTCCTCTACGAGGCCCACCGGCTCGTCGAACAGCTCACCCTCGATCGCGACCTCGTCCACCTCCGCGACCGGATCGCGCCGGAGGTGGCGGAGATGGTTTATTACGGCTTTTGGTACTGCGCGAAGATGGACGCCCTTTCGGCGTTCATCCACGAGGCCCAAAAGCCGGTCACCGGCACCGTCGAGCTCAACCTCTACAAGGGGAACATGCTCGTGAAGAGCCGGACGAGCCCCAACAGCCTCTACGATGCGGCGATCGCATCGATGGAGGGGGGCGGTTCCTACGACCAGACCGATGCCGAGGGCTTCCTGCGGATCATGGGGCTCCCGGGGCGCGTTCAGGGGGCGGTGCGGCCCCGCGGCTGACCGCTCGCTCCGCCGCCTCGGGCTCGATGAGCTGCAGATCAACGACGAGGGAGAGGTTCTCTCCGCTCGTCGAGTCCTCCGCTGCCGGGACGGCGACCGCTGCGGTGGAGCCGGGGCACGGCGTCAAGCTAGCGACCCGCCAGGACTGCCCCGATGCGGTCCTGGCGGTGCCGCTGACGGTGCCATCAGGATTGAGGGCGATGACGACGTCGGCGAGCGTCGGCCCTCCTCCACCGATCCCAGTGCCGAGGCACTTGAGGCAGGCCTCCTTGCAGGTCCAGAGCCGGAAGAAGACTTCGGCCGCTCTTGCATCGGGGAGCGACTGCAAGAAACTCGCCTCCTCCGGCGCGAAGTGCTCGGCGATTCGTCGAAGGTCAGCAAGCGAGCGCCTGTCGGTGTCGATCCGTTCGAGATCGACGCCGAGTGCCGGGCCATGGGTGGCAGCCGGGCCGGTGACGGCCCGCGCGTCCTCCGGGGAGAGGAAGGCATAGAGCGCGAGGCCACCGCTCCGCGCCAGATTGAAGCCCGGTGGGCCATCCGTGGCGGCAACTCTCGCGCGGCGGAGCGCGGCGGCGGCAAGCATCGGCTTGCCGGCCGGGCCGGGCTCGAGCGGCACGCGCGAGGCTTCGACCCCGAGTCGCTCCCCGAGGAGCCGGCGAAGGAGCCCGCGGCGCACGACAAACCTGTCACGATCGACAGCGTGGCGAAAGCGTTGCGCCCGCGCCTGCTCGTCGGCGGAGAGCGTCGCGGCAAAGACGGCCGGTCGCCAGGCATCGCAGTCGGCGAGGTGGAGGGAGACGGGCGCAGAAGTGGATGACGACGAATCGTTGACGGTTTCGTGGATGGAAGCCTCCCCCGATCGATGGAAAAGCAGCTGTGTGGCTGCCATAATATCTCCTCTGCACTCCTGTCTTTTTGGCCCTGACGCCGCCCCTTCATGCCGAACCCGCCAGCCGACCACTCATCCGCCGCACGGCCCGGCGTTGTGTGGTGGTCCTGCGTGCATCGGGTGTTTGATCAGCAGGCGGCCGGCCGCCCCGATGCGGTCGCGATCGAGTGCGGAGAGCAACGGTGGACCTACGCCGAGATCGCTGCCGCGAGTCGCTTTTTCGCGGCCGATCTGCAAAGGGCTGGCGTCAGGCCCGGGGCGATCGTTGGGATCGGGATCGGGCGATCGGTCGAGTTCGTCGTTGCGGTTCTCGCCGTGCTCCGCTACGGCGCCGCCTATGCCCCGCTGCCGTGTGATGATCCAGTCGACCGCCTCGCGTCGATGGTTGACTCCGCGGGGGTGACCGCGATCGTGACCGCGGGCGATGATCTTGCTTGCGCCCCCCTGCTCCGGGCGCGGCCTGGGCTCGCGTGCCTCCCACTCGGCCGGTGCCTCACAGATCCCGGGCTCGGCAGGCTCGACGCGCTCAAGGATGGCGAGGAGCCAGCCTGCGACCCGGAGGATCCGGCGTATGTGATGTTCACGTCGGGCTCGACGGGCACTCCGAAGGGGGTGGTGGTGCCCCACCGCGCGGTGGTCGGGCTTGTCACCGGGCAGAGCTATGCCGACTTTGGCCCTGAGATGCGCACCTTGATGGCGGCGCCGACGGCCTTCGATGCCTCGACGTTCGAACTGTGGGGGCCGTTGCTCCACGGCGGCACGGTGGTGATCTACCCCGACCGGTACTTCGACCTCCATCGATTCGGTGAGGTCGTGCAGGCGGGGCGAGTTACCTGTCTCTGGCTCACCGCTGGGCTTTTCAACCGTGTCGTTGATCTTGCCCCGGAGACCCTCTCGCCGGTCCGGCACGTGCTGACGGGTGGGGATGTGCTGTC
>CAMCCR010000020.1 GCA_945873085.1 Candidatus Kuenenia stuttgartensis | reverse complement strand
AGCGGGCGGGATGGAGAACACGAGCCTCACCACCCTCACCGACCAAACCCTCCACACGAAGGCGACCGAGACGATCCGCTCGTCGCGCGGCCTCGACGCCCACGAGCTGGCCCACCAGTGGTTCGGGGATCTCGTGACCTGCAAAGACTGGAGCCACCTGTGGCTCAACGAGGGCTTTGCGACCTACTACGCCCATCTGTACGACGGCCACAAGTTCGGCCGCGATGAGCTCCTCTACGGGCTCTGGAACGACGCCGAGGGGCAGATTCTCACGCAGGGGGAAGACACCCGGCCGGTTGTCTGGAAGGGCTACAAAGACGCCAACGAGCAGTTCGACTACCGGGCCTACCCGAAGGGGGGCTGGGTGCTCCACATGCTCCGCAGCCAGTTCGGCGACGACCTCTACCGCAAGGCGGTGAAGACGTACCTCGAACGGCACAGCCTGGCGACAGTGACCACCGACGATCTTCGGCAGGTCTTCGAGGAACTCAGCGGCAAGCCGCTCGATCGGTTCTTTGACCAGTGGCTCTACCATGCCCGCCATCCCGATCTCCGCATCGGCTACCAGTGGAACCCTGAGGAAAAGCTCGCCCATGTCACGGTCCGGCAGACGCAGCCGGCCAGCGACAAGGTGCTGACGTTTGCCTTCGACACGAGCGTCCGCTTCACCTTCGATGACGGCACGAGCGTCGAGCGGCCGGTGCGCGTCACCGGCACGTCGCACGACTTCCACTTTCCCCTCGACCGGCAGCCGAAGCTCGTCCGCTTCGATCCCCACTCCACGCTCCTGGCGAAGGTCGACTTTCCGGTGCCGGAGACCATGCATCTGGCCCAGCTCGACGTCGCCGACGACATGATCGGTCGGATCATCGCCGTGAAGGGGCTCGAGCAGACACGCACCCGGGCCGCCGTGGAGCGGCTCGGACAAACGCTCCGCGAAGATGGCTTCCGCGGCGTCCGCGAGCAGGCCGCCCATGCCCTCCAGGCGATAGGGTCGGACGAAGCTCTCGAGGAGCTGCGAAAATCGCTCTCTCAACCCGACGCCCGCGTCCGTCGCCGCGTTGTCGAGGGAATCGCCGCCTCCTATCGGCCCGGCGTCATGGAACAACTCGTGACGATCGTCGGCACCGAGAAGAATCCGGCGATCCAGGCGGTCGCGATCCACGGCCTGGCGAAGTACCAGGACCCGGCGGCCCGCGACACGATCCTCGACGCCCTCCGCTCCGACTCCTACCGCCAGGAGGTGGCCGAAGCGGCGATGGACGCGCTCGGACAGCAACAGGATGCCACGCTCCTCCAGCCCCTCATCCGCCTCGTGGAAGCGAAGCCCGATGCCTTCCCGCCGCGCGTCCTGGGAACGGCGCTGCGGACGGCCGGAAAGCTCGGCAGTCTTCGAGACGACAAGGCTTCCGTCCGGGAGTTTCTCGAGGCCCATCTCCTCGATGCCCGGCCATCGGTGCGGCTCGCGGCGATCGGCGCGCTCGGTACGCTCGGCGATCCGCAGTCCGAAGCGCTCCTTCAGGGATTGGCCAAGCACGGCTCCTCCGACCGCACCGGGAAGGTGGCCGAGGAGGCGCTTGCCGCCCTGCGAGGGAAGAAACCGCTCGTCCCCGGGGAAGTCAGCGAGCTCCGCAGCCAGGTGCGGAAGCTCGAGGAATCGCAGCACAAGCTGCTCGAGAAGGTCGACGATCTGGAGCGGCGGCTGAAGGCGAAGGCGGAGCCAGCAGTGGCGCAGCCGGCCCCGGCGGGCTGACAGGGTCTTTTTGTTGAAGGAGGAATGCAATGAACTCTGAGGAGCGATCGATCGTGCGTCCGAGGATGATGTCGCTGGTTCTCGCCCTGCTCTTGGTCGGGGTTGTCTTCGCGGCGCACGCGACGGCAGCGGAGCCGCTCCCGTCTTGGAATGACGGCCCGGCGCGGAAGGCGATCCTGGAGTTCGTAACGCGGACGACGACGCCCGGCTCCCCCGACTTCCTCGAACCTGCGGCGCGGGTCGCCGTCTTCGACAACGACGGCACGCTCTGGCCCGAGACGCCACTCCCGTTCCAGGCCCAGTTCGTCGTCGACGAGCTCAAGCGGCTGGAGGGAGACCATCCGGAGTGGAAGGAGAATCCGGCGATCACCGCGGCCCTGGCCGGCGATGTCACCGGAGTGCTCCGCTCGGGGCCCGGCCAGGGGATGATGCTCCTCGAGGCCACGCACGCCGGGATGACGGTGGATGAGTTCAATGACCGTGTCCGCCGCTGGCTCGATACGGCCCGTCATCCCGTCTGGAAGCGCCCGTATTCAGACCTCGCCTACCAGCCGATGCTCGAGGTCCTCGATCTCCTTCGCGATCACGGTTTCACCCCTTATATCGTCTCCGGTGGCGGAGCCGACTTCATGCGCGTGTGGGCGGAAGAGGTTTACGGGATTCCGCCGAGTCAGGTGATCGGCTCGTATGGAAAGGTGCGCTACGAACTGCGCGACGACCGGCCTGTGCTCGTCAAGGAAGGGGGCATCGAGCTGATCGACGATCGGGAGGGGAAGCCGGTTGGCATCCATCGCTTCATCGGCCGCCGGCCGGTGGCCTGCTTCGGCAACTCCGACGGCGACCAGGCGATGCTCGAATGGACGACGATCGACCACGAGCCATCCTTCGGCTTGATCGTCCACCACACCGATCCCGTGCGCGAATCGGCCTACGATTCCGACCCGAAGGGCACCGGCAAACTCGTCACGGCGCTCGAGGCGGCCCCGCGGCGCGGTTGGGTGGTCGTCGACATGGCCCGCGATTGGAAGGTCGTCTTCAAGCCGCTCGAGGGGGCCCCGCAGCGCTGACGGCGTCGGCAAAGGGCGTTAGCGAACGATCGGCCCCTGGTCGACGCGAACGGCACTCGTCGGCGTGATCACCGCCTCGTCTTCATCCTGCCAGGTGGTGAGTTCGTCGCCGAGATCCTTGACCTTCTTCTTGAGGCGGTCGCCGAAGGCATCGACTTTACCGTGAACGTCCTTGAAGGTCTCCTCGGCCCTGTTCGTCAGGGCCTCGGCGCCGTCGCTTGCCTTCTGGACGATCCCCAGCGGCCGCGAGCACCCGGCCACTGCCCCGAAACCGAAGCAGAGAGAAACCAATACGGCTGGAAGGTGACGCGGGCCTCGCATCGGCAAGCGTTCCTGGGGGGACGGCTGTCGCCGGACGGCGATCAAGGCCATGGAGGGTCGATCGTTCAATAGCGAAGGTGCGGGTGCGGTGTCCATCCCGCCCGTCCGGCGGGTGAGCCTCGCGATCCTGCCGGGGCTGCCCGTCTTGCCTGGTCCGGTCTTGCAGCGGAGCGGGCTGGGATGAAAGGATCGCACCGCTGTTCGGGAGCCTTCCCGGCAGCCGTTCAAGCTTTCTCCTCAGCCATCGAGCGCCGTGATCTCCCTTACTCAACTCCGGATGTCGTTGCAGCAGATCGCCTCCGGGCCGACGGTCGTCGTTGTGGGCCTTTGTCTGGCGGGTGGCAACGGGTGGCAGGCGTCGCCCGCCGCCGATTTCTTGGAAGCTGAGGAACGTGTCGTTCCCCTTCCTCCGACGGTCGGTGCCGACCCGCTCGGGATGCCGATCGTTCCTCCTTCCGGGCTCGGCGGATGGCTCGAGAACTCGGCTCGAGGGGGCGAAGAGGTCAGGCCTCCGGCCATCGAGACGGTGGCGAAGCCGCTCGAGGAGTTTGTCAAAACCCCCTGGCAGGCACCGGCGTTCGCGGCGCCGACGAGGCCCGGCTTGCTCGTCCGTCAGCAGAGGCAACTCCCCTGGGGCATCGACGCGGAGTGGCGGGTCGGTGTCGCCGTCGATTCGACCGGCCCGGGCAAGGGGGAGTTTGCCGACGCGACCCAGTGGACGATCCGCAAGGAGGTCGCCGGCGACTTCTTCATTTATCTCCACGACCGGGGGAGCGGATTCGTGAAGAACTTCGGTGAACGGATGTCGGTGTTTGGGCGTTACATCACCACCGGCGACAAGACGAATCCGGTGTCGACGGTCCAGTTCGGTGCGGCGAAGTCGTATTAACGGCGACACTTGGGCAGACGAAAAAACCCCGCCGGAGGTCGGAACCACCGGCGGGGCTTCGATGAGATTCACTCGCAAGCGCGACGGGCGATCAGCCCTCGAAACGCTTCAGCGCCGCGATTGCGGCGATGGCCCGGTCGGCACCACCGAACTGCTCGACGATCTTCTTGGCGGCGAGCAGGTCGTCGATCGACAGCTGAGCGCTCCGGGCAGCAGCGCGGGGCTTCGTCCCCTTCGCGGCGGCCACTTCACCCGACTTGCGGCGCTTCCGCGGGCGGAAGCCCATCCCCTTGAGGACCATGCTCACCTGGGGCGACGACACCACCACGCCCTGCTTCTTGAGGGTCGCCACGATCACGACCGGACGGGGCTTCTCGCCACGTTCCTTCATGGCGGCGGCGAGCTTGCGGATCTCGTCGGACTTGTTGACGCTCTTGATGTCTTTCTTGTCGACCATCGGGGGAAATGCTCCTCGGGGGAATCGGAAGTTCGTTCAGTCACTGTCGATCCTGCCTCCCGGATGACCGCGACCGGCGTTCGGCACCGAATGGGGGCCGTGTTGGTGGCAGCCGTTTTCGGTTGCCAGGGTGACGTCGGGAATACGGTCAAGGACGGGGACGTGACGCAGTTGCGACTTTGTCAAACCGGAGTGTACTAGAGAAAAGCTCTCTTACAACCCTCTTCCGACTCCTCTTAATGTCCGGCGGTATTGCCCCTAGCTGCCCGTGGAAAAAGTCATCCATGCCCTTTTTCCACTTGGAAAACCTCCGGTTTTTCCGAGTGCTGCGCACTCGCGACCGCCTCGTGCGGTCGGGCCGGTACTTTATCCTCAGCCTGCTAGTGTCAGGGGTGGCAGCGTCGGACGCACCGGGGTGCCGCCGCAGGAGTGATCACAGTCTCGGTTTTACCGGCGTCGTCGGGGGGAGGAAGTTCGGTGCCCCCTTGACCTTCACTTTCCGCCGGTAGACCTTGTCGCCGCAGGTGGCGACGATCGTGTCGAACTCCGGGCCGGCAAAGCAGAGATTCGACACCCGGCCGTTCGGCGTCGGGATGATCACGTTGACTCTCCCCGGTTGGTCGCACACCTGGAGCCCCATCCGCGTCGCCACCCACAATCGTCCGTCACGATCGACGCGCATGCCGTCGGCGCCGCTGTCATCGGCGGTGTCGGGGACGTGGAGATGGTCGTACCGCTGTTTGTTGGCAAGCGTCCCGTCGGCGGCGATCGAGTAGCTGTACACCCAATGGCTGCGGCTGTCGGCCACGTAGAGGAGCGTCTGGTCGGGGGAGAGGCAGAGGCCGTTGGCAAACAGGAGGCCCGTGTCGACGACGGTGTCGGCTCCCGCGGCGGTGATGAAGTGGACCTTGCTCGGGGTCCGGCCGTCCCAGCCTGGTTCGGTGGCATAGATCCCGCCGGCGGCTGTGACGACAACGTCGTTTCCCCGCCAGCCTTTCGCCAGCACCTCCGGCTCACGCTTCTCGTTCCAGGCGAGGATCGCCTCGTCGGCGGCGCTGGCGGCGATCAGCCGTCCATCGGGAGCGAAGCTCTGGCCGTCGCCACGGTGGGAGTCTTCGAGCCACCGCTCTGGCTTCCAGTCGGCCGTCAATCGCCATGTCTGCCCCTTGCCGACATCGTTGTAGTAGACATCCCCGCTGGCGTTGACCGCGGGGCCTTCGGTGAATCCGTAGCCTTCGCCGACGAGCATCCACTCCTCACCGGGGATGAGAATCTCTTGGAGCTGCGGGCTTCCTGCCCCGCGTGCAACCGGCGCGGGCCATCCTTTCCACAGCCACTCGATCGCGTCGGGGAAGACCTCCGTGGCGTGCTCGTTGTTGTGGCCCCCGTCGCCCCACGCATGGTCCACCTCGTAGCCGGCGAACGTCAGCGACCGCTCAAGGGCCTGGTTGGCGATCCACCAATCGCCGCCATAGATGTTGAGGTCCTGGGATCCGCCTTGGAGAAAGACGCGGATCGGCTTCGGCTCGACCTTCCGCACGAGGGTGGCGTATTCATTGCCGCCGCGCAATCCGACGTACGTGCCGATCCCGCTGAAGACACGGCTGAAGGCGTCAGGCCGCTCCCAGGCGGCGGTGAAGGCGGCGATCGCGCCACTCGAGGTGCCCCCGATGGAGCGGTCGTTGCCCGACTTCGAGAGGACGATCGCCCGCCCGTCCGAGGCTTTTCTCTTCTCGACGTCGGGGAGGAGCTCGTCGAGGAGGAAGCGGGCGTAGGCGTCCCCCAGGCCGTCGTATTCGTAACTGCGGTTGAAGCGGTCGAGGGCTCCGTCGCGGCCGGCGGGGACGCGGCCGTGCATGATGAATACTCCGATCGTCACCGGCATCCGCTTCTCGTGGATCAGCCGATCGAACACCTGCGGAGCGTTGAACTGGATCCCATCCTGATTGACATGGACACACGCCGGGGTGGTGCCGTCATACTGCGCCGGGACATACACCCAGTAGTCGCGGATGGTGCCGGGAAACACCCGGCTGTCGTTGAAGCTGAATTGGAGAACCTCCCCCTTGGGGGCTTCCTCGGCAGCGCTTGCTGGGGATGATGCGTGAAGGGAAAACAGGAGCCAGGCGGCAAGCAGGGCGGTTTGCACGTGGACGAGTGTGAGCGCGGAGAAACGGTGATGGACCATGGAGACGACCCCCGGGACGGTTCCCCGTTCCTGTTCCGATGCCGATCGATCGGCAGTCGCGACGGGGGGCGGTATCATAACGCTCAGCGGCCGACGGCGGTTCTCGGTGCCTCTCATCCCTGATTCGCCCGGCGTGCCTCGAGCCACGAGGAGCCGCTCGGAGCCACTCGAGCATGGGGAGCACCGGAGAGCCCTTCGTAACGTTCATCGCCCCGGGCGATGCGGCCGTCAGCGTTCTTGTCCGCCGTCTGCCCCTGGGTGTGTGACCATGCTCGACCCGACCACCTCTTTAAGGTCTCCGTCGCGGTCCCTCCCCCGCTGGATGGCGACGGTGATCGTGGCCGTGATCGTCGGCCTTGCGCCGTGGCGCGGCGTGACTGCCGACGATCAGCCTGCCCGTTCGAGCCCGGCGGCGAAGGCGGCCTACACCGCCGCGGCTGCGCTCCAGAATCGGGGCGTTTGGGATCTGGCATCCGAGGCCTGGGAGACGCTCATCCGCGATCATTCGCGCGATCCGTTGGCGGCGAAGGGGCGCTACTATCTCGGGCTCTGCCGGCTCCAGGAAGGAAAGTGGCCAGAGGCGGCCGCCGCTTTTCGGGGGGTCGTCGAAGGGGTCGGCAAGGAGGGCGGGGCCGATCCTGAGACCGTCGGCTTGGCACGGTTTGAACTTGCCCGCGGGGCGTTTGCCCAGGCCCAGGAGCAACGGACGGTCGAGGCCTACCGCGACGCAGCCGGGGCGCTGCGGGAGTGTCTCGCGGCGAATCCTGGCCCGGGGCAGGTAGGCGAGGTGTCGTATCTCCTCGCCGAAGCGCTCTGGCAGGCGGGGGATCGTCCGGCCGCGCTCGACGGCTGGCAGCGATTCATCGCTGACCACGCCGCGTCGCCCCGGCTGCCGGCGGTGCTCTATGCGCTCGGTGTCGCCCAGGCCGAGACTGGGGATCCGGTGGCGGCCGCCGCCACGCTGCGGCGCTTCGCCGAGACGTTTCCCGACGACAAGTTAGCCGACGAAGTGGCGATCCGTCGGTCTGATCTCGCGCTCGCCGCCGACCAGCCCGCCGAGGCGGCGAAGCTCGTCGTCGAGATCGCCCGCCGCAAGGACGGCCCGCGGATCGGCGATGCGCTCGAGCGTCTCGGCGCCGCCCTCTGGAAGCAGCAGCGGTATGCCGCGGCCGCGCAGGCGTACGACATCCTCGTTGCCCGCGACCCCGGGGTGCGTGTGGCCGCCCCTGCGCTCCTCTCCGCCAGTGCCGCCTGGAGCGAGGCGGGCAACGTCGAGGAGGCCCGGCAGCGACTCGAACAACTGATCGCCCTGGAGGCGGCCCCCGCCGCGGTGGTTGCCGAGGGGGGAGCGCGGTTAACGCGGATGCATCTTGCTGCCGGTCGCACCGACGACGCCGTCGCCCTGGCAAACAAAATGCTTGCGCTGGGGGCCGCGAGCCGGGCCGCCGGCGGCGAAACGATCGGAGACGGCCTCATCGCCCGCTTGCAACTGGCGGCTGCCGAGGGGCTCGTCGATCTCCCCGGCCGACGCGACGAGGGGCTCGCGCTCCTGACAAGATTGGTCGCCGATCATCCCGACGATCCCACCGCGGCGCCGGGCCTGGCGCTCCAGTCGTCGGTCTTGTTGGCGGCCGGCAGGAGCGCCGAGGCGATCGCGTCGGCCGATCGCTTTCTCGCCCTCCCCGCGGCGCAGCGTGGGCAGACGGCGGCCGATCTGACGACGCTCAATGATGTTCGCGCGATCCGGGCCGAAGCGCTGCTCACGCGGGGCGATGCCGCCGCGTCGGCAGACGCTTTCCGAGAATTGGTGTCGACCGCCGGGGACGATCCCCGCGCGGCACACCTTCGCCTGCGGTGGGGCGCCGCGCAGGCCGCGGCCGAAGACTGGGAAGGCGCCCATGCAACACTTGGGCCGCTCTCAGGCAGCGGCGGGGAGGGCCTCGAAGGAGACGAGCGTCCCCTTGGGCTCCTCCTCGATGCCACGGCGCTGGTCGAGCTTTCGCGTGCCAAGGAGGCGGTGGTGCTTCTCGACCGGCTCGGTCGTGAGCATCCCGCCTGGCCACGCCACGCCGAAGGGCAATTGCTCGCCGTCAGGGCCCGACGTGAAGTCGGGGATGCCGCCGGCGCCGTGGCGATCGGCGAGCAGCTCGTGGCGAGCGCCCCTGCCCCTGCGATCGCGGAGCGCGCCTGGTTTCGTCTCGGGCAGGCCCGGGAAGATGCCGGGGATTCGGTGGGAGCGATTGCGGCGTATGTGGAAGCCCGGCAGATCGCGCCACAGGGGCCGCGGGTGGCTCCCGGTCTCCTGGCAGAAGGCTGGTGCCATGAGGCGCTTGGGGCCCTCGACCGGGCTGTCGCCTGCTGGACGGAGGTTATCCAACAGCATCCAGATTCGGCGGCGCTGGTGCCTTCGCTCCTCGCCCGGGGTGATGCCCGGCAACGATCCGGGGCGGCGCTCGAGGGCCTTGCCGACGCCGAGCGGGTTGTCGGCTTGGCTGCCGCCCACGACGGCAGGGTGAGCGCCGCGGCGGAAGCAGACGGGAGATTCCTCGCCGGGCTCTGCCTGGCGGCATGCGGCCGGACAGCGGCGGCGATCGACACGTTCGCGGCCCTCCTTGCGGCCACTCCCGACTTCCCAGCGGCCGATCGAGTGCTCCTCGAGCTCGGCCTCGCCCGGTCGGTGGCCGGGGATTCGGCCGGGGCCGAATCGGCCTTCGAGGACCTGCGGCGCCGGTTCCCGCAAAGTGCGCGGCAGGCCGATGCCTGGCTCGAGAGTGGCGAGATGCGGTTTGCAGCCGCTGATTGGAATCGCGCGGCCGAGGCCTACCGCAACGTCCTTTCGGCCACCGGAGATGCCGGAGGCGCTCCGCTGCGCGAGCAGGCCCGCCACAAGCTCGCCTGGATCTTGGCCATGCAGCAGGATCATGCCGGCGCGGCGCGGGCGTTTGCCGAGCAACTCGCCGAACATCCCGACGGCGTTTGCGCGGCTGACGGACGGGCGATGCTCGGTGACGCGCTGTTTCGTCTGGGGCGATTCGACGAGGCGGAAAAGGTGCTCACGCCGGCGCTCGCCAAGCCAGAGGCGCTGTCGTCACCCGACCTGCTCGGGCTGGCGACGGTCCGTGCGGCGGAATGTGCTGCCAAGGGGGAACGCTGGGAAGAGAGCTTTGATCTCGTCGACCGCTGGCTGAAGACCGGCCAGGCGGCGGGCAGCGGGCCGGCCGGGAGTGCGACGGTCGCCCAAGGGAGGTTTGCCCGGGCTTGGGCCCTTCAGAATCTCGGTCGGCTCGACGAGGCACTCTCCGAGTTCCGTGCGCTCGCGGAAGCGGGCCTCGAGCCGGAAGCAGGGCGCGGTCCGGGGGAGTTAGCCGCCCGGGCCCGGCTCATGGAAGGCGAAATACTTTTCGAACAGGGGCATCACAAAGAGGCGATCGCCTCCTTCTTCAAGGTCGCTTACGGATTCGGGGAGACCGAAGCCCCGGCCTCCTTTCACCCCTGGCAGGCGCAGGCGACCTACGAAGCGGCCCGCTGTTTCGAGGTCCTCATCAAGCCTCAGCAGGCTCGCGGGCTGTACGCTGAGCTGGTCGAACGTTATCCAACGTCGCCGTACGTGACGGCGGCGCGGAAGCGGATCGATGCCTTGGACGGCGCCTTGAAGTGAGTTTCTCGAGCCCTTCGTCCCCACCCATTCCCCCGTCATCGCTGCGAAGGCCCCGCCATGTCGATCAACGTCGGTGACCTCAAGTCCCTGTGGGAGTTGTTCCTCGCCGGCGGGCCACTCATGTGGCCGATCACGGTGATGTCCTTCCTCGTCGTGGCGTTCGGTCTCGAACGGCTCGTGGCACTGCGACGAAGCAGGTTCGTCCCCGCGGCCCTGGCGATGAAGCTCCGCCTGATCGCGGATGGATCGCCGTTTGATCCGCGGCAGGTGGCGGCGTGGTGCGATGCCGATCGCTCGGTCTTGGCGACGGTCGTGCGCGCGATGCTCGGCCGGCTCGGCAGGCCGCTCCCCGAGGTGGAGCATGCCGTGGAGACGACCTCGAATCGCGAGGCGTCGCGCCTCTATGCGAACATCCGGCCGATCAGTCTCGCCGTCACGATCACGCCGCTTCTCGGGCTCCTCGGCACGGTCCAAGGGATGATCATCGCCTTCTACACCACGGCCAATCTTCAGGCGGGAGCCAACCGGGCAGCGGAGCTGGCCAGCGGCATCTATCTGGCGCTGATCACGACCTTCGCCGGCCTGTGTGTCGCAATTCCCGCCGCGATCATCTCCCATTACCTCGAGGGGCGGATCCTCGCCGGCTTCCGCAGGGTCGACGATGTCATCGCCGGACTCCTCCCCGCCATCGAATCCTTCGAAGGGCGTGGCCGATCCGGGGGGAACGGCCGGCCGGCCGACCCAAGCGCGGGTGGGGGGAAGGTATGAGTGTCCGCATCGACAAGGGACGACTCGGCGGCGGGCTCGACCTGACGCCGATGATCGACATCGTCTTTCTGCTGATGATTTTCTTTCTCGTCGCCAGCAAGCTCGAGGAGGATGATCGGGCGATCGACGTCTCCCTTCCCCAGGCATCGGCCGCCAAGCCGCTCACGACCCGTCCGCGCGAGTTCATCATCAACATCGACCGTGGCGGCAACACCTACGCCGGCGCCAGGCCGGTGGCCGCCGGAGAGCTCGTCGGTCTCCTTCGTCAGGCGGTGGCCGACAATCCGGGGCGTCAGAAGGTGACGGTGCGGGCCGACGAGAACGTCGCGCACAAGCATGTCGTCGCCGTGATGGACGCCTGCGTGCAGGCCGGCATCGAGGATTACCGCGTGCAGTCGGCACCGGTTGTGAGCGGGGACCGGGCGGCCGGTCTGGGCGACACCTCCGGCGAGCGGTGAGGACGACCATGGCGCTGGCGATCGACACCCCGCTGCGACCCAAGGCGTCGACCCGCCGTTGGCGGAGCCGCGTTCGCCTCGCGGCCGCCGTGATGGCGAGCCTGCTCCTCCACTGGCTCCTCCAGCAGGGGCTGGCACGAACCGTCATCGCCGTCCGCCCCCTCGACGGACTGTTTCCCGACCAGGAGCCCTCCTACCGCCCGGAGCTGGCGACCGATTTCCCCCTTCACGACGAATCCTCGACGCGCGAAGCGTTCGCGCATGAGCGTCCGCTCGACGTGCCGATCGCCATCGATGCCGCCGCGCCGGCGTCGGCCCGGGGGGCGATCCGCGACGGGGAGCGGGCCGTGGCCGAGATGCCTTTGGAAGAAGCTGTCGAAGCGCCCGACGTCGTCGCCACGCGGATCGATCGGCCGAGCCTCGAGGCTCCGGTGCCAAGCCCGGCAGCGATTGAGGGGCCGGAGCGAATCGTCGCCGCCCTGCCGGAGGGGGAGACAGCTGCGGAGACGATGCCCACGGTCGTCGGTAGCGACGCCGAAGCGCCAGCTTTGACGCCGCGGAGGGAGCGGCCCAGCACCATCGCGGGGCCGGCGGCCCCGGCGGCCCCGGTGGTCATGGCGACCATGGCGGAGCGGTCGCGGGCGGCGGCCGCTGCCGACAGCCCCGATGCCGATCCTGTCGCTGCGGCCCTAGCGCCTCCGCTGACTCCGCGGCGCTTCTCGCGCGTAGCGACGGAGGCCGATTCTGCCCCTGCGCTTCCCCGGTCGCCGCGTCGCACGGAGGTTGCCGACCCAGGCGCCGAGGGTGCGGCCGCGGCAGCGAAGCCCGCGGCGGAGAAGATAGCACTCCCCACCCAAGGCCCGGCGGCCACCGAGCCGATGGCGGGCGGCTCCGCGGCGGTGCCCCGGCCCGGCGCGGACATGAGCGATCTCTTGGCCGGTGCGACACCCCGCGTGCGCCCCGGCCGGATCCCCGATCGGGGGCGAGGAAGCTCCGCGAGCGCGCGCCGGTCTGCCGCACCGGTCATCGAGGACGACGGTGAGATGTTGTCGGTGGGGGAGTCGGGAGCTTCGGTCGGGGCCGTACTCCGTCCGCGCTCGGTGCCTCCGGCCGGCGCTGGCACCCTCGCCGGAACGGCCGGCGTGGCGACGCCGCTGCCCCGCGCCCGGGCGCTCGCGCTTCCCGCGGAGTCGAGAGTCCGTGAGACGGCCGAAGCCTTCGTTCGCCGGTCGCGCGCGATCCGCGGGGAATTGCGGGCCGACGAAATCGTGGAGCGCGGCCTCGGGTGGCTTGCCGCGGCCCAAGAGGAAGACGGGCGTTGGACGCTCGGCCCCTATCACCCCAAGGGCGTCGGTGGGGCGGTCCGCCTCCAGTCGGATACCGCCGCTACGGGGCTTGCGCTGCTGACGTTTCTCGGCGCCGGCTACGACCACTTCGACGGCCGGCATCGGGAGGTTGTCCGCCGCGGGCTTGAGTGGCTTGTGTCGGTGCAGAAGGCCGATGGCGATCTCTTCGTTCCTGCCGATCCGGTGTCGAACAGCTGCGCCTGGATGTACAGCCACGGGATCGCCACGATGGCCCTCTGTGAGGCGGTCGGCATGACCGGTGATCCGCTCCTCCGGCCGGCCGCGGAGAAGGCGATCGGGTTCATCGTGGCGAGCCAACAAGCCGAGCGGGGCGGATGGCGCTACCAGCCCCGGGCCGATTCCGATCTTTCCGTGAGCGGGTGGATGCTCGTCGCGCTCCGCTCCGGGACCCTCGCCGGCCTCACCGTGCCTGCCGAAACCTACGTCGGCGTCCGCCGCCTCCTCGACGAATCGGCCAATCCCGACAAGCTCGGGCACTATCTCTACAACGCGCTCAGTCCGGAGCAGCGTCCCTCCGACCTCTCGGCTGCTTCGATGACGGCGCTGGGATCGCTGATGCGCCTCCACACCGGCACCCCCCGCACCGACCCGCCGCTTGGCGCTGCGGCCGCAAGCCTCGCGGCGATGAAGCCGGCCTACGGGACTCGCCAAGCGCGGACGCGCGACGCCTACCTCTGGTATTACGCCTCGCAAGTTCTCGTCCAGACCGGTGGGCCCGAATGGGATGCCTGGTACGGCCAGCTCTGCACGGCGCTCGAGGCCGAGCAGGTCACCGACGGCGAGAATGCCGGAAGCTGGGAACCGCTCGGCACCGTCCCCGACCGCTGGGGGGCTTTCGGAGGGCGGCTCTATGTCACAGCCCTCCACCTCCTCGCCCTCGAGGTCCCCTACCGGCACCTGCCGACGTACGGCGCTACCGACAACGAGCCTCGCTGACGTTCCCTCACCCCTTCCCTCTCGCACGAGCCATGCCCCGCCACGCTGACGACTTCGACGCCGATGACGAGTTTGAGGAGGATGTCGACGACGGGAGTGACGATGGCGATTCGGCTGTCGATGACGACGACGAGCCGACGATCCCCTGCCCCTTCTGTAAGGCCGAGATCTGGGAGGACGCCCCCCGTTGCCCACGCTGCGGCAACGAACTCGGCGGCGCCGACATGCCGGCCCCGAGACGGCCGTGGTGGGTGCTGATCACGGCCCTGCTGCTCCTCTACCTGTTCGTGCGAACGCTCCTCCCCTGGTGATTCGCTGGTCGACGGCAGGCCACGCTTTCGCCCCGAAGTCGCTCAAAATGGCGTGGGGATGAGGAGTGCGTGGTGGTCGAAGAGGGCGCGGCGGCCGAAGGCATCGATCGCCGGCGTGAAAAAGAGCAGGAACACGTAGAGCGCCAGCAGCGGCAACAGAATCGCCGTCACCGGCCAGCGGAGCAGGAGCCAGCGGCGCGCGGGGCGCGATTGGGCGCGGTGGGTGGCCCAGCCGACCGCGAGGCGCGCGGGGTAGATCGTGAGGATGAAGATCGGCGTCAGGAAGAGGACGGCATCCCGCGGCGTCGCCACGATCTTGAACAGATAGAGGGGGAGCGAGAGTCCGTAGAGGATGAAGAGGGCCAACAGCATCACGATCGGTGCCCGCCGCCACAGTTCGCGAACTGCCCCCAGGTCACGGAACACGGCGAAACGCTGTTCGGCAGCGAAGCGTGCCTGGAGAAAGGGCACCCAGGCGAGGACGATGGCCAAGAGGATGCCGCCGAGGAGCGTGACGAGAACCTGGCCGGGCTTTGTCGTGTCGCGAAGCGCCGAGAAGAGGATCGTGGGGACAAGGAGCCAGAGGAACGCGCCGAGGAATCCGCGCAAGCCCAGGGAGAAGAGCGCCCCTGGCCGGATGGCGTCGATGACCTCCGCGAGGGCCTCCGAGGCGGTCCTCCAGGCGGTGCCTGAGCGGATGGCACTGAGAAGCCGGCGGCCGTTGCGAACTGGCCTGAAGAAGGAGGAGAAACGTCCGCCGGAGAACAACGCCGAGACGAGATGGAAGCCGACGAGGAAACAGGTGGCCACGCGGACCGCGGCCCAGGTCCGCGCCGATGGCCCTTCGGAATCGACAAGAGCGGCATCGGCGGCGGCCTGCGTGACCAGACGGATGACGAGCAGCCAGAGCCAGACGCCGATCACGATCCCGCCGAGGCGGGGGAGGGCGCCCGCGAACGGGATGCCGTCACGAAGCCGACCGGAGCGGACGACGCGCCCTTCTGCCTCGAGCATCGTCCCCAGGGCGAGGAGGTTGACGATCGGGATCGCCGCCAGGATCGCCAACAGGAGGAGGAGGCTCGCCAATCCCACGCCGACGGTGACGAGCCATCCAGCCGCGCGGAACGGATGATGCCAGGGGGAAGGACAGGGGGGCAGCGTGCCGAACTCGGCCGGCGACGCGTTCGCTTCCACTGCCGTCGCCACGTTACGCCTCCGCCAGATGGTGCCCCTGTGGGGAGAGCATAGCCTGTCCGTCTCCGTCCGCGCGGCCCCCTCCTGGCGGTGAGATGCCGATCTCCCGCTGCGGGGAAAACCTCCGGGGGATAGGATGGCAAGGGGAGACCGCTGTGAACGACCAAAGATCCCGCCAATTCCAACTGCCGCAGTGGATGCTTCCGGCCATCGCGGCCGTGGTGCTCGTCGCCCTCGTCGGGGCGGCGGCCCGCGATCCGGTCGCTGTCCGGCGACGGGCGCAAGCCGCGTCGACGGAGACAAGCCGATCAGCCGGGGCAACGCTGTCGACCGATGCCACCGTCGTGGCGATCGATCGGCTCCTCGCCGAAAGCCGACGTGCCCATGGGGTCGAAGCGGCGGCCGCTGCCGACAATCTCACGATCCTCCGCCGGCTGTGGCTGGCGCTTGCCGGAACAATCCCGTCGCTCGAGGAGATCCGCCGCTTCGAGGCCGACACCGCGCCGGGGGCGGTCGATCGGGCACTGACGACGCTCCTTGCCGACCGTCGGTCGGCCGACGCGCTTGCCCGCCGTCTGGCCTCGCCCTTGGTGGGGGATGAGAAAGGTGAGTTCATCGTCTTCCGCCGCGACCGCTTCACGACGTGGCTTGCCGATCAGATCGGAGCCAACCGCCCCTGGGACACAACCGTGCGCGAGATGGTCTCCGCCCGTGGTCTGTGGACCGATACGCCGGCGGTAAACTTCATCACCCAGGCGGCGGCCAACGGTGTCATCGATGCCGACAAACTCGCCGGCCGGGTGTCGCGGGTGTTCCTCGGGGCACGGCTCGATTGTGCCCAGTGCCACGATCATCCGTTTGCAGCCTGGAAGCAGGGGGAGTTCGAGGGATTGGCCGCCAGCTTCGCCCAGGCGAAGCTCTCGCCGGTCGGCGTCGAGGATGACCCGGCGCGCGTCCACCGCATCGACCGCACATCGGTGGCGGCGCTCGCGACCACGATGACCGGAGCGGGGCGGAACGTGCCCCCGCGAGTGCCGTTCGGGGCGGACTGGCTCGGCTCCGGTGGCACGCACCGCGAAAACCTTGCCGCATGGGTGATCCACACCGACAACCGGCGCTTCGATCGGGCGATCGCCAATCGGATGTGGAGCATTCTTTTCGGCACGGCCTGGCACGAGCCGGTCGATGACATCCCCGATCCCGGGCCGACATCGAGCCCCGATGACCTCCTCGACCTCCTGGCCGACGATTTCCGGGAGCATGGCCGTGACCTCCACCGCCTGATCAAGGTGATCGCCGCGACGGAGGCATATCGGTTCGCGTCGACCCATCCCGATCTTGAGTCTGCCGAGGGGGCCGCACGGGTGAAGGCCACGTGGGGGGCTTTTCCACTCACCCGGCTGACACCTGAGCAGATGATCGGGGCGATGGGGGCGACGACGTCTCTGCAGACGATTGAACGTGACTCCCACGTCCTGACGCGAACGATCCGATTCTTCCGGGAAACCGACTTCCTCCGTGAGTATGGCCAGGTGGTCGATTCCCAGGGGGGCTCGCTCCCGGCGACGATCCCGCAGGCGCTGGTGCAAATGAACGGCAAGTTCGCCCGGGAGATGGTCGAGGCCAACGTGGTCACGGCGACCGGGCGGATCGCCGGCATGGCCCACGACGATGTCGCCCGGCTGGAGGTGGCGTTCCTCGTCGCCCTCACCCGCCGTCCGACGTCGGAGGAACGTGAATCCCTCCTGCCGCTGATCACCCTCGCGGAGTCGAAGGGGCGGGGGCTCGAGGATGTGATGTGGACGCTCTTCAACTGCCCCGAGTTCTCCTGGAATCATTGAGGCTCGAGATGCCAACACGCTTGCGGACATCGGTCGGGCCGCGGTACGAGGGGATCGAATCCGCGCCGACCGGACGGCGCTCCGTGCTCCTCGCCGCAGCGTCACTCGGGCTGTCGTTTGCGCTGCCGGCGCTTCCGGCCAGGGCGGCTCGGCGCCGCGGCGTCGAGAGGCCCCGGTCGCTCCTGGTCGTCTGGCTCGCCGGTGGACCGAGCCAGTTGGAGACCTTCGATCCCCATCCCGGTGCTGCCGCCGGAGGGCCGACCCAAGACATTTCCACGGTCATCCCCGGCGTGCGGATCGCCGCCGACTATCCCCGGCTCGCGGAGGTTCTCGATCGCTTTGCCCTCGTCCGGTCGCTGGTGTCGAAGGAGGGGGACCACGAACGCGGTCAGTACGCGGTCAAGACCGGCTACCGTCCCGACCCGACCGCCATCCATCCAGCCATCGGGGCGATCGCTGCGCACGAACTTCCTGCGACTGGCCTGGAGTTGCCCCGCTTCATCGCGCTGGGGGGGGCGGAGTTCCCCTCGCGCGGCGGCTATCTCGGCAACGAGTTCGATCCCTACCGGGTGTTCGCGCCGGGGCAGAAGGGGCAGAATCTCGTCCCGCATGTCCCGGTTGACCGTCAGTCGCGCCGGCTCGGCGCGCTCGACAGCCTGACGCGGTCGTTTGAGACCGGTCGGGGCGAGGCGGTGCGGCGGACGTTCCACGAGCACACGCTCCGCGAAGCCCTCACGCTCATGACCTCGGAGCAACTCGCCGCCTTCGATCTCGACGGCGAGTCGGAATCGGTGAAGGGGCTCTACGGCGACAGTGATTTCGGGCGGGGCTGCCTCGTCGCCCGGCGGCTCATCGAGGCGGGTGTGAGAAGCGTCGAGATCACGCTTGCCGGCTTCGACACCCATGCCCGCAACTTCGCCGGCCACACCTCCCAGGCGAAGCTCCTCGATCCGGCGCTGGCCGCGCTCGTCGGCGATCTGAAAGACCGCGACCTCCTCGAATCGACCGTGGTGCTCGTGATGGGGGAGTTTGGTCGCACGCCGTCGATCAATCCGCTCGACGGCCGCGACCATTGGCCCCACGGCTTTTCCTGTCTCCTCGGCGGAGCCGGGATCGCCGCCGGCCAGGTGATCGGCAGCACCGATCCCGAGGGGGTAGCAAAGCTGCCCACCGATCCGGTGGAGATCCACGATCTCTCGGCAACGGTCCTTGCCGCCCTCGGCATCGACTTCGCGCGGGAGGTAGCGACGCTGGTGGGCCGGCCGATGAAGCTCTCTTCTGGCACTCCGCTTGCCAAGCTCCTCCGCAGCGAGGCGTGAGGCGAGCGGTTCCTCTGGCTGTCGAGCGCCGGCGCGGATAGGCTTTCTGCAACGGTGGGGAAGCTCGGGGGGGGAAAGCGATGCTCAATCTTTTCGGCTCAGGCGCGGGGCAAGGTGGACGGCCGCAGCGATTCTGCGATGGCCTGTCGCGCCGCAGCCTCCTTCGCATCGGCTCGCTTGCCGCCATCGGCGGGGGCGCATCGGGAGGCTGGTCGCTCCCCTCGATCCTCGCGGCCGACGCGGCCGCTGGGCGGCGATCGAACCCGAAGTCGGTGATCATGATTTACCTCGTGGGGGGCCCTCCCCATCAGGACATGTTCGATCTCAAGCCCCAGGCCCCGAAGGAGTTTGCCGGGCCATGGCGGCCGGTGCGGACAAATGTCCCTGGGATCGAGATCTGCGAGGCCTTTCCCGGGCTCGCCAAGATCGCCGACAAGTACACGCTCATTCGCTCACTCGTCGGCAATCAGGCCGATCATGACGCGGCGCAGGTGTTCCACGGCCGGGATACGCGGAAGGCCAAGCCGGCCGGAGGCTGGCCGCAGTTTGGCTCGATGGTCTCGAGCCTCCTCGGGGCCGCCACGCCCACCGCACCGCCGTTTGTGAGCCTTTGCTACCCCTGCACGCACGGGCCCTACAACGAGCCCGGGGCCGGGTTCGTCGGAGCCGCCCACTCCCCCTTCCGGCCGCTGGGCCCGGCTCGAGACGAACTCGTCCTCAAGGGAATCTCACTCGATCGCCTCCACGATCGCCGTGGCCTTTTGGAAAGTGTCGATCGGCTCCGCCGTGACGTCGACGTGACGACAAACATGCGCGGGATGGACGCCTTCACCGAGCGGGCGCTCGGCCTATTGACGTCGTCGCAACTCGCCGATGCCCTCGATCTTTCCAAGGAGGATCCTCGCGTCGTCGAGCGCTACGGCAGCGGTGATCCGACGGTGTTCATGGACGAGAACGGCGCGCCGCGGGTGCCACAGAGCATGCTCGTCGCCCGGCGGCTCATCGAGGCCGGGGTTCGCGTCGTCACCCTCAACTACAGCAAGTGGGACTGGCACGGCGGCCCGGGCAATTCGATCTTCAAGCGCGAGGCGGAGGATTTTCCCGTGTTTGACCAGGCGCTGTCGGCGCTCGTCGAGGATCTCCACGCCCGCGGGCTCTCCGACGACTGTGCGGTCGTGGTGTGGGGGGAGTTCGGGCGGACGCCGAAGATCAGCGACATCGTCGGCCGCGACCACTGGCCACAGGTCAACTGCGCCTTCCTCGCCGGCGGTGGAATGCGGCATGGGCAGGTGATCGGCGCTACCGACCGAATCGGCGCCGAGGCGACGGCCCGCCCCGTCACCTTCGGCGATGTCTACGCCACCCTCTTTCACCACCTCGGGATCGATGCCCAGACGACGACGCTCACCGACAACCAGGGGCGGCCGCAGTATCTCGCCGACGACGGCGGGAAATGCCTCTCGGAGCTGGTTTGACGACGGTTTTGTGCAGCCGCGATCCGGTCACGTGATCGGCCAAATGGTGGCGAGAGCCATCGTCGCAAGAAGGCCGACGGTCCCCTCGATCGCCACCATCACGCTCGCCGTCTTCAGCGTCTCTGTCTCGGTCATGCCGGTCATCCGCGCAATCACCCAGAAGCCGCTGTCGTTCATCCACATGCCCGGCTTCGATCCACACCCGATCGCCAGCGCCACGTAGACCTCGTGATAGGGGAGGCTGGCGGCATCGGCGATCGGCGCGATGATCCCCACGGCGGTGATCATCGCCACGGTCGCCGAGCCTTGCGCCGCGCGGATCAGCACCGTCACCCCCCAGGCGATCGGGAGGAGGAGGAGAGCTTGCTTCGGCACCGCCGCGGCTGCCAGTTCCGCCATCCCGGCCTGACGGAGCGTGGCGCCGAGCGCCCCGCCGGCGGCGATCACGAGGATGATCTCCCCCCCTTCGAGCACCGCGGCGGCGACGGCTTGGCGAACCTTCTCCCGGCTCGCCCCAGGCCGGCAGGCGAGGAGCAGGATCGCGGCGGCAGCTGAGGCGGTGAGGGCGAGATTCTTGTCGCCGACGAAGTGGATGATGCGGGCGACGGAGGCCGGAATCACCGTCATCGAGTCGACGGCCGAATCGGCGCTGATGAGCACCACCGGGAGGAGGATCGGGAGGAGCGAAGCCCACAGCGGCGGGAGCTTCCCATCGGACGCCGTGGCCGGGCCTTCATCCCCTGCCGTCCGCAGCGGGATCGCGAAGTGCCGGTCGGCCCACGTTGCATACCCGAAGCCGGCCAGGGCCGCGATCGCGCCGACGATCATCCCCTGTCGCATCATCAGGGCGATGTCGATTCCCATCTCGTCAGCCACAAACAGCGGCCCGGGGGTGGGCGGGACGAGCGAGTGGGTCATCGTCGCCCCGGCAACGATCGAGAGGACGAGGAGCACTCCGTGCCGCCGCGTCTCGCGCCAGGAGGCCTTGGCTAGGGGGAGGAGGAGATAGAAGACCGCCTCGGCAAACATCGGAATGCCGAGGAGGAATCCGGCCCCGAGGAAGGCAAACGCCGCCCGCCTCCGCCCCACGAGCCGCTCGATCGCGGCCACGATCCGCTCCGCCCCACGGGCCTCCATCAGGCATTGCCCGAGGATCGAGGCCATGGCGATGAGGATCCCGATGTCATGGGCCGTCTTCCCGAAGCCCTCGGCAACTCGGCGGCCGATCGGGAGGGCCGCTGCTTCACCGAGCCGTTCGGGAGGGGTGAGCGCCGCCACGACCAGCGCCGTCACGATGAGGACGAGGAACGGATGAAGCCGCGCCCACAGCACGCCGGCGAGGACGAGCAGCATCGCGACAGTGAGGATCACGAGTGGAGGCAAGGAGCCGTTTCCCGGAGGGGCGAAGGGAAGACTACACTGCCTGACCTGATTCCGGTGTCGTCCCTCGGGCCAATTCCGATGGCTTTTTTTCCCCCTGTCCCTACGCCGAAGTCTCCCGAGGATCTGCGCTCGCGGCGTTGGTTCGCGCCGGATGACCTGCGGAGCTTCGGCCACCGCAGCCGGATCGCGCAGATGGGGTATTCCGGCGACGAGGTCCGCGATCGCCCCGTGATTGCGATCCTCAACACCTGGAGCGACCTTGCCCAGTGCCACACGCATTTCCGCCACCGCGCCGATGATGTGAAGCGGGGCGTCTGGCAGGCGGGGGGATTTCCGGTTGAGATCCCGGTCCTCGCGCTCTCGGAGATGTTCGTCAAGCCGACGGCGATGTTCCATCGCAACCTCCTCGCGATCGAAGTCGAAGAGGTGTTGCGGAGCCAACCGATCGACGGCGTCGTCCTCATGGGAGGCTGCGACAAGACCGTTCCGGGGCTCCTCCTCGGCGCGATCTCCGTCGATCTCCCCGCCATCTTCCTCCCCGCCGGGCCGATGCTCGCCGGCCGGTTTCGCACGACGCGCCTCGGGAGCGGAACGGATGTGTGGAAGTACTGGGCCGAGCGTCAGGCCGGCTGCCTGTCGGAGTGTGCCTGGCGGCAGATCGAGGAAGGCATCGCTCGCTCCCCCGGCACCTGCATGACGATGGGGACGGCCTCGACGATGGCCGCGATCGTCGAGACGCTCGGGCTCGCGCTCCCCGGCTCGGCGACGATCCCCGCCGTTCATTCGGCCCATGCCCGCCTTGCCGCCGAGTGTGGCCGCCGCGCGGTAGGGCTGGTGTGGGAAGACCGGCGCCCCGCCACGATCCTCTCGCCGCAAGCCTTCGAGAATTGCGTCATCGCCGACATGGCGCTGTGTGGATCGACCAATGCCATCGTCCACGTCATCGCGCTGGCCCGGCGGGCGGGCGTTCCCCTTTCCATCGACGATTTCGACCGGATCTCGCGCGACGTGCCGGTGATCGCGAACCTTCGTCCGGCCGGCGAATACCTGATGGAAGATTTTCATGACGCCGGTGGGGTGCCCGCCTTGCTTTCGCGCCTCGCTTCCAAGCTCCACCTCGATGCCCCAACGGTCACCGGCCGGACGCTCGGGGAAAACATCGCTGGCGCTGAGGTTCTCTTGGAGGAGGTGATTCGCCCGCTCGCCAGGCCGCTCGACCGGGCCGGTGGCACGTTCGTCCTCCGCGGCAACCTCGCCCCCGACGGCTGCGTCATCAAGCCGACCGCCGCCGACCCGCGTCTTCTCGTCCATTCGGGCCCCGCCCTCGTCTTCGACTCCTACGCCGATCTCAAGGCCCGCCTCGACGATCCCGACCTCGCCGTGACCCCCGACCATGTCCTCGTCCTCCGCAACGCCGGCCCCGTCGGCGCTTCAGGGATGCCCGAGTGGGGGATGCTCCCGATTCCGAAAAAACTCCTCGAGGCGGGAGTCCGCGACATGGTGCGAATCTCCGACGCCCGGATGTCGGGAACGAGCTACGGCACCTGCGTGCTCCATGTCGCCCCTGAGTCGGCCGTCGGGGGGGCGCTGGCGCTCGTGCACGACGGCGATCGGATCGAGCTCGACGTTCCTGGCCGGCGACTCCACTTGGCCGTCGACGATGCCGAACTCGCCCGCCGCCGTGCCGGCTGGACGCCCCCCCCGCCCCGCCACGCCCGCGGCTACGGCAAGCTCTACCACGACCAGGTTACCCAGGCCCCGGACGGCTGCGACTTCCGCTTCCTCGAAGCCGGCCCGCCGCCGCCAGAGCCGGATATCTTCTAGGGCGCGGTCGCATCACGGCTGCCCCTTTGAATCGAGAGTTCATTGATGATCACTTCGCCCCTCTCCGCTGACCACCTCGCCGCTTCCGTGATGGCGGTGCCGCCGCTCTCGCGCCGGCCCGACTTCACGCTCGATGAAGAAGCGAATCAACGGATCATCCGCCACCTCGAGGCCGGGGGCGTGCGGCTCCTCCTCTACGGCGGCAATGCGAATCTCTACCACGTGCCCCTCTCGGAGTACGAGCCGCTCCTCGCGATGCTCGCTCGGATCGCCGGCCCCGACACGCTCGTCATTCCCTCGGCCGGCCCGTCGTTCGGGATGCTTGTCGATCAGGCGAAGATCATCCGCCGGTTTGCCTTCCCGACGGTGATGGTGCTCCCCCAGCAGGGGCTCACGACGAGCGTCGGCGTCGCCACCGGAATCCGACGGTTCGTCGAGGCTTCCGGCGTGCCGGCCCTCCTCTACATCAAGCACGACGGCTTCATCGAGCCGGAGGAGGTGGCGGCGCTCGATCGGGACGGGCTCCTCTCTGGGATCAAATACGCCACGGTCCGCAGCGACGCCTCGGTCGATCCCTATCTCCGCCGGCTCGTCGAGGTCGTCGACCGCGAAAGAATAATCAGCGGCATCGGCGAGCAGCCGGCGATCATCCACACCCGCGATTTCGGGCTCGGTGGCTTTACGAGCGGCTGTGTCTGTGTGGCGCCGCGGCTCTCGCAGCAGATGCTCGCGGCGATGCGAGGCGGCGCGTGGGAGGAGGCGGAGCGGATCCGTGCCCTGTTCCGGCCGCTTGAGGATCTCCGCAACGCAATCAATCCGATCCGCGTCCTCCACCGGGCCGTCGCGGGGGCCGGAATTGCCCCGACCGGGCCGCTCCTTCCGCTCCTCTCGAACGTCGAAGCGGAACACGAAGCCGCCATCGATGCGGCCGCCTCGGCCCTCATCGCGGCCGATCGTGCCGCGTCAGCCTGAATCCTCGGAGCCTGTTCCCATGAAAACAATCGCCTTCCTCGGCACCGGCCGGCTCGGCAGCGGGTTTGTTCACAGGCTGCTCGGGCTCGGCCACACCGTGCATGTCTGGAATCGCTCCCCAGCGGCGGCGAAGGCCCTCGAAGCCCATGGAGCCCGGGCCTTCGCCACGGCGGCCGAGGCGATCGCAGGCGTCGACCGGGTCCATGTGGCCCTCGCCGATGACGCGAGCGTCGACGCCGTCCTCGAGCCGCTCGTTGACGAGCTTCCCGCCACAACGTGGATCATCGACCACACGACGACAGCACCGACGCCGACCGGCGCCCGCGGCCGGGCCTGGGCCGCACGGGGGAAGACCTATCTCCATGCTCCGGTGTTCATGGGGCCGGCAAATGCGGCCGAGGGATCGGGGATCATGCTCCTCTGTGGCGACCCGCAGGCGTGCGCCGTCGTCCTTCCCGATCTCGAGAGGATGACGGGCAAGGTGTTTGAGATGGGGGCCGATCCGGCCCGGGCTGCGACCTTCAAGCTCGTCGGCAATTTATCGCTCTTGGGGATGACGGCGCTTGCTGGCGACATCGTTCGCCTCGCGGCAGCAGCCGGCGTCGAGCCGGAAGATGCGGTGGCGATGTTCAAGGCCTTCAATCCTGGCGCGATGTTCCCGGCCCGAGCGGCAAAGGTGGCCAGCGGCCCCTTCGAGCCGGCGTCGTTCACCGCGAGCATGGCGAGGAAAGACGTTCGGCTGATGATCGAGGAGGCCGCCCGGGGGGGCGTCGAACTCACCGTCATGCCGGCCGTGGCCGCTCGCTACGACGAGGCAATTCGATCCGGCGAAGCGAATCTCGACTGTGCCGCCCCCTTTCGCTGGCCGCTTGAGTAAGCGGATGGCGGGACGACGCTTGCAGCGGCAATCAACCGCATGTTTCTGGAGTGTGGGGGGAGTTCTCGCCGCAGAGGACCACGAAACACTTATCCTGGGAGCGGGGGCTCATGGTCTGCAAGGCCCGGAATGCCGCTGAACTCGCCCGAAGGAACGGCGTCAACGAGTCGACGCTCCGTCGGACCTTGATCTCGTGACCGCCGTGTCAAGATAAGACAGCTCTCAATCGACGTCTCTTCCGCTGCAGCGGTGATTGGTGCAGCATCGACGCAACGAAACGAGTGATGCGGGGTGATGAGATGAGATCCCAGATCAGTCTCGCGGTCCGACTGCTGGCGATCGTGGTTTCCACGGTCGGCGTCAGTTCCACCGCACGGCCGGCTGAAATATGCGGAGTCACTGTAACACCGCATGTGGTGGCCGATTCGATGAGGTACCGACGGCCACGCGACCCGGAGCTTGCCGCCAAAGTGAAGCTCTTTATCAAGGGATCAGCATTGCCACGGGAGTTTGACGGCAAGACGCCCGAAGAGCTCCTTCAATCAGGAGCGTGGGCGTGGCACGACTTGGGCACAGCCGTCCGGGGGCCGGAGGACTCTCTGAGTGTTTGGACTTGGAACGGCAAATCCTCGCGCTGGGGGACGGGACAGGCCTGTGACGTGGAGGGAGACGGCTTGGCAAAGACTGCCGTTTCGATCGCGAAGCCTACGCAATGGATTTCCGCGATCACGTTTCTGCCCCTCG
>CAMCCR010000019.1 GCA_945873085.1 Candidatus Kuenenia stuttgartensis | reverse complement strand
GACTTGCTCAGGACAAAGATCATCCGATTAGTAAAGACAAGCTCTGGCAGGAAGCCTTGATGCAACGTCGCGGTCGCGGAAGCGGGTGATCGCGCTGTTGATCTCCGTGGCGTGGGAGTCGTCGGTGACCGCCCTGCCGATGAGCGTCTGGACCGTCACTTGGGCCGGGGCAACGGCAGACATTCCGACCACCAGCCATCCCATCGCGAGCAGCAGCGTGGCCCGGCCGGCGAGCCTCGTTGTCAGGCCGCGGGGGAGGGTGATGTGTTCAGCGCTGGTGGACAGGAACATGGGGCGTCCCTCGACGGTGAAAAATTGGTTGTGGGCGAGATTCCGGAGACGAATTTGGTACTGTACCCTGCGGATTGGCGGAATGCCACAGCCGTCGTTACGGGAGGGATCATGCTGCTCGGAGCCGTGTTCGAACGCGAGATCGCCTTCGCACCACGCTCTCGCGGCCTCTACATCGCCCGGGCGGTCTATGCGGCGGCCCTGCTGGCGATTATTGCCACCTGCTGGCTGGTGGTGACTGGCACCCAATCGGTGGCCACCGCCGGCGATACCGCCCGGTTCGGGGCGACGTTGACGCGGATTCTCGCCCCGCTCCAACTGACGCTGGCGATGCTGGTTGCCGCGATGACCGGGGCCGTTGCCGTCAGCACCGAGAAGGACCGCCGGACCCTCGAACTGCTCCTTGTCAGCCGCCTCACCGACCGGGAGTTGGTCCTCGGCAAACTCGCCGCGAGCCTCGTGAGGGTGCTCCTCCTCCTCCTCGCCGCCGTCCCGATGTTCGCCATCGCCGCCCTTTTCGGTGGCGTCACCTTCCCGCAGTTGGCACGGATGTTCGCCGTCACGGTGGCGGCTGCGCTCGCTGCCGCGAGCATCGCCACCACCGTGGCGTTCTGGAAGGAGACGACGTTTCAATCGCTCGCGATCACGCTCTTTGCCCTCGTGGCTTGGGTGGCTGTCGGCGAGACGGTGACGGCGTCGCAGGGAGCGGCCGCAGCCGCGATGCTCTCCCCTGCCCGGGCCGTGTTTGCCGCCCTCAGTCCGTCGGGAGGGGCAACGCTGCTGCCGTTTCTCGCCACCTGCGCCTTGATCATTGTCGTCTCCAACTCGGTGGCGGTGTGGCAACTCCGAGCCTGGAATGTAGCTCGCGAATCGCGGGCCAGAGGGACGCTGGCCACGGACGCGCAGCCTGTCCGAACCCCTTCGCGGGAGGTGTGGGACAATCCGATCCTGTGGCGGGAGATGTGCACCCGGGCCTACGGAAGGATGATCGTTGTCGTCCGCATCGCCTGGCTGGTTCTCTTCGCGGTGGCCGTTGCCGGGATTCTCCGCGAGGCGGGCCGACCGCGGCCCGATCGTCTCGCCATCGCTCTGGCGGTGGTGCCGATGGCCCTGGCGAGTCTCGTCGCCGTGACGGCGCTGGCCGTGACGAGCGTGACGACCGAGCGCGATCGTGGATCACTCGACCTGCTGCTTGTGAGCGACTTGGAGCCGGCGGAGTTCGTGTGGGGAAAACTGCTCGGTGTCCTCTCGGTCGCCCGCGAAATCGTGATTCTTCCGCTCGTCCTCTGCGGGGCGCTGGTCGCCGCCGGGATCACCGGTGTCGAGGGAGGGCTATGCCTCGGCTTGGGGATGGCGGTGCTGCTGTTCTTCGCTGCGGTGCTCGGCTTCCATGTCGGGCTCTCGTACGACTCCTCCCGCCGCGCCATCGCCGTCGCCCTCGGCACCGTCACGTTCCTGTTTGTCGGTGTGGCGACCGCGATGCGGATCATGGTCGCGTTCGGATCGAGTTTCGAGCTCCAACTCGCTCCCTTCCTGGCGGTCATCGTCGGGGGGGCCATCGGCCTCTACGCCGCGCTCTCGGCCCGGAATCCCTCGCCGGCGATCGGCTGGGCCTCCGCCCTCCTCCCGGCGCTCACGTTCGTGGCGATCACCTCGTTCCTCCAGGGGAACACCCTGCAGGTGGTGTTTGTCACGACCGTTGCCTACGGCTTTGCCACGCTCGCCCTGCTCGTCCCGGCGATCGGGGCCTTCGATCTCCTCACCGGGCGGACGACCTCGGGCGAGTAATCTGGCGAGTAATTTGGGGAGTGAGCCGTCAGCGGGATGGCTGGCCAGATGGGGCGGCGGCCACCGGTCCGGCGGCGGGCCGCACGTCGAGGTTCGCCAGCCGCTCCGCGGTGTCAGCCGGAGCGCCGCCCCGGGCGATCGCCGCTTGGTAGCTGTCGCGGGCGTCGTCCGTGCGGCCGAGCGCCTCCAGCGCCATCCCTTCGAGGGCCAGGACAAGTCCGGGGGTTTGCTGGGGCCCGTAGGATTCGCCGAGGGCCGCCAGGGTGGAGAGGGCCCGCCGGGGGCGACCGAGGCGGCGGTAAACCTCGGCCGTGTCGAGGAGAAGGCCACGGTCGTCCGACGCGATCGCCAAGCCGTGATGGAACTCGGCAAGCGCTGTCTCGTCCTGGCCCCGGGCCAGGGACACCTGCCCCCGAAGGTGCCAGGCGTCGGCCGACTGGGGGGCCGCGTGGAGCGCCGCGATGGCAAGTCGATCGGCGTCATCGAGGAGCCCGAGTTCCATCGTCATCCGTCCGCCGGCGAGGCACAGCGGCACATCCTCCGGGGCGAGGCGGAGCGCTTCGTTGATCTGTTCCACCGCCTCCATCCGCTCCCCCCGCTGCCAGAGCACGGAGGCATAGTGGCGGCGGGCATCGATGTCGGTCGGGCATCGCTTCACCGCCTGAGAGAGGAGCGTTTCGGCGCCGGCGAGATCCTGCTGATCGGCGGCGGAGAGACCTTCGTTCGAAAGCCTCCGGGCTTCGGCGAGCTGCTGTTGTGGCACGGCGCTGTGGCGATTGACGAGCCGACAGCCCGAGCCCATGGCGACAATCCCCAGCGCGACTCCAACGCTGACCGTGACCACGGCAGCTGACCGGGGGCGGGGGACCGCGTCTTCGGACCGGGGTGCGGCTGGGCTCTCAGCAGCGGCGCGCGACGGGGCCGGCCTACCCCAGCGGACAGCGGGGGGCGCTTCGAGGCTGCGGAGCTCCTCGCGGAGTTCCTCGGGCGTCATCCGGATGCGTTGCTCGCCCCGGCGGCGAAGGAGGAGCCAACGAACCACCGCTACGGCCACCGACGCGGCCACCGTCGGAGCGAGCAGGGCGAGGCCCTCGGGGATTGCCCCGGCGGCGAGGCCAACGGCCACCGGCAGTGGGGCATCGACCGTGATCGCGTCGGTGGTGGAGCCGACGAGTTCGGCCACGCGATCGCCGGAACGGGAGGCCACCCAAGCGGGGATGGCGAGCCAAAAGACCCCTCCGGCAGCGGTCAAAAGCGTCGTCGGTGCGAGGATCCGCCGGATGCCAGACAGAGGATCAATCCTGCGGAGATCGGGGGCGACGGCGGCGGGATGCCAGCGGAATCCATCGACGAGCAAACGCACCGCCAGGGACGCACCGGCCGCTACCACGATCACCGCGAGCGTGGGGAGCACCAGGCCGAGCGACGGCCAGAAATCCAACTCGGCCTGGGGAGCGAGGCGGGCCGGCGCGCAGGCCGCATGGATCGACGACATCGCCGCCGACAGCGTTGCCCGCCACCAGGCCGGCAGGAGGAGGACCGTCACGGCCACCCCTGCCCCCCAGGCCGGAAGTGCGGCAGTGGGGAGCATGCCTTCCCGCTCGGCGAGTTGGCGACGGCGGCTCGTGGCCGGGAGGGTGCGTTCGGAGGCATCGCTCATCGGTGCCCTCCGGAGCTGGCGTCGGGCGTCGCCACCGACCGCGGCGAAGGAACGGGGGCGGGAGCGGCAATCGCTGCAACCAGCGTCGGCAGGAGGCGCGGACCGGCAGCCCGCGACCACGCCGGGGCGTTGACGAAGATCGTCGCCAGCACGATCAGGGCCGTGGCGGCGTGGAGCATCCCCGGGCCCGGGTCGCACGACGCCGTCCGGAGGGCGAGCGCGGCGACGACTTGGAAGACGAGCACCGCGGCGAGGGCGGGCACGGCCAGCGACACCGCCAAGCCGATCGCCATCGACGGCATCCGCACCGCCCACGTTTCGAAAGTGGGCAAGGCGGTGGCACTCCCACTGAGAAACCCCACCGGCATCGATCGGACGGCGTCGATGAGCGAAACGAGGACGATGTCCAGACCGCCCGCCGCGAGGAATCCCGCCAGCGACAGCCAGCGGGCCAGCCGGGCGACCCCCGCGGACGATCCGGCCGCCTCATCCTCTTCGCCGTCCTCCCACGCCAGTCCGGCGACGCTCCCGAGGATTTCGCCGGCCCAGGCGACCGCGCTGACGGCCGCCGCCACGGTCAATCCCAGGCAGAGGCCGACACACGCTTCCCCTGCGATCGTTGCGAGCGCCGCGGAGAGCGTCAGCTCGGCTGTTGCCAGCGGAGAGGCAATGAAGGCTGCCGGCAGGGCGGCCAGCGCCACGAGGAGGCCGAGGGCGAGACGCGCCTTGAACTCGACCGTCGGCAGAAGGCCATGGGCGGCGACTTCAATGCCGACCACCACCCGGGCAAGCAGGCCGGCCGCGACGATGAGGCCAGGGCCGCCGGAGGCTTCGATCGAGTTGGCGAGCACCGAGAGGGCATCCATGCCGTCACGATCCTCCGACCGCGGCGCGGAACAGGTCGACCATCCGCTCGAGCATCCAGGGGAGCGTCGCCACGAGCGTCAGCCCGACGACGAGGAGTCGCGGCAGGAGGCCGACGGCCGTCTCGTGGATCCCGGTCGCCGCTTGGAGGAGGCCCGTGCCCAAGCTGACGACGAACGCCACCACGAGCACCGGCGCCCCGACGTGCATCGCGGCCAGCAGCGCGTGGCGGAGAAGTTCGGCGAACTCGGTGTCGACCACGGGGGCCTCTCGGACGGGGGCGCGAATCTGCGGCGATCGACCCGCTCAGGCTGCGGTCCGCACGCCATCGAGGAGGGACTGGACCACGAGCGACCAGCCGTCGGCCATCACGAACACGACGAGTTTGAGGGGCAGGGAGACCGTCGCCGGCGACACCATCCCCAGGCCGGTCGAGGCAAGGAGGGTCGCGACGAGGAGATCGAGGACGAGGAACGGCAGCAACAGGCGGACACCGATCGAGAAGGCGGTCTTCAGTTCGCTGACGAGGAACGCCGGCAGGAGGGTTTCCAAGGGGACGTCGTCGTAGCTGCGGACCTCGCGTGGCGCCGAGGGATGACGGGCGAGGAAGAGGAGCATCGTCTGCCGGTTCCCGGCCCGTTCGATCTGGCCCGCCATCCAGCGACGGACCGGGACCGAGCCACGCTCGAAGGCGGTGCTCGCGTCGATCTTTCCCTCCTGCAACGGCTGGACCCCCTCTCGGTAGGCCGACGTCCACACTGGCCACATCACCAGCAGCGAGAGGAATAACGCCAGCGAGGTCACGATCTGATTGGAGGGGAGCCCCTGGGTGCCGAGGCCCTGCCGGACGAGCGAGAGGACCACCGACATCCGCACGAACGACGTCGTCATGAGGAGGATCGCCGGGGCGATGCTCGCCACGCCGAAGAGGATCACCGCCGAGAGGATCCCGTCGACCGAGCGGGGGCCGAGCGACCGGGTGGTGAGATCACTCCAGGCCGGCAGCGCGGCGATGTCGGTCGTCGGTCGACCGCCGGCGAGGGTGCCAACCGGCGTGGGAGGAAAGGCCTCCGCGGTCAACGGCGCTGCAGGAAGATCGGAAACCGCGGGGGCCGCAGCCTCGTCGCCGCGGGATGGTGTGTTCGGGAGCGAGGCCAGGAGGAGGAGGAAAACCCCGAGCAGGGCCCGGGCGGCGGCCCGCGCCCGCAGCGGAAGGCCAAGCCGCGTGGGGGCGCCTGCGGATCCTGCCACGGCGGTCGGTAGGCAGGCTGCGGTGATCGCCTCAGTGGCGCCGGGATCGTCGATCTCGGCCAGCGTCGTGCAAGTCGCGCCCGACACGCCGACGAGGATCGTCTTCGGGCCGAAGCGGACGATCCGGGCGACGTGCTGGCCGCCAAGGGAGGCCTCGCCGAGGACCGCGAACACCTCGGCCGGAGGTCGGTGCATCGTCCGCCGTCCGTTCCACTTCAAGAACAGCACGGCGGCGAGCAATGCCCCCAGAAACGCGGTGATGCGGAGATCGAGGCTCGACGCCCCCCGCGTGGATCCAGAAGCCTCGTCGGCGCTCATCGTGGCGCCGGCAGGGATCGCCCCGATCGGAATGGCGTCGGGGAAGGTCGGTTCGAGGAGGCGGGCCGGCGTCACGTCGGCGATCGGCTCGGCGGCTTGCTCGGGCGACAGGTCGGCTGAAGCCCCGAGAACCCAGGGCATTCCGCCGAGAGAGACAAGCACGCCGACAGTCACGACAAATCGCAGGCGCACCGCCGCCGGGGCGCCGAACGGGGGGCGAGTCGCGAACGTTTGTGACGTGCTCGACATCATGCCGCCAGCCTCCGCTCGTCATCGACGCTGGCGCGGTCGTCGTCGGATGCCTTCCAGCCCGGGAGCGACTCTTCCGGCCGGCCACTGCTTCGACTGCCGGCCCACCACAGGAAGCCCGCGAGGAGTCCGACGAAAACACTCGTGGCGGCCAGCCATGCTTCGCGCGGCAGGTCGGGCAACGGGTGGTGCGACGGAGGGATGTCGACTTCGGAATGGATCGTGACATCCGCCGCTGGGCTGCGATTGGCAGGCAGTGGCCGGGGGCCATCGAGGGCCTCCGCTCGACGCTCCGTGGCGTCGGAAATCATGGCCGGGTAGCTCGTCACCAGAACGCGGAGGCGATCGGGACTGTCGAACGACGGGAGCGCCCGGCCGACGATCTCACGGAGACGCTCAAGTTCGTGATCTTCGGCCCCCGCCGCGGTGTCGGCGGTGGGAGCGGTGACGCTGTCGGCGGAGGGATTGGCCTGCGAACGGGCCTTCGAGGCCTGAACAGCGGCAGCGAGATAGTTGTCGGGGATCGAGACGGTGACATGGACCACGCCGGGAATCTCCGGATTGGCGTCCCGGGGACGAGCGCGCCCGGCGGGAGCCCCCGGGGCGACGGGCTGTCGCGATGGCGGGGGAGCCGGAGGGAGCAGCTCGGCAGGCGCGTTGGCCGCGGCCGCGATGGGCGGCTCGGACGGGTCAGTCGCCGTGGGGAGCGGGCTGTCGGTGGGGGTGGGGAGCGGCGTGGCATCGATGGCGACATCCACGATCACGCCACGGACGAACGCCAGCGCCTGGCGGATCCTGCCGGCCAAGGCCGTCTCGTTGGCAAACCGCCTGGCCAACTCCGGGGCGACCGTGGCGCTGGCGGTGGGATCCTCGAGTGCGCCGGCGAAGACCCTCCCCGTCGAGAGATCGGTGACGGCCACCCGCTCCGGTTCGAGCCCCGCGATCGACGAGGCGACGAGGACGCGGATGCCGTGGGCGCGAACGGCGTCGAGCTCGGTGCCCGAGGTCGTGCGGATGCCGACGCTGGCGGTCTTGAGCGGTTCCTGCTGGAATCCTGAACGCTCCTCGACGTCATAGAGCACGGCGGCCCGTTCGATCCCCGGCATCGAACAAAGGACCTGGGAGAGTTCGTCTTGGAGGGCGACTTTCAACGACTCGGCCCGGGCCGACGTCGACGTCCAGACGCCGCCGGAAGCGATCGCTTCGTGGAACCGTGTCCCCCATGGCTTGGGAATCGCATCCCCGTCGACGACCGCGCGTTTGTACGCGCCTTGGCGCGACCGGGGCACCCAGACTGTCCCATCCGCGGTGCGGTAGTCGGTGAGGTTGGCCCGGTCGAGGGCCGCCTCAATGGCCGCCAGCTGGGGTGCCGTGAGGGTGGTGTCCTCGAGCAGGGCCACCTCGTCGGCCGTGGGACGCTCCTGCAGCAACCAGGCCGCCCAACCGATCGACGCGGCCACCAGTCCGAGCGCCACGATCTGCGCCGGCGTCACAACCGGGACGCGGCTGCGGCGGGAGTTGGTGAGGTGGGGATCCATGCACGTGCTCTCGAGGAGGATGGACGGGAGATCGCTACGCCGCTCGCCGCAGCGCAGTCCGGCGAATCGGCAGGCAGAGCGTTACGGCGCTGCCTCCTTCGGGGCATTCCATCGCCGCAAGCGTTCCCCCGACGGAGGTGGCCAGACGGAGAACGTCATCGAGCAGGGAATCGGTCGATTCCCGCGGGTCGGCGGATGAACGGCCGCGGGGGAGCGAATTCCGCTCCCGGGGAGTCAGCCCGGACCCTGAATCGGCAAACTCGATCTCGATCCGATCGGGATAGCCGACCGCCGTCACGAGCACCTCGCGCGGCGAGGATCCCGCCGCGGCTCGACTCGCGGCAGCAACCGAACGGCCCAGGAGAGGGGTGAGAAGTCGGCGGAGGATGTCCCCGTCGGCCTCGATCCGCAGCGTCTCTTGGACGTCGAGCGTCACCGACACCGGCGCGGCGGCGCGGTTGTCATCGCCGGCAGTGACCTCGGCCCGGAGGGCAACGAGGATCCCATGGGGCGAGACTGTCGTCTCCGAGACCTGTTGCTCTCCCCTGGAAAAGGTGAGGATCCGCGGCGGCCCAGCGTATGCCGGTGAACCGGGCGTGCTGCCACTGCGGCCGGGATGGCTCGTCATGGATGGATCCTCCTGGCGTCCGTGCCAGACGCGACCTGTTCACACGGCCCTCAAGGACCGTGTCTCGAAACTGCCAACCGCAATCGAATCGTTGCTCGCCCCCCAGCCGTCCGTGGCCGGGGATCGAGTCTGGGAGTGCCGGCCTCCAGCGCCGATGGCGGGCCGTCACCGGGGGCCGGAGGTCAGGATCCGCAGGGGGTCGGGCGTGACACGGATGAGCCGCAGATCTCGTCCATCAGCCAGCGATTGACATCGGCGAGAATCGTTTTCGAGAGGTCGTTGCGCCCCGGGTAGATCCGCATCGCGAGCATCGCCCCGGCGGCATGGAACAGGCGGAGGGTCGAGTCGGTGGGCCCGACGACCTCGGCCGGAGCCTCGCGGTGGCAGCAGAGCAGCATCGGCAGACGACGGACCTCTTCGAGGCGCCCGAACAGGCCCTCGCGGAGCGGGAACGAACCCCCGATCGAGATCACACCGGCGAACGCGGTGGCGTGTCGGCAGGCGATGCGGAAAGCCTCGGTGCCCCCCGATCCCTGGCCAATGAGGAAGATCCGTCGTGGGTTGATCGAGACCCGGTCACGGACGTTGTCGATCGCCCGCCAGACCAGAGCCTCGCGGTCGGCGTTGGCGTCGTCGGCTCGGAGAGGTTGGACGGCGACGTGGTTGCGGAGGCTGACGCGGCTCATCGTGCGGCCGAGATCGAACCGGCCGCGGGACGCGTCGGGGAGCCAGACCAGGAGCGGATAGGCGTATCCCGGTTCATATCCGGTCGGCACGAACATCCCCTCGGTGCCGATCGCTGTCGGCAGCGGAGAGGCGCCGGACGCAGGGATCGGCGCGGTGCGGGAGCGGAGGCTCCGCGGCGCGGGGGTGGTCGCAGGGATTCCGTCTGCCGCGGTGGTAAAGTTCGGCTCCCCGATGAACTGCGGCTCAACGGGGGTCGTGCGGGCGGGAAGGCGGGGATGCATGCGACACCTCGGATGGGGGTGATTCAGCGTTCACGGGGTGGGGAAGCCCCGCATGAGGACGCGGAATCGTGGGGGGTTCTAGCGGAACTCCCTCCGCCGCTTCAACGGCAGACTCCCCGGATGACCGGTCCGTACCCGCTCCCCTCCATCGCGCCAACGCTGAGCGGGCCGATCGAGCCTTGCGGGGCAGTGGATCGGCGGAAAAATCGTCGTTTCCGCCGACAGGGCTTCACGACGGGGAGACACCCGCAATCGGGGAAACCTGCAGCATCGCGGCAGGATGGGAAGGGGGGGCGGTGGAACGCTCCCCCCTTCCTCTGCACGGATCACTTCTCCGGATCGGCTTCCCGATCCCGCCTGGCGAATCGAGGCCAGCAGCGGCTAGGTGCCGATTAGGCGGAGAGTCGGTTCATGACGCTGACGAGTTCCTTGACGGCGGCGATGCTCTTGTCGAACGCCGCGCGTTCTCCGGACAGCAGATCCAACTCGATGATCTTCTCGATACCAGCCGATCCCAGGATCACCGGCACGCCGACGAAGTAGCCGCCGACGCCGTACTCCTTGTCGCAGTAGGCGGCGCAGGGGACGATCCGCTTCTTGTCGCGGACGACGGCTTCCACCATCTGGGCTGTGGCGGCCGCCGGGGCGTAGTAAGCGCTGCCCGTCTTCAGAAGCGAGACGATCTCGGCCCCGCCGTTGCGGGTCCGCGTGACGATCGATTCCAGCCGGTCGGGGGCGATGAGTTGCGTCACGGGGATGCCGCCGACGCTCGTGCAACTGGGGATCGGCACCATCGTGTCGCCGTGACCGCCCAGGAGCATCGCCGAGATGTCTTCGACGCTGACGCCGAGTTCCATGGCGAGGAAGGCGCGGTAGCGGGCCGTGTCGAGGATGCCTGCCTGCCCGATGACCCGCTGCGGCGGGAAGCCGGTCACCTGGAACGTCCGCTGGACCATGGCGTCGAGGGGATTGCTGACGACGATCACGACTGCCTGGGGGCTTGTGTCACGGATCTTGGCAGCGACATCGCCGACGATCTTGGCATTCGTGGAGAGGAGATCGTCGCGGCTCATGCCCGGCTTGCGGGCGATGCCGGCGGTCACGACGACGACGTCACTGCCGGCGGTGTCGGCCCAGTCGGTCGTGCCAGTGAGGCGGGCATCGAACCCCATGATCGGCGCCGCCTGGAAGAGATCGAGCGCCTTGCCGGCGGGCATGCCCTCGGTCGCCGGAATGTCGAGCAGAACGACGTCTCCGAGTTCGGCGGCGGCACACCAATGGGCCGTGGTGGCTCCGACGTTACCGGCACCGATGATGGAGATCTTCGCGCGTCGCATGGCGGGGTGTGTTTCCTGAGGGGCTGGAGAAAGAAACGGTTCGGGGGAGCGTGGTGAAAGGAACCCACCTTTTTCTCCGCCGCGGGCCCGGGTGGCAAGGGGGAGGGTTTCCCCGAGGGAAGGATGACTTTTTCCACGGGCATTTAGACAGTCAGGAACGCCCTTCCCCGGGTGGAACGAAGCGGTCCGGCAGCGATGTCCGCCGTTGCTCCGCCCGCCGCCGGGCATCGCGCCGGCCAGCCCAGACGGCCAGGGCGACCCCGACGCTGATCGTCGCCGCCAGTGCCGCGAGCACCCAGGCGAGCGGCCCCTGCGTGGCGGCTGCGCGGGGCTGTTGCCAGGTAACGTCCCCGCCGACGAGGAGCGGCGCTTCGCGGCGGATCTCGCTGCCGTCGCCGGTCCTCAGCGGGTAGGCGTATGACTTGAGCGCGAATCCGGCCACGCGGAGCGGCTCGCTGATGTTGGAGCCGGTCGGCATCCCGACGGGGAGCGTCCTCAGGCAGCAGACGACCGGATAGCGATCCTGGGCCTTGCCCCCGACGCTGATCAGGGGCGTGTTCACAAACACGAACACCTCCCAGTAGTGATCGATGCCTGTCTGCCGCTGTCGCAACGGATCGTCGATCTCGATCCGGGTAGCGCGGAGGGCCACGCCGTTGATGGCGAGCGGCTCGCCGCGATGATGTTCGAACCACTGCTCGGCCGGATCGATGAGCGGGATCAGTGATCGAGGCGCGCCGGCAGCCTCGGCGACGGCCCCCTCCCCTGCCCTACCGGCGGCGGCGAGGAGCGCGTAGAAGGCCTCGGTGTCGCCGCCCGTGAGCTTCTGGCCGTCGACGACCGTGTCGAGAAGTCCGACGTCCATGCCCGCCGACCCGGGAAGCCGCGGCGGATACCAGGCGACCCGTGACGCGACGAGGAGATGGGCCGGCGGCGAGGATGGCCACTGACCGCCATCGGCCGGCGACGCCACAGGGATCGGACCGGTTCCGGCGGCTACCGGCAAGCCGAACACCTCAGCGGGCTCGTCAATGTCGCGCCATCGTGGCCAGGCGCGGGGAGCGGCGTCGGTGACGACGTCGATCATCCCGACTCCGTCGGCGCGCAGCCGCACGACATCGACCGCACGGCGTCCGGCGAGCTGCGCGAGTTCGTCCGGGAGCGTGAGCTCCGCAACGAACACGGCCGAGCCGACGGCGTGGACAAAGCCGTCCTCCGGTTTCGGGGCAAGCGTGGCAATCGGCACCGACGACCGCTGCCACGCCTCGGCGAACTCCGGCGGCGCGAGCAGCAGGCGCAGCAGGACGCGAACGACCAACCCCGTGTGATCGTCGTCCCACCCCCGATTCGAATCGAGGACTTCCCGCGCTTCGCGATCGAGAGCAAAAGTCTCGAGATACCGGGCCAAGGTCGTTTCACTGGGGCGGCCGCCCGCGGCAGCCGAATCAAGCGGGTCAGCCGCGGCGGCAGGACTCCCGGCCGTGAGCAGCAATGCCAGGATCAACGTGACAACGCTCGAGACGGCAACGCCGGGCAGGGATCGGAGGGGGTGGTTCATCGAGGCGTCTCCGCGTCATCGCTACTGGGCTTTAGGGCGGCGAGTCGCTCGAATGAGACGCGCGGATCAACGACCGTCAAATCGCTGAAATCGGCATCCATGGAGGCTGGGTGGCGTTGCTTCGGGAGTGGATTTGCGGCGGCGAAACGGAGGGCGAGCCAGGTCGTGGCGATGAGCCCTGCGATCGAGAACAGCGCCCAGCCGACGATCGTGCTGCTCCCTCGTCCGCTCGTGATGCGCGGCGGGGACTGCGGTTCAGTGGCCATCAGCAGGGGCGCCAGGCGGATCGCGTCGCTAGCCTGATAGGCCCAACGCTTGAAGAACACCCCATCGACGACGGCGGGAATCTCTACCCGCATGCCGGAGGGCGTGCCGGGGGGAAGGGAAAGAAAGTAGACGACGATCGGTGATGCTGGCCCGTCGGCCGGCTCGAGCCAGGCCTGCCAGTACGTGCCGATGCCGAGGGCATTCGTCGGCGCCGTCACCTCCTGGAGTCGACGGATCGTGCCGGCGATCTGAACGCGGCGGCCGCGGAAGCTCCTCGGCTGCGAGAAGAGCTGCGCGAAGGTCACCTTCCGACCGCGGGGCTGCGATCCAGCGGCCGCTTCCCCCTGCAACCTGCCCCAGATCGCGAACCACGCCCGTTGGTCGGCTGATCGGAAGACGGTGTCGTCGCGGACCAGCACGAGGTCAGCCGGATCGGCCAGCGTCTCCGGCGCGGCCGCGACGCCCGCGGAAGGCTCCTCGACCGCGGCCCCGCCGATCGGCGCTTCGATGACTGGGGGCGCCTCGATCGTGATGCCGTCGTCGATGGTCCTTGTCACCGGACCACGGTCGAGGATCGTGTCGATCGGTGGAGGTGGAGGGGGCACTGTCGGGCCGAGCCACGCCCGCTCGGCCCACGCCGCGAGAAGGACGATGGGCACGAGGATCCAAAAGAGGCGACGCTGTTCGCCAGCGGAGGCCCAATTCCGGACTCGGCGACGGGGGAGGTGCTCGGGGAGGCGTGGCTCCATGATGTCGTCCCGCATCACTGCCAGGCAGTCCACGTCCGGGCCCACGCAGGCTCCGCCGTCACGCCCCGGTCATGCCGTCACGTCGTCTTCGGAGAAGGGGTCGCGTCCTTCGAGACGGGCTCGTTCCTGCCGACGCATCTCCCGCCACACGTAAGCCCCGAAGGAACCGGCGAGTGTAAAGGGCATCGCGAGCATGATGAGGATGCTGTAGAAGTAGCCCCGGGCGATGTTCATCCCCTCCGGATCGGACTCCGCTACGCCGTCCTTGCAGGTCGGGCATCCCCACGCCTGCCCGGCGACAAGGACGAGCAGGAGGAAGGCGGCGATCCCGGCCGCGTGTGCCGTCGGCCGAAGGCGTGAGAGCAGCCCGCGGGGGGCATGCGGCGTCGGACGGACAGTCCCGTCCCGGTGGGCATCGACGGGCAAGCATGTTTCGGGCATGGTCGGTTCTCCTCGAGCCATTCTAGCCACCCACGCTCTCCACGAGGTGCATTCCCGGCGGCGATTCGCTCCGGGCCTCCCCGGTTACCGGGACGGCGGGGTAGAGGTGATAGAGCATGGCGTAAATGATGACGCCCGTGACGCTCACATAGAGCCAGATCGGCAGTGCGATCCGGCCAAGACGCCTGTGGGAGTCGAGGCGTCCGCGGAAGGCAAGGAAAAACATCCGCAGGGCAAGCACGGGGACCGCGCCGGCCAGCAGGATGTGGGAGATGAGGATCGCGAAGTACACCATCCGCACCGGCCCCTGGCCGGTAAATGGCACATGCCCGACGATCCAGTGGTAGGCGAGGTAGCAGACGAGGAACACCGTCGATACCAGGAACGCCGCGACCATTGCGGCGCGGTGGGCCCGCCAGTTGCGCCGGCGGATGGCGATCCAACCGACGACCAGGAGCACCGTCGAGATGGCGTTGAGGATGGCGTTGGTGGTGGCGAGCGGATGCACCGCCAGCAGGAAGGGCGTCATCGGTCGGCTCCCACAGGTGTCGAGGGGGCGGCCGACGGCGCGTCCGCCGCCGGAGTCGCAGGCAGCGGTTCGTCGGCAGGTTCGTCGAGGACCTCGCGGATGAGCTTCTTGAGCAGGTCGACACGATCGGCCTGGAGGAGATGAAAGCCACCGCGGAGCCGCCCCTGCCGGTCGAACACCACGCCCCGTTCGGAATGGACGCCGACCTCGGCAGGCAGTCGGAAGCTCTCGTTGGCGATTGTCTTGATCGTCGCCATGTCGCCGGTGAGGAACTTCCACCGGCTCAGGTCGGCGTCGAAACGGTCGGCGTAGCGGCGGAGGACTTCCGGCGTGTCGTTGTCGGGATCGCAGGTGAGGCTGACAACGACGAGATCGGGCGCGTCGATTTCCCGGAGGATGTCGGCCAACGCCTGATTCTCACGGAAACATGGTCCCGGACAGTTGGCGAAGAACACGCTCCCAACCCACACCTTTCCGGCCAGCGAACGCGAGTCGAACGCCTCACCGGATTGGTCGGTGAGGACGAAGTCGGTTGCCCGCACCCCTGGTTCGTCGAGCTTCGCAGGGACCGGAGTGGGGGCTTCTGAAGCGGGCTTGGTCGACACGACGGAGGGGCGTTGCTCACGGCAGCCGCCGAACAGAAGAACCACCACGAGCGCCATCCCGACCGTACGCACGACCGGCGCGGCCACCAGCAACCAGCGTCTCGAAGCCACGCGACCGGATGTCGATCGGGCGACGTGGCAGCGGGCCGCGGCGGAGTGAGGTGACATGGCGGGGGCAGTCACACGCGGCATCGGAGCTCCGGACGGAGGGACGGGATTGTCAGTGGGAGGCGGGATCGGCGAGCATCTGCGACTCGGCGGCCCGCTCCATGAGAAGGACATCGGACGGGCGAGCCATGTGCAGCACCCGTTCCTGGGCCGCCATCCGGTTCCGCATGCCGACGTCGGGGATGAGCATCAGCGCCAGGAAAATCGCCATCATCGCAGCCGGGATCGTGAGGACGTACTTCCAGTTCGCCTCCCAGAGCACGTGCATGAAGAAGAGCACAACGAGCATCGCCTTCGTGCACGAAACGGCCATCATGAAGGCCCAACCGACGTGCGGTTCATCCCGCCACGGCCAGACCGATGAATAGGTGAGAAACGACATCGTCGTCAGCACGCACAACGCGGCGAAGACCGCCAGGTACTGCCCGATGCCGCCGTGCGAGCCGTGGTCATCACCATGGCCGTCAGCATGCGCGTCGCCGTGGCCGCCGTCGTGGTCGTGGGCAGCCACGGAGGCTGACAGAGCGCCAGCACGCGTGATCGGTCCGTGGGATTCGGCGGGGGAGGAGTGCTCGGACATGGAAACCTCGGGCTCGGATGGCGGTTGGCCGCGACGCGGGGTGCGTGGGCTGTGGATGTCGGACGGGGAGTGGCGGAGGCCGCTCCGGATGGGGTGGGACATTGTTCCCGCCCGCTCGAATGGCCTCGAATCAGAACAGGTAAAGGAGCGGGAACAGGAAGATCCAGACAAGGTCGACGAAGTGCCAGTAGAGCCCGGCGTTCTCGATCATCCCGGCCCGCTTCCGGTCGAGCCGGTAGGTGAGGAGGATCGCGAACACCAGAAGACCGACCGCAACGTGGATGGCATGGAAGCCGGTGAGGAGGAAGTAGGTGCTGGCCCACATGTTCCCGCCTGGGATCACCGCCGGAAGTCGGAGCCAGGGAAAGGTGTCGTTGAGCCCCTCGGTGTGGCCCCCATGCCCGCCGGTGCCTTCCGAAGGCAGCGGCATGATCTGGTCGGCGACGACCGCGAGATCGAACGGTTGTTGATCGGGGCTGACGACCATCTGACGAATCTTCTGGAGACGGCGACGGGCCGATGCCTCGTCGCTCGAGAGCTTTTCTTCGGGGGTGTCGTCGAGTTCTTTAAGTTGCTCGATGATCGCCGGTTCGCCGAGCCGGGCACGGACGGCCGCGCCGTAATAGAGATCGGGCTTCTCGTAGATCCGGCTGTGGGGTTGGGCCGGGTAGATGCCGTGCGAGAACTTCGCCGAGTATTCGTAGCCCTTGATCCCGAGAAACAGACATCCGAGGAGGAGGGTGGCGAGCATCCAGTTCTTCGCCATCGCCACCTTGTTGGCTTTGGCGGCCTCGAGCGCCAGGACAATCGTCACGCTGGAGCAGATGAGCACGAAGGTGTTGAACGCACCGATCGGTTCACTGAGATGAACATGGTGTGGCTTCGGCCAGACCGCGGCACCGAACCGGAGCACGACGTAGCTGCCGAGCAGCGCGGCGAAAAACATGATCTCCGTCGACAGGAACAGCCACATGATCAGCTTGCCCTTCGAGAGGGGCAGGCCGGGCTGGTACTGGAGCACGATGTGCCCGTGGCCACCCCCGTGGTCGTCATGCCCATGGGCATCGCGATCGTCGTGGCCATGGGGAATCGAGTGGGCGGAGGCGTTCATGGGCGTGTCTGAGAGAGGTGAGGCAGCGAGGGGTGAGGCAGCGCGTCGGCGACGCGTCATGCGTGATCGGGGGAATCAGGACGTTGGACCGCCGCAGGCAACTGCAGCGACGAGGATGGCGGCGAGGGATGCGAGTGACACCATGAGCAGTCCGCGAGCAGAAGCATCGTCGCGGGCCACCGCGAACCGCATCGTGGCCGCGACGTAGGCGACCGACGCGGTGGCCGCCACGAGGAACATCCAGACGCTCGCCGAGGGGACGGCAAGAAGTAGGCTTACCGGCACCATGGCGAGCGCCGCCGCCAGAGCTTGCCCCGCCGCTCGCAGGCCCCCCGGATCGACGACGGTGAGCATCTTCAGTCCGGCGTCGGAATACTGCCGGCGGTAGAGCCAGGCGATCGCCATGAAGTGGGGGAACTGCCAGAGGTAAAGGACCGTTGCCAACGCCCCGGCGGCGATCCCGCTGGCGGCGTCCCCTGCCAGGAGTCGCCCCGGACCGCCGGCGGCACACCATCCGATCGCCACGGGGAGGGCCCCGGCGATGGCGCCGACGGCAGTGTTGAGCGGCGTTACCCGCTTCAGCGGCGTGTAAACCAGCACGTAGAGCAACCAGGTCGAAAGCGAGGCGGCGCTCGCGGCCCATCCGCCGCCGGCGACCGTGATGACCAGTCCGGCAACAAGCAGCCCCGCCGAAAGGATCCAAGCGTCCCGGACCCCCATCCGCCCGGTTACCAGCGGGCGGGCAGCGGTGCGCGGCATGAGGCGGTCGGTGTCGCGCTCGACGATCTGGTTGGCGATGCTCGAACTGGCCGCCACGAGCAGCGTACCGAGGAGCACGACGGCCAAGGCCGCGCCATTGAGGCTCTGTCCGGCCGTCAGCCAGGCCGCGGTGGCGACCGTGGCGAGCACCATGACGGCGATCCTGGGACGGATGAGCCGGGAGACATCGGCCGCCGTGGAAGCGACGGCGCCGGCCGACGGCGAGAGCGTCGGGTCGGCCGTCATGGGCATCGTGGAGGGCGATGTCATCGGGCACCTCGCTCGGAGCGCGGCTGAACTGCCGCGGTTGCGGGGAGGAGTCTTGCTTCTGTGCCATCAGGACGCCTGAGGCCTTGGCGTCCGAATCGGGCGATCCGTTCGAGGCGATCGGCCCCGCCCCATTCCAGTGCGAGCACGACAGCGGCCCCAAGAATCATCATCCCGAGAATCACATGCCCCGTGATCACCGCAGCGCCACGCGGACTCCTCGCGAGCACCGCCTCGGCGGGGGCCCAGGCATCCTGGAGCCAGGAGGGGATTCCCCATGTGAACAGCCAGGCGCCGCCGCCGAGGAGCAGTTGTCCCATCACCATCGCCATGATTGCCAGTGACCACCGTCGCGCCACACGCGATTCGTGCGGCTGCCAAGCGATGACCGTCAGCGCCGAAAGCACGGTGACAGCCGCCGCGCCAGCCAAATGGATCGCCACCATCCAGCGGAAGGTCGATGGGGCGAGCGTGGCATCAGCGTGCCGCAGTTGGGCTCCGGCGACAAGTTGAAGGTAGGCAGCCACAGCCAACGCCGTCGGCAACGAGGCTCCGAGCGCCCACGATGGGAGCGGAAGATGCACAGGCCCGACGGCAACAAGGGCTTCCTGACCAACTGCGTTGCTCCGCTGCTCGGTTGCCGGCGCCGACAAATCCCCCCTGCCCCGCCGTCCGGACAGGACAGCGATCGCCGTGGCAACGGCAAAGAAGAGCGGTCCGGTGCAGGCATGGACCTTGGCGACCGTCTTGTCGTCAAGGATGACGCGGAGCCCGCCGAGCGCCCCCTGCACGACAACAAGGACCACCGCTGCCACCACGAGCCAACGCACGGCCGGCGAGGCCCCTTTTCGGAAGGTGACGGCCGCGAGGAGAAGGGAGAGCATCCCGGCGGTCGCCCCGAGGAGCCGATGACCATGCTCGAGGAACAGATCCCATGGCCCCCAGAACCACTCGACGAGCGGATAAAGAAACATGTTGTGGCCGAACGTTCCCGGCCAGTCGGGCACCGCCATCGCCGCGTCGTAGGTCGTGACCAGCGCCCCGAACGACAGCAGCAGCGCCGTCGTCGCGACGAGCATCCATGCAACGACACATGGCCAATTGACCGTCGACCGACCGGTGGATGATGTGCCGATGGTGGCGCTAGCCATGGACGGTGCCGTCACGCTCTGTCGGGGAATCGATCAGGCGTGGGCGGCCGCAGCGGCCGCCGCTTCCGCGGGATGGGGGGGATCGGTCTGCATGAGGTGATCCTTTTCGCACCCCGGCACGGAGAACTCGTAAGGGCCGCGGTAGACCACCGGTTGGAAGTCGAAGTTGCCATGGCCCGGGGGGCTCGGGGCGGTCCATTCGAGCGTGTTGGCATTCCAGGGATTCCGGCCTGCGATCGGACCTCGGAACATGCTCCAGAAGAAATTGATCGCGAAAATGATCTGCGTCGCGACCATGCCCATGGCACACCACGTCATGAAGGCGTTGAGCGGTTGGAGGTGGTGGAACGTCTCGTAGTGGTAGGCGTCGGCAAGCCGACGGGGGAAGCCGACCGCACCGAGGATGTGCATCGTGAAGAAGGTGCCGTTCAGGAACATGAACGTCAGGAAGAAGTGCACCTTACCCCAAAACTCGTTCATCGTTCGGCCGAACATCTTCGGGAACCAGTAGTAGATCCCTGCCCACACGCCCATCGCCGTGCCGGCGAAGAGAACGTAGTGGAAGTGGGCAACGATGAAGTAGGTGTCGTGGATGAAGATGTCGACGGGCGTGGCCGCCATGAAGATGCCCGACAGGCCTCCGATGATGAACATCGAGACGAACGAGATCGCAAACAGCATCGCGGTCGTGTAGTGGATCCGCCCGCCCCAGATGGTGCCAAGCCAGTTGAACGTCTTCACGGCGCTCGGCAGCGCGATCATCATCGTCGCCACCATGAAGGTGATGCCGAGGGCGGGGTTCATCCCCGAGATGAACATGTGGTGGCCCCAGACGATGAATCCGAGCCCGGCGATGCCGGCGATCGAGTAGACCATCGGGCGGTAACCGAACAGCGGCTTCCGAGCAAACGTCGTGAGAATGTCGGACACCATCCCCATCGCTGGCAGGATCATGATGTAGACGGCCGGATGGCTGTAGAACCAGAAGAGGTGCTGCCAGAGGATCGGTTGCCCACCGCCAGCACCCGACATGGCGTTGTTGATGATGTTCCCCTCGGGGCTGAAGAAGCCGGTGCCGATGAGGCGGTCGGTGAGTTGCATGAACCCGGCCGCAGTGAGAACCGGCAGGGCGAAGGCCTGGAGGATCGCGGTGATGAACATCGCCCAGATCGTCATCGGGAGACGGAACATCGTCATCCCAGGGGCACGCATGAGGATGATCGTCGTCATGTAGTTGACGCTGCCGAGCATCGACGAGACGCCGACCATCGTCAGACCGAGGAGCCAGAGCGTCTGCCCCATGCCGCTGCCCGGGGCCGAAACGGTGCTCGTCGAAAGTGGCGGATAGCTCGTCCAGCCACCGGCAGCTGCCCCACCCTCGACGAAAAAGCTGGCGCCGAAGAAGAAGAACGCCGGCCACATGAACCAGTAGCTCAGCATGTTGAGCGTCGGGAACGCCATATCGTCGGCGCCGATCATGAGCGGGATGAGGAAGTTACCGAACGCCCCCGCGAGGATCGGGATGATGACCAGGAAGATCATCACCGAAGCATGCATCGTGAACAGCATCGTGTAGAACTCGGGCGCCATCTGCCCACCGTGCTGGGCGAAGAGCTTGCCCAGGACCGGCACGTCGGACCAAGGCCAAGCCACCTGCCAACGGACGGCCAGGGCGAGGAGGCCGCCGATGAGGAACCAGACCAGCGTCGAGAACAGGAACTGCAGCCCGATGACCTTGTGATCCTTCGAGAACACGTAGGTCGAGAGGAAGGTCGACAGCGACGTCGAGCCGCGGGTGGCGACGTGGTCGTGATGCGCCGTGTCCTTGGGAGGAGCGTGCGGTTGCGTGACGGTGCTCATCGGTGTTGGCCTCTGGATAACTCGCCCGAACGGTGGTGCTCGACGGCGGGGGGCTGTGGATGGGTGGATGGGTGGGTGAAAGACTGGATCGCGTACGGGGGCGGCGGAGAGCTAATCGGCCGCGGCCATGGGGATTTCTTCCGGACCGCGTTGGGTCGCTTTCTGCTCGGCTTCGATCCGGGCCAGCCAGCGGTTGAAGTCGGCCCGCGACTCGACTGTCACCCGCCCCTTCATCTTATAGTGGCCCCAGCCGCAGACCTCGGCACAGACGATGTCATAAGTGCCCGTCTCGGTCGCCTTGAACCACACCGGTATCTTCATGCCAGGGACGGCATCCTGCTTGATGCGGAGGTTCGGCAGGAAGAAGCTGTGGAGCACGTCCATGCTCTTGAGCTGAACAAGGAAGTCCTCGTCAATCGGCACATGGAGGTCGTTGACGACGAACAGATCGTCCTCGGTGCCGAGCGTCTCGTCGCGGCCCGGGTAACGGAGCCGCCACTCGAACTGACGGGCCACGACCTCGACTGAAGGGGCCATCCGGGGCCTCCGCATCTTCACGTCGGCCCAGGTGTTCATCTGGTAGATGGCAAGGAAGAGCATCGTCGCCGCTGGGATGATCGTCCACACCACCTCGAGGGTGTGGCTCCCTTGGATGTAAGTGGCCGGCTTTGAGGAAGCGGCGGCGTCATACTTCCACATGAACCAGAACAGGATCAATTCGGTCGCCAGGAAGACGACGCCAGTGAGCACGAGGATGAAATAGAACAAGCCGTCGATCGACTTGCCGTGCACCGAGACGTCTTTCGGGAGCCAGTGGTCGTAATACGGCGCGATGACGAAGGTGGCGGTGCCGAGAACCGGAACGAGGAGGAACAACAGGCTCCAGGCAATCCCGCTCCAGCGGCGGCCCTTGGGCAGGCCGTCGGCCCAGGAATCGCCCGGGGTCTTTCCCGGAGGAGACCCGCCTGAACCGGCATTGCGATCGCGATTGTCGTGGTCCACGGCCGTCTGCTCCGCTGGCTGGGTAGGTGGCTTTGAGTGAGGTGTTCTTGAGGGGGTCGGCGAGGATCAGAACCGGTCGCGGGCGACCATCGGACGGTCGGCCCCAAGCTCGCCGTCGAGTTCATAGGGGAGGGATTGGACGTAGTTAACGATGTGCCAGATGTCCTCCGGCGGAACTGTTCCCTTGGCCGCGGGCATCGGGGCGCCGTTGATCCCGGCGTGGATCCGGTAGTAGAGATCGAGCGGGCGGCGTCCGCCGCGGTAGATGCCTCGGCGGAGGTTGCGGGGAGGAATCGTTCTCGGTTCGAGGGAGTCACCATCGAGCACCCGATGGGCCCGGCTGGCCCATTGCTTGTCGTCGGTGCCGACAACTTCCTTCGTCCATTCAACGATCGTCTTGTTCCAGTCGTCGTAATCGTTGGCCTGCCCGTCGCCCATCGCCGTCGGTCCATGGCACTTCACGCAATTCGCCTTGTCTCCATAGAACAGTTCACGCCCCTTGGCGATCGACGCCACCATGTCGATGTCCGCCGGCATTTCGGGCACTGGAATCAGTGCGTCGGCCGCAGTCTTCCATTTCTCGGCGACGGGCTCGAGGACCTCACCCACGAGGAACTCGCGGGTTTCGGGGAGCTTGCCCTCCGCGTCGTCGTCGAGTTCGAAGTAGGCCCGAATCAGACCGAGTTCCGTCTCGCCGCGGATCGACAGATACTTGACGTACTCGACGAGGGCATCGATCTGGGTTTCGCTCAACAGCGCAAACGACGGCATCGACGTGCCCGGAATCCCGTTCTTGAGAATCCGCGTCATGTCGGCATGGGTCGGCTTGTCAGCCCGCTCGGTGCTCTTGAACTTGTAGATCCCCGGGCGGTAATCGCGGGGGTATGGATTGAGGAACGCGGCGGTGGGCCCGAGGGCGTCTCCGGTGACGCCGTGGCAGTGGGCACAGTGCTCACGGTAGAGACCGTTTTTCCGTCCGACGATGTCGCTACGGACCGGGCCGGCGGCAAGGCGGAGCTTTGCCTCGTCGAGGCCGGTCTCCGGCAGGGCCACAGGGTCGTCCGGCGTGCCGAACATGGCCGCCAGCAACGTCGCCACCTGACGCTCCTGGTCAGAGGTCAGTTTTTGTTTCGTCGCCTCGACCATGTTGAGGCGGAACCAAGCCGGGGGCGTGGCCCCGCAGCCGGTGCCCCCGAGTACGACCAGAAGTGCCAGAACGATCTTGACGCTCCACGCGGGGCGCTGGCCCTCGGTATGTCGGATGTCGGCGGAAGTGGTGGTATTCATGGCTGTGGGATGGTGGGGCGGAAGATGGGATCAGCCACCGAGAGCGGCAGCAGGCACCTCGAGCGTGCCGATGTCCTTGACCTCGTCAGCTTCGATCTTGACTTGGAATCGACCCTTCGGGGTCCACTTGAGATCGGGCTTTGCAAGGCCAAGCGCGCCGTTGGGGCCCGTCGATCTTTCATGCCAGACTTGGAACTCGAGCGTTTCCCCTGCCGGAAGGTCGGGGATCGTAAACGAACCGTCGGCAGCACTGACCCCGACGTAGCCGTCCTTGCGGAAGACGGCGTAGGCCTTCATCCAGGGATGGATGTTGCAGGTCACCATCGTCGGCATGCCGGTCTCGGCTTCGGGCTTGAACAGCGTGCCATCGCCGGCGGGGATCAGTTGGTTGAAGCTCGTCCCGGCGATGTTCGTGTTGTGGCCCACCGGGTCGCTGTTGTGGACATCGATGGATTGGCCAACCCGGGCCGCAAACACCGGCGTGATGAACTCGCACTGCTTTTGGTCGAACACCAAGGGCTTCTCAGGCGGCGTCGAGTCTTTCACCCGGCTCGATTTCCGAACGAAAAGCACCACGTTTGCCAGCCCCTTCGACGACGGGTCGACGAGGAGGGAGCGATCGAGAAGTTTGACGCCGTCCTTCGAGCAGACCTCGGTGTCCTTGTCGACTGCCAGAGCCTTGGCTTCGGCCGGAGTTCCCGCAAACACGAACCGCCCCTTGAGGGTTCCCCAGCCGGTGCCGGTGGCCGCTGCCTCAGCGCCGGTTTCGGCTGCCGCGCCGGTTGATGCCACTAGCGCCGCGCGGACCCTCGCGGCGGAATCCGCATCGGCGGCAGGCTGCCCGACACGACCGTCCACACAGCCGGAGCCAAGGGACACCATTATCAGAGCAAACCCCAGACGGGCGATCGCGCCACGGGAGCACCACACACCGATACCGGCAATGGCCGGAGCCGAGGGCTCACTTCTTGAACAGGTTGGCATCGAGCACCATCTCCCCGAGGTCGTTATCGCCGGCGGCCACCTTGATCTTCTTCCGCCCCTTGGCGATCTTCTCAGACTTTCCCTTGACGCTGATCTCACCGATGTAGCCGGCCTTCTCGTGCCAGAGTTGGAGCTCGATGTCACCGGCCGGCAGGTTCTTGATCTCGAAGCTGCCATCGGCGGACGAGACGGCCCCGTACGGGTTGGGGCGGACGAGCACCCAGCCCTTCATCCAGGGATGAATGTTGCAGGTGACCTGCGCGGGAATTGCCTCTTCGGCCTTGAACGTGACGTTCGACTCGGCACCGGCGGCAATCAGGCTGTTGGAAGGGGGGTTTTTGATCGTTGCGATGTTGCTGTTGTGACCGACAGAGTCGGAGTTCTTGAGCGTCAGCGGTTGGCCGATCTGCACGAACGCCACATGCGGCTCGAAGCGACAGTTCTTGTTGTCCATCAACACCGGAGCTTTGGCCGCCGCGGCATCGGGGTGAACCTTGACATCCTTGTCGCGGACGAAGACGACGACGTTGGCGATGCCGCCATCGGCACCGACGACGAGTTCTTCGTTGAGGAGTTTTTCCTTGCCGCAGACCTCGACGTCCTTGTCGGCCTTGAGCGCAGCCGCGGTTGGAACGGCACCGCCAAACTTGAATCGGCCCTTGAGCGTTCCCCAGTCATCGGCGAAGGCCGGGGAAGCGAGCAACATGGCCAGGGTGGCCGAGGCGCCGATGGTGAAACGGACACGATGGACGTGGGACATGGGGGCTCTCCGGGTGAATCGAGTGAGATTGTGTCGGGGGCGATCAGTCGCTGCCGGCTACCGCAATCGTGCGGCTGACGGCAGGCCGGTCGGGGTGAAGCAGCGTCACGCTACCGGTTCCTGCAGGAATGGTAGGCACTGGCCCGTCGGTGGGGCCAGGAATTGGTTCAGAAGGCGACGAATCGATCGATGCCGCCGGTTGAGCAGAGGACGGTTCCGCCGCCGGTGGTTGCTTGAGATAGGCGTCGAGGGAGAGATTCCGCTTCGCAAACCGGTCGTAGTGCATGAGGAGATCGGTGAGCGCATCGAGTTGCTGGTCGCTCGTGCCGTGATAGAGATCCTGGCTCACCGGCTTGTCGAACGGGATGTTGACCGGCATCCCGGTGTAGGGGAGATACCGCTTCGGATTGGCGATCCAGTTGTGCACGTAGTCGGGCCGGAGCCGCTCATGAACAACTTCGAGTTGCGGCGCGAGGGCCTTCGGATTACCGGGCGGGGAGTACCCCCCAACCAGATGGCACTTCACGCAGTAGTTGTTGTTGGTGACGATCTTCATCGCCCCCTCGAGGTGACCCGGGTGGGTCGCTTCGGCCGTGGTCACCGAGCTCTCATCGAGCCGCGGATCGTAAATGTAAGGGTAGTCAGCGCCGTCGACTGCGGCAAAGTAATTGACCAGCGCCGAGGCCTCGGAAGATTGGAAGTTGAACTTCGGCATCCGCAGAACGGCCGCCGGCCTGATTGGCGCCGGGTTGAGGAGGAACTTGTGCAGCCAGCCCGACTGCACCTTCTTTCCTTCGCCGACAAGCGGGGGTGGGAGCCATCCCCAAGCGTCGTCGGGCTTCACGTTGGGATTGATCTCCTTCTCGTCGGCGATCACCACCGGGAAGAGAAGGCGGGCCAGATCGCCGCCGTTGGCGGGATAGTGCCGGCCGGCTTCGAGGGCCTCGTTGGGCACCATGACGTTGGGACCACCGACAATCCGCGGCGTGCCGTCGACGAGCACGTCCTTCCAGAGCATGAAGGGACGGTGCGGAACCGCTTCGGCGTCATCCTCTTCGATGGGAACGCCATCCTCGTCGACGTATTGGGGCTTCCCCGACTCGGGATTGATGGCCGGCATCCCGACGAGCGTGGCCTTGCGACGCCCCTGGCGATCGGTGACGAGGGAACCCTCAACG
>CAMCCR010000018.1 GCA_945873085.1 Candidatus Kuenenia stuttgartensis | reverse complement strand
TCCCGCCACGCGATTCCAGCCCCAAGAGCAACTGCTCCCCGTGGGCGATACCGTGCCCGCGATCGACAAGATTGCTTTCCCGGGCCGCGTGGCCCTCGGCGGCGTCGCGCTCGACGACCCCTTCTGTGGGCTTGTGTCGGAAGGTGGCGATGCCAGCAACGGCGCGATCGTCGCTCGGGTCATCGATCCGGCCAGCGGGGCTACGATCCGCGCTGAGTGGAGCGCGGAGTTTTCGGCGTGCGTGATCTTCACGCCGCCGCACCGCAAGGCTGTTTGCATCGAGCCTTATACGGTGCTGCCGGGGCAGCGGACGTTTGACACGGCCGCTGGCTGGCGGATCCTTGCCGCTGGCGAGCGCCTCGGCGGCCGGTATTCGGTGTCGACCGACTGACTCGGGGACGGACCAGCCGACGCGTCAGGCCTTCGGCGGCGGCACGACTGTCCGCACGCCGAGCTCCACCAACTGCTTGGCGTCGACCGGCGACGGGGCCCCGGTCATCAAGTCGCTGGCCTTTTGCGTCTTCGGGAAGGCGATCACGTCGCGGATCGAATCGAGGCCGCCGAGGAGCATCACCCAGCGGTCGATTCCCAGGGCGATGCCGCCGTGCGGCGGGGCCCCACTGCGGAGGGCGTCGAGGAGGAAGCCGAATCGCTCCCGGGCCACGTCGGGGCTGATGCCGAGGAGCGAAAACACCTTCTCCTGCGTAGCGCCGTCGTGGATCCGGATCGTGCCGCCGCCGGCCTCCGAGCCGTTGATGACGAGGTCGTAGGCCTGCGCCCGGCAGCGGGCCGGATCGGTGGAGAGAAACTCCCGGTCGGCGGCCCGCGGCGCGGTGAAGGGATGGTGCATCGCCGCCCAGCCGCCACTCTCGGCGTCGTGGGCAAACATCGGGAAGTCGACCACCCAGGAGAAGTTCATCGTGGCCGGGTCGAAAAGCTTGAGCTGGCTGCCGAGCCGCTTCCGCAGCATGTGGAGGGCCTTGCAGGAGACGTCGAAGGAGTCGGCCACGATCAGCGCCAGATCCCCGGGCTCGGCACCGAGCTTCGTGCGGATCGCCGCGGCCACGTCGGGCCCGAGGTTCTTGGCCACAGGGCCCGTCCAGTCGCCGTTGGCTTCGGCCTTGAGCCACACCAAGCCTTTGGCGCCGCCATCGACGGCGACGGCGGTGAGGTCGTCGAGATCCTTCCGGGAAAACTTCGCTGCCGCGCCGGGAACGCGGATCCCGCGGACCCGTCCCCCCGACTCGAGCGCGCCTTTGAAGACGCGGAAGTCGCTGCTCGCTACCTCAGCGCCGAGGTCGACAAGCTCGAGGCCGTAACGGAGGTCGGGGGCGTCGTGGCCGAACCGCTCCATGCACTCGTCCCAGGTGAGCTGGGGGAGGGGCAGGGCGACGTCGAGGCCGAGGATCTCCTGAGCCGTTCGCTTCACGAGCCCCTCGATCACTCCCATCACGTCTTCGGAGGTGACAAACGACATCTCGACGTCGAGCTGCGTGAACTCAGGCTGACGGTCGGCGCGGAGGTCTTCATCGCGGAAGCACTTCGCCACCTGCACGTAGCGGTCGAAGCCGGCCATCATGAGGAGCTGCTTGTAGAGCTGCGGCGACTGCGGGAGGGCGAAGAAGGAGCCGTGGTCGAGGCGGCTGGGGACGAGGTAATCGCGTGCCCCTTCCGGCGTGCTCCGGCCGAGCATCGGCGTCTCGACGTCGATGAAGCCGAGGGCATCGAAATGGTCGCGCATGATCTTCACGATCCGATGCCGGAGGAAGAGATTCTGCTGCATCGCCGGCCGCCGCAGGTCGAGCCAGCGGTTGGTGAGACGGACTTCCTCGCCGGGGAGCTCCGTGGCCCCCGGCTGGAAGACCGGCGTCTCGGCCTCGTTGAGAACCTCGAGATCGCGGCACACCACCTCGATCGCCCCGGTGATGAGCTTGGGGTTGGTCGTTCCTTCGGGGCGGGCGCCGACGGTGCCGCGGACGAGCACGACCCACTCCGGGCGGACAGCGCGGGCAGCGGCGAGCGTGGCAGCGGGGCTCTCGGGGCCGATCACGACCTGTGTCCGTCCCCAGCGGTCGCGGAGGTCGAGGAAGATCACCCCCTTGTGGTCGCGGACGCGGTCGATCCACCCGCACAGCGTCACTTCCCGACCGAGATCGTCCGCTCGTAACTCACCGCAGGTGTGACTTCGAAGCACGCCAGAAACCTTTCATGGATGGACAGGGGGGCATGAAGGGCCATGCCGCGCGAACCGCAAGAATACGCGAACGGGCTCGCGAGGTCAGCCCGGGCCGGCAGCCTCAGGCCTGGAAAGCCCCGAGGACGAGGACCACCATCGCCAGCAAGGCGGCGATCCCGGCGAGCGCAGCCCCGGCGAGGATCAGCGTGGGCCCCAGGCCACCGAGGGCACTGCCGCCAAACACGCCCGCCAGCGACACGCCGGCGAAGAGGATCGTGAGGGCGAGCGCCGACCAGGCCAGGATCTTCGAGAGCATCGGGGTTACCTCTGGGGGGGACGGGACACCGTTGGGGCCGGCGGCAACGTCGCTGCGGCCGCCCCGACCCGGTCCGCGCCGAACTCGAGATGGAGCTGCTGGGCGCCGTCGGCCTCAGGGCTCAGTTCCCGGAACAGCATGCTCGGCTGGATGTCGCGGTTGTGTTGGTATTTCTCGCTCGAGTATTCGGTGATGTCGCCGTGGATCTGGTGAAAGAAGAGCTGGCAGATCTGCACGCCCGGATAGATCTTCACCGGCTGGACGGCAAACATCTCAAGGGTCCAGTAGCCACAGAAGCCGACGTCGCCGAAGCCGGCCGTGACATGGACGAAGAGCCCGAGCCGGCCGATCGAACTGCGCCCCTCGATCATCGGCACGAGGTTGTGGGTCTCGGTCCGCTCGATCGTGCGGCCGAGGTAGAGCTGGTTGGGCGTGAGGACGAGACCGTCCTCGGGGATCTTCACCCGCTCCACGCGGTTGCTCTTCCGCATGTCGAGCACCACCTCTTCGTAGACGAGGAGTTCGTCGTGGAGGGAGAGGTTGTAGCTGTTGGGGTTGAGCTTTGAATCATCGAATGGGTCGATGCGAATGTTGTGGCCGAGTTGGCGGCGGATCTCGTGGCCAGAGAGGATCATGGAACGTTCCCGCGCGGCTTCCGACCGGTCTGCCTCCGAACACCGCCGGAGTGTACCCCTCCGGAGGGCTCCTTCCCATGCCCTGCCGGCGTTCTGCGGCGGGCGACCTGGCGGCCGGCCGCAGCCGGCACCCCGCGCTGCGGGCAGAGGTCGGCCAGTGCGCAGCCCGCGCAGCGGGGCCGCCGGGCGAGGCAGACGGCGCGGCCGTGATCGATGAGCTGATGGCTGAAGACGATCCACTGGCCACGCGGGACGACCGCGACGAGGTCGCGCTCGGCACCGACCGCGTCGGTGCGGCGCGTGAGGTCGAGGCGCCGGCAGATCCGGCCGACGTGGGTGTCGACGACGATCCCCTCGGCGCGGCCAAACCCGACACCGAGAACGACGTTGGCGGTCTTCCGGCCGACGCCCGGCAGCGTGACAAGCTCCTCGAGCGTGACGGGGACCTCGCCGCCATGCCGTTCGACGAGCCCCTGACAGCAGCCGAGGAGGTTCTTCGCCTTCGCCCGGAAGAATCCGGTGCTGCGGATCACCTCCTCGACCTCCTCCTGTCGCGCGGCGGCCAAGCGCGCGGCGGTCGGCCAGCGGCGGAACAGTTCCGGGGTCACGAGGTTCACGCGGCGATCGGTGCACTGGGCCGAGAGGATGGTGGCCAGAAGGAGCTCGAGTGGCGAGCGGAAATCGAGCGAACAGCGCGAGGCGGGGTAAAGCTCTGAGAGCCGCTCGGCCACGGATTCTCCATGCCCGACCCGGGCCTTCCGGCTCATTCGCTGAGCCCGGGGCGGCGTCGTAGCTGGCCCGACTCGGGCCTTCCGGCTGCCCCGTTTGGCCGGGGGCGCCGTCGTTACCGGTTCGGCCTGCTCCCGTTGGGGGTCTGGAGTGCTAGGATTCATGTCGTCCCCGGCCGCCGTCCGCGTTGCCCACCCGTCATCCCCTCGATACCGCCGCCGGCGTGAACCGTTCATGGCTTCCGAAACACCCTACGATCCGCTCTACCTCGAGGGGATCCGCCATTTCAACGCCTGCGACTACTTCGAGAGCCACGAGGTCTGGGAGGAGCTCTGGACCGAGTATCGCGGCGAAGCGAGAAAGTTCTACCAGGGGCTCATTCAGGCTGCGGTGGCACTCTATCATTTCGGCAATGGCAATCTCCGCGGGGCCCGCAAGCTCCACGGCAGCGTTCATGGCTACCTCGAGCCCTATCTCCCCAGCTACCTCGGCCTCGATCTGGTGACGTTCCTCCGCGACTTCGATCGCTGCCTGGCTGACGTGGTGGCTGACCCTGCGGCGACGGCCGACATTCCCCTCGACCCCGAGCTTCTCCCCGAAATCCACCTCGACCCGTCCCCCACCTGAAGCGCCGATGTCCGACGAACCCCTCGCCTTCGAGCCGGAGCATTTCCAGGGGCTGGCGCGGGTCTTCCCGTTGCCCAACCTGGTGATGTTTCCGCACGTCATGCAGGCGATCCACATCTTCGAGCCGCGGTATCGGGCGCTCCTCGAAGAGGCGCTGGCCACCGATCGGCTGATCACGATGGGAACGCTCCTGCCCTTTGAGGGGCCCGACGAAGATGCCCCGGCGCGGCCGACGGTGGCGCCGATTGGCTGCCTCTGCCGGGTGGCCACCCATCAACGCACCCCACAGGGCACCTACAACGTCCTCCTTCTCGGTGTCCGCCGGCTGAAGCTCGGCGCCGAGCTTCCCCCGATGCGCCCGTTCCGGGTGTTCGAGGGGGCGATCGTCGAGGATCTCGAGCCGGCGCTGCCCGACGAGGCGGCCGTCACCCTCCAGGCCGACCTCCTCGCCGCCTTCCGTCGGACGCTGCCGCAGATCCCCGATGCCCAGGAGCAACTCGACCAGCTCATCGGGGCGAAGGTGTCGCTGGGGATGCTTTCGGACATCGTCGCCTACTCCCTCGATGTCGAACCCGACTGGAAGCTGCGGATGCTCGCCGAGCCCGACGTCCTCCGCCGCACCCGAATGCTCGTCAAGGCCCTCGCCGCCCGGACCTCCCGCGGCCAGCGCCCGTTTCCGCCGCCATTCAGCCGGAATTGACCCCGCGGGCCTGAGAATCCGCCGCTCCGGCGGGCCACGGCCTCAAGCCCCGGAAGGGAGTGGTACACTTCGCCTATGACCACGATCCCCCCCGGCGATGTCCCTTCCTGCGGTTCCGACGATCCCGAACTGGCCCGATTCCGCGCCGGCCCCGGAGGGCCTGTTGACCATGCCCGGATCGAACGGGCCGTACGCGAGATCCTCTTCGCCGTCGGTGAGAACCCCGACCGCGAAGGGCTCCTCGACACCCCGGCCCGCGTCGCGCGGATGTATGCCGAGCTATTCTCGGGGCTCCATCAGGATCCGCGCGTCCACCTCAAGACGGCGTTCACGGAAAAGTACGACGAGGTGGTGCTCGTCCGCGACATCGCCTTCCACAGTGTCTGTGAGCACCATCTCCTCCCGTTCATGGGGAAGGCCCACATCGGCTACATCCCCGATGGCCGCGTCCTCGGTTTGAGCAAGCTGGGGCGGATCGTCGAGGTGGTGTCGCGGCGGCCGCAGGTTCAGGAGCGGCTCACTGAGACCGTCGCCGATCTTCTCGTCGAGGAACTGGGGGCGAAGGGGGTGGCGGTCGTCGTCGAGGCGGTCCACACCTGCATGACGATCCGCGGCATCCGCAAGCCGGGAAGCGAATGCGTCACGTCGGCGATGAAGGGGCTTTTTCGCTCCAACGTCTCCAGCCGGGCCGAGGTGCTGTCGCTGATCTACGGTCGCCGCTCCTCCTGATCGGCAGGCCCGCTCCATGACGATGCTGGTCGACTTTCTCTGCCGCTTCGGCTTCGGGATGGCGCTCGGCCTCGTCCTCACTCCTTCTGCTCTCGTGCCGCCGGGGTTCTTTCGGGTCAATCTGCTCGTCGTCATGGGGCTGGGGACGTTTGCCGCCCTCCTCGCCCACGGCGCCGTGCCGGGGGCGCTGTGGATCCTGCCGGCGGCAGCGGCGGTCGTCGCCTGGATGGGGACGGTGCTGTGGCTCGCCCACCGGATCCGTGCCGGTGTCGGCGCCTGCGGCCTTGCAGCCGCGCTCCTCGCGGGGGCCGTGGCCATGGCCGCGACGGTGGTCCCAGGGGGTGGGGCTGAGGTCGCAGGGGCCCCGCTCCAGACCGTTACCCGCCACCTTCTTTCCGGAGCGATTGTCGGCCTCACCGTCCATGCCATGCTCCTCGGCCACTGGTATCTCAACGCCCCCGGGATGCGCGTCGACGCCCTCCGGCGGATGATCGACGTGGCGCTGCTCGCCTGGTTGCCGCAGCTCCTTCTGGCGATCGTCGCGGCCGGTGGGGCCCGGTTGCTCAGCGATTCCTCGGCCGTCGCCCCTGCCGTCCATTCCTCCACCGCCTCGTCGCTGTGGGCGCTGCGCTGGCTGGCGGGGCTTGTCGGCCTCCCCGTCCTCCTGTGGATGAGCCGCAAAACGCTCGACATCCCCAACACCCAGAGCGCCACAGGTATTCTCTACGTGGCGTGCCTGGCAGCGATCGTCGGGGAGCTGGCGGCCCAACTCCTCGCGGCGGGCTGACGAGCCCCCGATCGAGCCCCGCCCGCGCTCCCCACCGAAGCCCCGTCCACCCGCGGATTCCCCATCATGCAGATCGGATACGACTGCCCGACCTGTTCGGCGCCGGTGCGTCTGGCGGGCATCGAGACGCTCTCCGTCCTCGCCTGCCCGCACTGCGGCACCGCCCTCGAGGTGCCAGCCGATGGCTTCGCGAGCGACTCGCCGCCGCGGTTGGCGCGGTGCCTCGTCTGCCCGAGCGCCGATCTGTTCGTCCGCAAGGATTTCCCCCAACGGCTCGGCGTGGGGATCGTCGTTGTCGGGCTCCTCGCCAGTTGTGTCACCTGGGGGATGCGGGAGCTGTTGGCGACGTTCGCGATCCTGTTCGCGACGGCGCTGATCGATCTGCTGCTCTATCTCCTCGTCCCCGACTGCGTCGCCTGCTACCGCTGCGGGGCACGCTACCGCGGGCCCGGTGCCGACGGCTTCGCCCCTTTCGATCTCGAGACCCACGAGCGCCATCGCCAGCAGGTGGCCCGGCTGCACGAACTGGCGGCGCGTCCTCCGGCCGGCGGTTGATTCCGGGAACGCAAGGGCGGCACACGCTCGGGAAAGACACTCCATGGATCAGGAACGTCAGCGAATCGCGGAGGACCTGCGCGGGGTCGTGGCGGGAGAAGTTCTCTGCGACGACGCCTCGCGTGCCCTCTACGCCACCGACGGCAGCCTGTTCGAGGTCTGGCCGCTGGTCGTCGTCCGGCCGCGGAGCGTCGATGACGTGGCGGCCACCGTCCGCTGGGCCGCCGAACGCGGCGTGGCCGTCCACCCCCGCGGGGCCGGGTCGAGCCTCACCGGCGATTCCCTCGGCCCCGGTGTGGTGATCGATTGCTCGCGATTCCTCCGCCGGATCGTCGCCACCAGCGGCGACACCGTGCGTGTCCAGCCGGGGGTCGTCGGGCTCCAACTCGAGGAGCATCTCCAGCGCCTCGGCCGCACGTTCGGCCCCGACCCGGCCGCCGCGGCGGTGACGACGATCGGGGGGATGATCGGCCGCAACACCTCCGGCAGTCGGTTCCTCCGCCATGGAGCGGTGCGGGGACGGGTTGCGGCGGTGCAGGCCGTGCTCGCCGACGGGACGGTCGTCGAACTCGAGCCCACGCCCCCCCGGCTCCTGCCCGGCATCTCCGGAGCAGGCGTGGCCGGCGGTCCGGTCGATCCGGCCGCCCGTGTGGCGGCCCTGGCCGTCGGCGTCGACGAGGTGCTCACCGAATCGGCGGCGGTGATCGCTGCCGGCCAGCCTGCAACGAGGCTCTCGCATGGCGGCTACCGGCTCGACGACCTTCGCCACGACGGCCTTGTCGATCTGCCGCGGCTGATGTGCGGCGCGGCAGGGACCCTCGGCATCGTCACCGAGGCCACGCTCCGGACGGTGCCGGTCGACGCGGCCGTCGCCGTGGCGCTGGTGCTCTTCGACTCGCTGGAGAAGGCGGGGCAGGCGAGCTTGCGGATCTCGTCGCTCGGGCCCAGCGCTTGTGACTTGTTCGACAAGCGTCACCTGGCGCTGGCCCGGGGATCGCGCGTCGACTTCGACCTCCTCATCCCGCCGGTGGCCGATGCCGGGCTCCTCATCGAGTTCAGCGACACCGACATCGCCACCGCCAATGCCCGGCTTGACGATGCGATTCGGCGCCTCCAGGGGGTGAAGCGGCTGTGCCTCGACATCCGCCGCGCCGAGGATGCCAGCGACGCGGCGATGTTCTGGGATCTCTCGCGGCACCTCGTCTCCACGCTCCATGGCGTTCGCGGAGTCTCGCGCCCCGTGCCCTTCATCGAGGACATCGTCGTTCCTCCGGAGGCACTTCCTGATTTCCTTGGCCGTCTCCAGGGAGCCCTCAAGCGCTGCACCGCGACGGCGATGATCTTCGGGCATGCTGGCCACGGCCAACTCCATGTCCGCCCGTACGCCGATCCGGGGAATCCCGCCGATCGAGCGGCGCTTGTGCGCCTCGCCGAGGCTGTCTACGACGAGGTCGTCGCGGTCGGTGGCACGATCGGCGGGGAGCAGGGGCTGGGGATGTCGCGGACCGGTTTTTTCGACCGCTATTACCCAGAACTGGCCGAGGTGTTCGCGCGGATCAAGCGCGTCTTCGACCCGGCCGGGCTGTTGAACCCCGGGAAGATCGTCCGCGGGCCTGGGGAGGTCGGATTCCCGTTCCGCGATCCAGTCCTCTCCCCGAGCGATTCTCAGGTGCCCGCCCCCTTGTCTCCGGCGGCGCGGGCGCTCCCGGTGCTCCTTTGGACGGAGCCCGGCGCGGCGGGGGAGGTCGATGCCTGCAACGGATGCGGCGCGTGCCGGACGCAGGCCACGGGGACACGGATGTGCCCGCGATACCGCGAGGATCCCTCCGAGGAAGCGTCGCCGCGGGCGAAGGCCAATCTGTTCGGCGCGTTCCTCACCGGCCGGCTCGATCCGAAGTCGCTCACCGGCGACGAGGTCCTTGCCATTGCCGACACCTGCTTCAACTGCCACCAGTGCCGCCTCGAGTGCTCCGCCGGCGTCGATGTGCCGGCGCTCGTGATGCAGCTCAAGGGGGCGCACGTTGCCGAGAACAGCCTCGGGCTCTCCGCATGGCTGCTGTCGCGTGTCGACAGTCTGTCGCGGTGGGGAGGGTTGGTGGCTCCGCTGGCCAATGCCGCCATCGCCGACCCACGGGCACGCTGGATCCTCGAGAAGACCGTCGGTGTCGCGCAGGGGCGGAAGCTGCCGCGCTTCACCGGCAACCGGACGATGCGCTGGGCAGCCCGACGGGGGCTGACCCGTCCGTCGCGCCGCGGCGGTCCGCGCGTCCTGTTGTTCCTCGACACCTACGCCAGGCGTCACGATCCGCTGCTCGTCGAGGCGCTCGTTGCCGTTCTCGAGCGCCACGGCGTCGGGGTCTCGATCGATCCCCGCCAACTCGCCTCCGGCATGCCGCTGGTGGCTGCGGGGGATCTCGCCGCCGCGCGGAAGGTGGCGGCCGCCAACATGCGCGTGCTGGCGGAGGCGGTGCGACTCGGCTACCGGATCGTCTGCACCGAGCCTGCCGCGGTGACGGCGATCACCCACGACTATCCGCTCCTCGTCGAGGATGACGACATGGCGCGGGTGGTCGAGGCGACCTGCGACGCCACCACGTACCTCTGGGAGCTGCACCGCGAAGGAAAGCTCAAGCTCGACTTCGACCCGCTCCCCGCCCGCGTGCTCCATCACACCCCCTGCCACCTCCGTGTGCCCGGGCAGATGAGTGCCAGCGAGCACCTCCTTCGCCTCATTCCCGGCCTCAGCCTCGACGCCGCCGACCGGGGATGCTCCGGCATGGGGGGCACCTGGGGACTCCACCACGACCATCACCGTTCCAGCCTGCGGATCGGGCTGGGATTGGTGTCGGCGATGCGTGGCGGGGGGGTCGATGTCGGCTCTACCGAGTGCAGCGCCTGCCGGCTACAAATGGAACAGGGAACGACAAAGCCGACGGTCCATCCGGTGAAACTCCTCGCCAAGGCCTGGCGGCTCCTCCCCGGCCCGGCCGGACTCGATCCCCTCCTCACCGCCGGGAGCGGACGGTTGACGACGAGTTGAGTTTTCTTCTCGCGCCCTCTAGTTGAGTTTTCTTCTCGCGCCCCCTTTCGGGATGGTCCACACCGACGAGCCCTCCATGCCCAGCGATCCCACCCCCTTCGATCGGCTCCCCCCGCCCGGCGCCGGCCAGCGGCTCTTCGTCACGCTCTTTGCCGGGATGGCGGAGATCGTCGGATCGCGCCAGCTGGAGATCGACTGGAACGGCGGCACGGTCGCCGACCTGCGGCGGGAAATCCTCGCAGCCCGACCGGCGATCGGGCCGCTCCTGACTCGCAGCGCCGTCGCCGTCTCCGGCCGTTATGCTGCTGATGAACAGAGCATCGCCGCCGGCGCCGATGTGGCGTTGATCCCACCGGTGAGCGGAGGTTGACGATGTCCGCGCCGTTTCCCCCCGGATCGCCGGAAGGCAATCCCACTGCCGCGTCGGCTCTTGCCGCCGGAGCCGGTCCCTGCCGGCTCGTCCATGGCCCGATCGACGGCGCGGCCGTGCTCGTGGCGGTGTCGGCGGCCGATGCCGGCGGGAACGTCCTCTTTCTGGGATCGACGCGCGGCGTCACCGACGGTGTGACGACGCTCGGCCTCGACTATGAGGCTCATGAGCCACTCGCCCTGGCGATGCTCGAGGACCTGCGCACCGCGGCGATGGAACGGTTTTCCCTCCGCGGCTGCGTGGTCGTTCATCGGCTCGGGAGGGTCGCGGTGGGGGAGGCGAGCATCGCCATTGCCGCCAGTGCCCCCCATCGTCGCGAAGCCTTCGCCGCCGCCGAGTGGCTCCTCGAAAGGGTGAAGGCGGAGGTGCCGATCTGGAAGTGCGAAGAGGACGGCGCCGGTGTGCGCAGCTGGCTCCATCCCGGTGACATGCGCTCTGGCGTCGGGGAGGGGAGATGAACGACACCGGCTCCGTGCCCAGCGCCCCTGCGCCTGTCGCGCCCCTTCCTGTCGATCGGCTCGTCGACGGCTTCGGCAGGATCCACACCGACCTGCGCGTGAGCGTCACCGACCGCTGCACGCTCCGCTGCACCTATTGCATGCCCCTCGACGCGACGTTCAAGCCGCGTGAGGACCTGCTCACGTTCGATGAGTTCGTCCGCGTCGTGGCGGTGGCTGCCGGCCTTGGGGTCCGTTCCGTGCGAGTCACCGGCGGCGAACCGTTGCTCCGCCGCGGGCTTCCCGATCTCATCGCCAGGCTTGTCGCCGTGCCCGGGATCGAGGAGGTGGCGCTCACGACCAATGGCCTGCTGCTTCCGTCGCTCGCCGGGCCGCTGCGTGAGGCGGGGCTCCACCGCCTCAACGTCAGCCTCGACGCGCTCGACGACGAGGCCTTCCGACGGATCGCCCGGGCCGACGGTCTCGATCGTGTGCTCGCCGGGCTCGAGGCGGCCACCGCGGCGGGATTCACCGGAATCCGCGTGAACGCGGTGTCGGTCCGCGGGATCACGGAGGCTCAGGTGGTTCCCCTCGCCCGCTACTGTCGCCGCGCGGGCTTCCATCTCCGCTTCATCGAGTTCATGCCGCTCGATGCCGAGTCGGCCTGGTCGGGCGCGCAGGTGCTCACCGGCCACGAGGTGCGGCAGATCCTCGAGGGGGAGTTTGGGCCCCTCGAGCCCGCCCCCGGCACCGATCCCGGTCAACCGGCGGTCGACTGGCGCTTCGCCGACGGGAGCCTGATCGGGTTCATCGATCCTGTCTCGCACCCCTTCTGCGATCGCTGCGACCGGCTCCGTCTCACGGCCGACGGCCAGTTTCGCAACTGTCTGTTCTCGACCTCCGAGTGGGACGCTCGAGCCTTGCTCCGTTCGGGAGCGGACGATCTCGACGCCCGACTCGCCAGCCTCCTCCTCGACTGCACGGCCGCCAAGCGGGCCGCCCATGGCATCGGAGAGCCGGGCTTCGAGCGGCCGGTTCGAGCCATGTATCAGATCGGCGGCTGACGTGATCCCTGCGGCGCCTCCACGGCGGTATCTCGATCACCCGGCGACATCGTGGCCGAAGCCGGCGCCGGTGATCGACGGTGTCCTCCACGCCCTCCGTGACGTGGGCGCCGCGGCGGGCCGTGGGATCCATGCCGACGCTCGCCGCGCCGATGCCATCCGCACGACGGCCCGGGTCGCCGCGGCTCGGATCGTCGGCGCCGACAATCCGCAGCGGGTAGCGCTCGTGTCGGGCGCCACCCTCGGCCTCAATGTCGCCATCCATGGTCTCGTCGAACCGGGATGGCATGTCCTGGCGACGGCCGCCGATCACAACGCCACGCTCCGCCCGCTCCAATGGCTCGCCGACAGGGGGGTGATCGAGTTCGATGTCGTTCCCTGCAACGCCATGGGAGGGGTCGATCCGGACGACGTCGCCAGAGCCTGGCGACCGGCAACGCGGATGCTCGTCTTCAGCCATGCGTCGAATGTCACCGGAACGCTCCAGGACGCGGTGGCACTGGCCCGCATCGCCAGGGAGCGGGGGGGCTTGAGCCTCCTCGATGCCTCGCAGACCGCCGGGATCGTCCCCCTTCCTCACGGCGCGTCGGCCCCGGATGTCGTCGTCGCCGCGGGGCACAAGTGGCTCCAGGGGCCGGAAGGGGGGGCGATGCTTTTCGCCCGTGAAGGGATCGAGCCGCGGCCGCTCGTCCAAGGGGGAACCGGCTCGGCAAGTGATGACCTGCGGATGCCTCAGCGACTGGTTGACCGCCTCGAGGCCGGCACGCCCGACCTCGCGGCGCTGGCTGGATTGTCGGCTGGGATCGGCTGGGTGGAGCGGCAGGGGATCGCGGCTTTGGCGGCCCACGGCCACCGACTCGCCTCCGCCTGTCGCGCCGCTCTGGAGTCGCTCCCCGGGGTGCGCCTCCTCGGGCGTGGCGGCGGGAAGGGGCCGCCGATTGTCGGTTTCACAGTGGAGGGCTATGATCCCGCCGATGTCGCAATGCTCCTCGAGCAGATCGCCGGCGTCCAGGCCCGGGCCGGCCTGCACTGCGCGGCGCTCATCCACCGCCACCTCGGCACGGCCGTCGGCGGGAGTGTCCGCTTCGGCTTCGGTCCCTTCAACACGCCTGACGATGTTCGGGCCGTGGTCGCGGCGGTCGCCGCGATCCTCGGCTTGCCCGACACCGACCCGTCCGATCCTTTCCCGATCCCCACGCAGGTGCCCCCATGGCAGGAGTGAGCAAGGACGTCTGGTATGCCGAGGGCTTGAGCTTCTCCTGCACGCAGTGCGGTGACTGCTGCTCCGGCTCCGAGGGCTATGTGTGGGTCAACCAGGCGGAGATCGACGCCATGGCAGCCCGCGTCGGCCTCACGCCGGCGCTGTTTGAGAAGCGGTATGTGAAGCAGGTCGGGGTGAGGCGCTCGCTCAAGGAGCGGCCCGGCGGAGATTGCGTTCTCCTCGATGAGAAGACGCGGAAGTGCACCGCGTACGAGGAGCGGCCGCGGCAGTGCAAGACCTGGCCGTTCTGGGACTCAAACCTCCGCACGCCGCAGGCATGGGCGGAAGCGGCGGAGTCCTGCCCCGGGTGCAACCGCGGGGAAATCGTCCCTATCGAGGCGATCAAGCTCCAGGCGGCGAAGATCAAGATCTGATCTGACCGTGGAGAAAGTCGTCGATGACTTTCTTCCACGCCGTCGCCGGCAAGACCCGGCGACACTCAGAGGACGCCGCCGTGCGTGCGGTAGAGCGTCATGTGGGACGGCTGATCGAGGAACCAGATCCGCTCCCATTCGTCGGTGATCGCCCGCAGATCTTCCGAGGTGAAGATGAGTTGCTGAGCGCGACGCAGCGGGTCGCCGGAGTAGATGGGAATGAGGCAACCTGTGCTCGTCGAGAGCGCCATGGCCGCGAAAACCATCCAGCAGATCTTCCGCATCGTTCGTCCTCCCTGACTCCGTGACTCCGACTCCGGGAAGGGGGCCGCCGGTTGCCCCGACAGCCTTCCCGGCGATTCCCCCGCGGACATCCTGTCCGAGCGGGTGTCGCCCCTCAATCGAATTGGTTCAGGCCGAAGGGGCTTCCGGGGCGTCGGTCGGGGGAGCAACTGTCCGTGGTGCCTTGGCGGCATTCCGCGAACCTTCCTGCTTCTTCCGCTCGATCGCCTCGAGATCCACCGCTCTGACCCTCGCCTCCATCTCCTTCCCAGGCTTGAACGTCAACACGTTCTTTGCCTGGACCGGAACTTTCTCTCCCGTCCGCGGGTTGCGGGCCATCCGCGCTTCCCGTCGCTTGATCTCGAACACCCCGAAGTTCCTCAGCTCAATCCGGCCCTCTTTGACCAGGGCTTCGATGAGAGCATCGAATGTCCGCTGGACGAGGTCCTTCGTGCGAAGCTGAGGAAGATCGATCTGTTCGGCGATCGTCCGGACGATGTCTTTCTTGGTCACGGCTCCGACGCTCCGTCCGATGCAGGTTCCCCCTTGGCCCGGAAGAGCCAAGGCAGGTTCCCACCCCGTTGGAAATCGTCAGAAGCCTAGGACTGACAAGCACTAATGTCAACCTCGCAGCGGGTTGGCGCCGGTCGCCTCTTCCCCACCGTGTGAGGATGATCGACCGTTACGACCGGCAAACTTGATTCAACCCGATCTTTTTTGTCCCGCTTCGACCGCGGCCCATCCTGACCGGCTGCTGCTACACTCCAGATCCCCCAAACTCCGCCCCATTCCCGGCCCGTCTGCCCCGCCGAAGCCCCCGTCGCAGCCCATGACGAACGCCCCCGCCGAAAGCCTGCACGATGGGGGCTCCATCGATCTGGCCGTCCAACTCGGTCGCCTCCGCCTCCCCAATCCGATCCTCGTCGCCTCGGGGACGTTCGGGTATGGCAAGGAGATGGTCGATTTCGTCGATCTGCACCGGCTCGGAGGGATCGTTCCCAAGACGATCACCCAGCGGCCCAGGGCGGGTAACGTTCCCTGGCGGACGATTGAGACGTCGGCCGGGCTCCTCAACTCGATCGGTCTGGATAACGACGGCGTCGAGGCCTTCCTCCGCCACCAACTCCCCTTCCTTCTCGGCTGCGCCGCCCCGGTGATCGTGAGCATCGCCGGCGCCGACCAGCGGGAGTTCGTCCAGATTGCCGACCGCCTCGAGGGGGTGCCGGGGATCGCCGCCCTGGAGCTCAACATCTCCTGCCCCAACGTCAGCCATGGGGTCGACCTGGGCACCGATCCCGAGGCCTGCCGGAGCGTCGTCGCCGGGGTTCGTGGCGTGAGCCGTCTGCCGATCCTCGCCAAGCTGACGCCAAACGTGACGAGCATCGCCGACGTCGCCCGCGGGGCCAGGGATGGCGGTGCTGACGCCCTGACGGTGATCAACACCTGCCAGGGGATGGCGGTCGACTGGCGGCGGCGGAAGCCGCTCCTCGGCAACGTCGTCGGGGGCTTGTCGGGGCCGGCGATCAAGCCGATCGCCCTCCGCTGCGTGCATCAGGTGCGGCGTGCGGTCGACACCCCAATCATCGGCGTGGGTGGCATCATGACGATCGATGACGTGATGGAGTTTCTCGTCACCGGAGCCAGCGCTGTCCAGGTCGGCACGGCGAGTTTTGCCGAGCCGCGGTCGTCGACCAATCTTCTCGACGCCCTCCCGGCGGCCCTCGCCGAAGCCGGGGTGACGCGTCTGGCAGACCTCGTCGGCACGCTCCGCCTCCTCGGCGCCGCTTCGGCCGCGCCCCACCCCAAGCCCCTCTGACTCCCGCCCCCAAACTCGAGCCGGAAGACGTTTTGATGAGCGACGACGCGAAGACCGTTCCCCCGCGCCCTCTCCCCCCGACGCGGGTGCTCTCCGGGATCCAGCCCACCGGCCGCTTCCACTGGGGCAACTACTTCGGCGCCATCCGCCAGTACATCGAACTGCAGTCGGTGGGGGAGTCGTACTTTTTCATCGCCGATCTCCACGCGCTGACCACCGTCCGGGAGCCTGAGCGGCTCCGGGCCTTCGTTCGCGACGCAGCCCTCGATCTGGTGGCCCTCGGCCTCGATCCCGTCCATGCGGCTCTGTTCGTGCAATCGGACGTGCCGGAGGTCACCGAGCTGACCTGGCTTTTGATGACGGTGACCCCGATGGGCCTCCTTGAACGCTGCCATGCCTTCAAGGACAAAAAATCGCGCGGCATGGCGGCGGATGCGGGGCTGTTCACCTACCCCGTCCTGATGAGTGCCGACATCCTCGCCTACGACGCCACCATCGTGCCGGTGGGGGAGGATCAGGTGCAGCACATCGAGGTCTGCCGTGATCTCGCGGGCACGTTCAACCATCTCTACGGCGAGGTGTTCACGCTTCCCAAGCCCCGGCTCGTCGAGGCCGGTGCCCGCGTCCCCGGCACCGACGGCCAGAAGATGTCGAAGAGCTACGAGAACACGATCGAGGTCTTCGAGGAGCCGGGGGCCCAGAAGAAGAAGATCATGCGGATCACGACCGACTCCCGCCCTCTTGAAGAGCCGAAGGAACCGGAGGGGGATCACCTCTTCGATCTGTTCGCGCTGTTCGCCCCCGCGACCGAGCGTGAGGCGATGGCCGCGCTCTACCGGCGCGGGGGCTTCGGCTACGGCGACGTCAAGAAGGCGCTCGTGGCAGCGGCAGCCGACTTCTTCGCCGACGCCCGTCGCCGCCGGGCTGAGCTGGCCGCCGACCCGGGCACGATCGACGCGATCCTCGCCGAGGGGGCCGAGCGGGCCCGCGCGAGGGCGGGCGACGTGCTCTCCAGGGCGAAGCGGGCCTGTGGCCTCTCCCGGCTGCCGGGCAAGCCTGCCGGGGGGAAGGCATGAACGTCCTCGGCATTGGCACCGACATCACGGAGTGTCTGCGGATCGCGCAGATGATCGAGCGCCACGGTGAGCTCTTCGTGGGCCGCGTCTACACCCCGGCCGAGATCGAATACTGCCGCAGCCGCAAGCAGGCCACCCAGCACTTCGCCGGCCGGTGGGCGGCGAAGGAGGCGATCCTCAAGGCGCTCGGCACCGGATGGCGCCGGGGAATCAGCTGGCGAGACATCGAGGTCATCAACGCCCCCGGGGGCCGCCCGCGGGCGACGCTCTTCGGAGGGGCGGCCGACGTCGCCGAGCATCTCGGCATCGCCTGCGTCCTGGTGAGCATCTCCCACTGCCGCTCCCACGCCACCGCCTACGCGATGGCCCTCGATGATCTGCCGTCGACCTTCGAGGACGATCTGGACGACGACGACGACGAATGAGGCCACGGCAGGCCGTCAGCCCGCGAACGGCTGGAGCTCGGCGACGCCCCCCTCCATCGTCAGTATGGCGATGGGGGTGCCGTCGGCCACAGGTGTGAAGCCGTCGCGGCGCGTCAGCGCGAGGGCCGTCCGCCCTGCGAGGAGCGCCTTGAGGGCCTGCGTCAGCTCCTTCTGCCGAGGCTCGGGGAGCTTCGTGAAGGTCTCCCGGCCGCGGCACTTCGGAAACGCCTGGCAGCCGAGCCACGGGCCCCGCTTGCCGTCGCGGAGATTCATCATCGCCCCGCACTTCTGGCAGGCGATGTCGGTGACCAGCGGCGGCGGTGAAGGAAACTTGATGTTCGCCTTCTTGTCGAGATTGAGAATGAAGGGAGGGGGCTCGGCCAGGGCCTCGAGCGCCTTCTTCCCCTTCGGCTTCACCGGCCGCGGCTTGTCCTCGACAAGGAAGTCGCCGAAGCGGCCGGTGCGCTTCACCATCGGGACGCCTGCCGGCGAGAGGAGATCGATCTGTTCGGGGAGAAGCGGGCGCCGCTGCCGGTCGACCGGCATGGCGAAGCTACAGGCCGGTCGCGTCTTCGGCTTCGCCTTTCGCTTCGGGGCCTTCTTTCCCTTTGTGGCCGCGGGGGCTTCCGGCTCGTCGATGATCTTCTCGTTGTAGCCCGAGCAGGAGAGAAACTCCCCCTTCCCGCCGAGCCGGTATTCGAGCCGGCGGCCGCACTGCGGGCAGCCGTAGGGGGAGGGATCGGCCTTCGCCTTCTCGTGCTCCTGCTCCATCGCCTCATCGAGCTTCGGCGACAGCTCGTCGTGAAACTCGTGGAGCATGTCGGTCCACTTCTTCGTTCCTTGTGCGACCTGATCGAGCTCCCGTTCGATCTCGCGGGTGTAGCCGATTTCGATGAATTGGTCGTGGAAACCGCGCTTCAGGAAGCCGGTCACCGCTTCGCCGATCGCGGTCGCCTGGAAGCGGCGCTCCTGCTGGACGACATAGCCCCGGTTCTCGATGACGTTGATGATGCTCGCGTAGGTTGAGGGGCGGCCGATCCCCTCCTCCTCCATCTTCTTCACGAGCGTCGCCTCGGTGTACCGGGGGGGAGGCGACTGGAACTTCTGCCGCGGATCGATCGAGAACGGTGCGAGCTTCGTCCCCTTCTGGAAATCGGGGAGCACCTGGTCGCCGTCGTCCTTGGGTTGACCGGCCACGCGGTAAAAACCATCGAACCGGAGGACACGGCCATTGGCCTTGAAGACGGCGCCGGTGTCGCGGTCGCTGCGGCGCATGCGGACGCTCGTCGAATCCCACTCGGCATCGGTCGCCTGGCAGGAGACGAAGCTCTGCCAGATGAGCCGGTAGAGCTTGAGCAGTTGCTCGCCGTCGCGCATGTCGAGGAGGGCTGCGGCGATCGAATCGGGATCGCGGAAGGCGTCGGTCGGGCGGATCGCCTCGTGGGCCTCCTGGGCGCTCTCGTTGGAGCTGGAGTAGGTGCGGGGCTTTTCGGGCACGTAGGCCGCGCCGTGCCGCTCGCTGAGGTAGCGGCGGGCCATCTCGATCGCCTCGCGGGAGAGGTTCGTCGAGTCGGTTCGCATGTAGGTGATCAGGCCTACCCGCCCCTCGTCGGGGAGATCGATTCCTTCGTAGAGCTGCTGGGCGATCCGCATCGTGCGGTCGGTCGACATCCCCAGCCGGGAGCTCGCGGCCTGCTGGAGGGTGCTCGTGATGAAGGGGGGGTAGGGGCGGGACCGCGTCCGGGTGACGTCGATCGACTCGACCGTGTAGCGGGCCTGGGGATCGGGACGCCCCTGGAGGCGGATGATGTTCTTGCCCCGCCCCTTGGCGTTCGCATCGGTCTCGGGAACGATCTTGATGTCGAGGAGGCCGGCAGCTTTGGCGGCGGCCTCGACGGCCCCGGAGAGATCCTCGGTCGCCGTGTTCTCCGCCTTGATGGAGAGCGACTTGCCGCCAACCTCGACCAGATCGCACTCGAGCGAGCGGTGGTCGGCGAGCCAGGCGGTGCGCTCACGCACCAGTGGCGGCTTCCCCTTCTCGTCGCGGCGGGTGAGGAAGGTGGTCCAAGCCTCGTGGAGGGCGGGCGCCGCCTCGACGTCGAACGCCAGCCCGGCGGTGATCTCCCACGATTCCGCCGGCGTGAACGCCCGGATCTCCTGCTCGCGCTCGACGACGATCCGCGTGGCGACACTTTGGACGCGGCCGGCGGAGAGCCCCCCCGCGACCTTCTTCCAGAGGATCGGCGACACCTGGTATCCAACGATCCGGTCGACGATCCGGCGGGCCTGCTGGGCCTCGACCCGGGGCATGTTGATGGCACGGGGATTTTGGAAGGCGCGCTGGATCTCGGACTTCGTGATTGCGTCGAAGGTCACCCGCTTGGCCCGGAGCGGATCGACGTCGAGAACCTGCGTGAGGTGCCAGGCGATCGCCTCCCCCTCTCGATCCAAGTCGGTGGCAAACCAGATCTCGGCGGCATCCTTGGCGAGCTTGCGAAGCTCGGCGACCTTCTTCTTCTTGCCGTCATCGATCTCGTAGGTGGGGGTGAAGTCGTGGTCGAGATCGACCCCGGGGACGGGTTGTTTCGAGCCCTTGGGGGCCTTGCTGGGGAGATCGCGGATGTGGCCGATCGACGCCTCGACGACGAAGCCGGGGCCGAGATACTTCCCGATCGTCTTCGCCTTGGCCGGGCTCTCGACGATCACCAGTTGGTAGCCGCCCCCCCTGGTCTTCGAGCCGCCCGAGGCGCTCGAGGCGCCGGTGGAGGAGGTTTTGCGGCGCGTCGAGGAGGTTTTCTTGGCCATGCTGGGATCCGTCTGACGCGGCGGGCTGGGGTGGAGAAGAGGGGCGGAGGGAGATCGAACGAGGGCCGGGAGGGGATGGGAAAGGCTTTCGACAACCTGCCCCGACCTTCCACGACCTTCCATGATCGTCTTTGGAGGGTCCCGGCGGGGCTTGTCAGCATACGCAGGTCTTCGGTCCAAGGCCGGGATGCGACTCGGGATTGGCGCAAACCGACGCACCCCTACAATTTGCGGCCTGTTCCGTTCGGGGAGCAGAGACAGCGTTACCCTCCCCTCTCTTTCCTTGTCAAGGCTCGGCGGTTTTCCCCCGTCTGAGATCAGGCAGTGCCATGGCTGGCTTCGGCATCTTTCGCACCTACCAAAAGGCCTCGATGGTGGCGCTCGCCATCCTCGCCATGCTGGCGTTCTTCGTCCTCCCGCCGCTCCTCCAGTACGGGGGACAGGCCGCGACGGTGGCCGACTCGCCGGTGGCAAAGTGGAGCGGGGGGGAACTGCGGGAGAAGGGGCTCGACCGCGCCGTGACGATGAAGCTGGTCCTCAACCGCTTCCTCGCCGAGGCGTCGATGGCCGCGGGGCGCGATCCCGCCCAGGCGCCTCGCTACCCGGCCGACGAACAGGCGGTGGTGCGAACGATGCTCCTAGCCGAGGAGGCAACGAAGAACGGCATCGTCGTCAGCGATGCGGCGATCAACGATTATCTCGCCAAGTTGACCAGCGGGCAGGTGCCGGCTGACGAGTTCGACCGGATCATGAAGGGCCTCCGGGCCGGCGGGGCAGGAGTCTCGCAGCACGATCTCTTCGAGGCGCTCCGCCACGAACTCCTCGCCCAGAACATGCTCATCCTTCTCCAGCGGGGCTTCTCCGGGGATCCCCCTGGCCTCCGTTGGGACTACTTCCGCCGGCTGACGCAGTCGGCGACCGCGGAAGTGGTGCCGGTCGACGTCCGCAGCTTCGGCGATCAGATCAAGCTCCCCGCCGTGGCGACGCTGCGGACGTTCTTCGACGAACACAAGGAAGAGCTTCCTGACCCCCGCAGCGTGAAGCCCGGGTTCCGCGAGCCGCATCGGGCCCAGGTCGAGTACCTCGTGGCGAAGCGTGGGCTGTTTGTCGACGAGATCTCGAAGGAGATCACCGACGACGAAATCAGCGAGTATTACGAGAAGAACAAGACCACGCAGTTCCGCTCCCGCCCCGGTGCCACCCCCGCTGCCCAGCCGGCTGCGGAGGCCAAGGGCGTCGCCGAGACCCCGGCCGAGGGAACGCCTCCGGCCGCCGAGCCCGCGCCAGCCACCGAGCCCGCGCCAGCCACCGAGCCCGCTCCGGCCACCGAGGCCCCTGCGGCCACCGAGGCCCCTGCGGCCCCGACCGAGCCTGCAGCCCCGGCGGAGGGCACGCCTCCGGCCGCAGAGCCCGCGCCAGCCACGGAGCCCGCACCGGCGGCCGAGCCAGCCCCGGCAACGGAGCCAGCGGCCGAGCCCGCGCCCGCCGCCGAGCCGGCTCCGGTCGAAAAGCCGGCCGAAGGGAGCGGGGCTGCCGTGAGCCGCTCGCCATTCCGTCAGGTGGCCTTCCAGGCCCCCGAGGCCCCCGCTGCCGAGCCCCCGGCCGCCGACGCGGCCCCGGCTTCCGAGCCCGCTGCTGCTCCCGCGGCCCCGGCCGGTGAGGCGACTGCCGCTGGTGCACCGCCTGAGAAAACCGAGGCGGAGCAGTTCGAGTCGCTCGACGCGGTCAAGGATCAGATTCGGCAGCAACTCGCAGCCCAGCGGGCCAACGCTCGCATCGAGAACATTTTCGATGCCGTGGCTCAGGATCTCTCGACCTATGCTGAGCTTAACGCCGTCTGGCAGGCCCGAGGGCAGGCCCAGGGGCTGAAGGCTCCGCTGCCGCCGGATGTGAGCGTCATCGCTCAAAAGCAGGGCCTCGAGTCAGGTCAGTTGCCCCTCCAGTCGGCCGAAGAGGCCTTCGACGGCGGCGGCCTCGGCCGGAGCTTCGACTTCCTCCCCGATCCGGGGAGCCGGTTCGGCATGCGGCAGCTCAACTGGGTCGAGATGATCTACGGCCAGGGGGCGGTGAGCCAGCGGGCCGTCAAATCGCGCGACATGGAGGGAACGCGTTACATCTCTTGGCGGACCGTCGATCAGCCGGAGTTTGTCCCCACGTTCGACACCGCCCGTCCCAACGTCGAGCGCGCCTGGAAGATCATCGCGGGGCGTGAGCTCGCCCGGAAGCGGGCCGAGGAGATCGCCGCGAAGCCCGCGGCGAAGGAGTCGCTCGAGGGGGCGGTGGCCGGCGACGAATCGCTTCAGGTGTTTATAATCGGACCGTTCTTCTGGCTCTCGCCGCAGGCCGCGTCTTCCGGCGTGCCCCAGATCAGCCAGCCGGCCGGCATCGTCATGCCGGGGAACGAGTTCATGAGCGCCGTCTTCTCGCTCCAGCCGGGCGCCACTGCCGTGGCCTTCAACGAGCCGAAGACGGTCTGTTACTGCATCCGCCTCATCGACGTCGAGCCGCCGGCCGAGAAGCTCAAGGAGCGGTTCGTGGAGACGAAGTCCGATCCGCGGATGACCGCCGTGGCAGCCCAGGACGAGTTTTCCCGGTCGTTCGGGACCTGGATCGAGGAGCTCGAGAGCCGCTACCAGCTCGAGTGGAAGCGGAAGCCGCGGCGGTAGACTTCCTCGCTGATAGTCTTCCGCGCCGCGTCAGCTCCGGCGCGGCTTGAGGACGATCGTCGAGAGCGGTGGCAGGGAGAGCACGAGCGACTGGCCGTGGCCATGGGCGGGCGTGCGCTCGGTGGAGATGCTTCCGGCATTGCCGACGTTGCTCCCCCCGTACCACGACGAATCGCCGTTGAAGACCTCGTCGTAGACCCCCGCCGCCGGCACGCCGACCCGGTAGCCGTGCCGGGGGATCGGGGTGAAGTTGCAGCAGACGACGAGGAAGTCGTTCGGGTCGACACCGCGGCGGAGGAAGGCCAGGATGCTGTTGGCCCAGTCGTGGCAGTCGATCCACTCGAATCCCAGGCCGTCGAAGTCGAGCTGATGGAGTGACTTCTCGCGGATCACCAGGGCGTTGAGGTCGGCCAGGCAACGCTTCAGTCCGGCGTGGCCCGGTTGCTCGAGGAGGTGCCAGTGGAGGCTGCGGTCGAAGTCCCACTCCCGCCACTGCCCGAACTCGTTTCCCATGAAAACGAGCTTCTTGCCGGGGTGGCACCACATGTAGCCGTAGAGGAGGCGGAGGTTCGCGAGCCTCTGCCACGCGTCCCCCGGCATCTGATCGGCCAGCGCCCCCTTGCCGTGGACGACCTCGTCGTGGGAGAGGGGGAGGACGAAGTTCTCGTGGAAGGCGTAGATCAGGCTGAAGGTGAGTTCGTCGTGGTGGTATTTGCGGTGGATGGGGTCGTGCCGCATGTAGCGGAGCGTGTCGTTCATCCAGCCCATGTTCCACTTCAGGCTGAAGCCGAGCCCGCCGAGCCAGGTGGGGCGTGACACGCCCGGCCACGACGTCGATTCCTCGGCGATCGTCAGCACGCCCGGATGGTGGGCGTGGACCTGGACGTTGAACTCTTTGAGGAACTCGACCGCGTCGAGGTTTTCCCGTCCCCCGAAACGGTTGGGGAGCCATTCCCCTTCCTTCCGGCTGTAGTCGAGGTAGAGCATCGAGGCCATGGCATCGACCCGGAGGCCGTCGATGTGATAGCGATCGAGCCAGAACAGGGCGCTCGAGATGAGGTAGTTGCGGACCTCGTGGCGGCCGTAGTTGAAGATCATCGTGCCCCAGTCGGGGTGTTCCCCCTGGCGCGGATCCTCATGTTCGTAGAGGGCCGTGCCGTCGAAGCGGCGCAGGCCGTGGCCGTCCTTGGGGAAGTGGGCCGGCACCCAGTCGACGATCACGCCGATCCCGGCCCGGTGGAAGGCGTCGACCAGCGACATCAGCGCCTGCGGCGGCCCAAACCGGCTCGTGGCGGCGAACATGCCGATCGTTTGGTAGCCCCAGCTCGCCGACAACGGGTGTTCGGTGGGGGGGAGCAACTCGACGTGCGTGAATCCCATCTCGACGCAGTAGGGGACGAGCTCGCGTTCGAGATCGGAGTAGGTCAGCCAGCGGATCGGATCGTCCCCCGGCCGCCGCCAGCTGCCGAGGTGGACTTCATAGGCGTTGATCGGGGCATCGAGGGCATTGCGCGAGGCCCGCGTCGCCATCCAGTCGGCGTCGCGCCATCGGTAGGTGTCGAGGTCGACGACGCAGGAGGCCGTCCGTGGCGGGAGCTCGGCCCCGAAGCCGTACGGATCAGACCGCTCGGTGAGCCCATCGGCGGCGGTGACAAGATACTTGTAGATCGTGCCGGCGGTGGCCCCGGGCACGAACGTCTCCCAGATGCCGGCGGAGGCGAGGCGACGCAACGGGTGCCGCCGGCCGTCCCAATCGTTGAAGTCACCGACCACCGCCACCGCGGTGGCGTTCGGGGCCCAGACGGCGAACGTCGCGCCCGCCACGCCATCCACCGAGTCGAGGTGGGCGCCGAGCTTCTGGTAGCTCTGCCAGTGGCGCCCCTCGCCGAGGAGGTGGAGATCGTAGTCGGTGATCATGGAGGGCTGCCTAGGTGTCGGAGGAATCATGCGCTCCATCGGGGCGCCCGTCCAAGCGGCGTGGTAGGTTTTGCCGTCGCGGCCCCCTCTCCGGGCACCGACATGCCGGATGTGCGGATGGAGGCAGGCGTCAGCGAAAGGACGAGCGATGGGATTCGAGCGCTTGGAGCCCGTGGAGCGGCGAATCGACATCGGCGGCCGCCCGGTGTCGATCTGGCGTCCGCCCGACATGGAGTCGCTCATCGACCTGGCCGCCTTCGAGGCCGACGAGCGGATTCCCTACTGGGCCGACGTTTGGGAATCGGCGATTGTCCTCGCCGAGGATCTGGCCGCCATGGACGGGGCGGGGAAGACGCTCCTCGAGCTCGGCTGTGGCCTGGGATTGCCGGCGCTTGTCGCCGCCCGGTCCGGCTTCACCGTCACCGCCACCGATTACGAGGAGACGGCGCTCGAGGGGGTGCGTTACAACGCCGAGCGCAATGCTCTCGAGGGCCTGCGGATGCGGGTGCTCGACTGGAGAAACCTCCCCGACGATCTTGGCACGTTCGATTTCGTCGTCGCGGCCGACGTTCTCTACGAGGCCCATCACCCCGCGGCCCTCGCCGCCACGATAGCACGGACGCTCGATCGATCGGGCCTCGGGCTTGTCGCCGATCCCTGTCGCGCCAAGGCCGCCGGCTTCGCGCCAGCCGCCCGGGCCGCCGGCCTGGCGGTGGCCAAGACGAGGGCCCGCCGGCCGCATGGCGCGACCGACGGGCCCTCCATCGAGATCCACAAAGTGACTTTCCCGGCGTGACCGGGCTTACGCGACGAGTTTGATTTCGGGCACCTCACCGGTGATCCCGATCACGAACTCCTCGAAGATCTTCATGTCGAGGGCGGAGGCGGTTTCCGCCTCGGGGTGGAACTGCGTGCCGATCGCCACCCATCCCTCGACCTGACTCTCGATCGCCTCGATCACGCCGTCCGGCGCGCGGGCGGCGATCTTGAAGCTCGCGGCGAGATCGTCGATCGCCATGTGGTGCATGCTGTTGACGCGGATCTCACCGTCCCCGTAGACGCGTTCCATGACGCCTCCCGCCTCGACGAGGAGGGCGTGACGATGGGAGTTGTCGCCGGGATCCTTGTGGGGGATCGCCTTGGGGAGATCCTCGGGAATGTGGAGGAAGAGGGTGCCCCCTTCGGTGATGTTGAGGAGCTGCATGCCGGCGCCGATGGCAAGGACGGGCATGTGTCGGCGGCAGACGTGCTTGGCGAGCATTCGGTCGAAGTCCTCGCGCCGGACGTCCATGGGGCGGACGGCAGGGTGGGGCATCCAGCCGTCGCGGCGTGGGTCGAGGTCAGCCCCGCCGACCATCACGACCCCGTCGAGGAGGTCGAGGAGCCGGACAACGTCATCCTCGTCGGCGAGGGGGGGCATGATGACGGGAATCCCACCGGCGGCGGTG
>CAMCCR010000017.1 GCA_945873085.1 Candidatus Kuenenia stuttgartensis | reverse complement strand
GTCCCAGCCGAGGCCCACCATGGCACCCTCCAGTCGTCGTTCGTCCCATGCCGCTCCGCGCCGTGGGCATGCCGCATCGCCGCGGGGGGCGGGGCTGACGGCGATGTTCGAAGCGCTCGAGGCACGCCTGCCGATGGCGGCCAACATCGGCGCGTCGCTATGGCGGATCACCGGCGATCAGGTGAAGGGAAACTTCGACGACACGATCGTCGTCGATCGCGACCCGGCCAATGCCGCGATGCTGCGGGCCACCGTCAACGGCGCCGTCGTCAGCACCCGCCGCGAGGCGGCGGTGCGCGTGATCCATGTCTTCGGGGGCCGCGGCGACGACGCGATCACGATCGACATCCCCGGCAACACGAAGATCCGCAGCTGGCTCGTGGGTGGCGCGGGGAGCGACACGATCCAGGGGGGGAACGCGGCCGACCACATTCAGGGTGGACTAGGGAACGACACGATCAACGGCGGCGGTGGTGACGATGGGATCGAGGGGGGCGACGGCAACGACTCCCTCGTCGGCGGCATCGGCAACGACTCGCTCCGTGGCGACGCCGGCCGCGACACACTCCGCGGCGGCGCCGGGAAGAACTCGCTCGTCGGCGGCACCGGCATCGACGAGTTCTACGGCGCGAAGGGGGTCGATCAGGTGCGGCTCGCCGCCGGCGAGAAGCTGATCGGCAACGAGACCACCAATCCGCTCCAGGCCGTGACCAGCGCCGAGCAGCTCAAGAGCTGGTATCTCGACACTGCCATGAAGCAGTGGGGGGGCCAGCTCGGGCAGCCGGCGCCGTGGTGGCCGATCGCGTATATCGTCCGAGATGGGGATGTCGCGGCCTCCGGTCTGAGCCCCGCGCCATCCGCAGGCAACGCCGACTTCTCCGGCACGAACAACCAAGTCGCCGGCGTCGATGAAGGGGATATCGTCAAGACCGACGGCCGATCGCTCTATGTGATCGCCGGTGATGGCGTCGACATCGTCAGCGCCTGGCCTGCCGCTTCGCTCGCGGTGTCGAGCCACATCGCGGTCGACGGCGAGGAGCGGTCGTTGTTCCTCCGCGGCAGCCGGTTGACGGTGATCTCGCAGGAGAATCGCTGGGTCAGCCCCGGCGGCGAAACTGGCTCGCAGGCCACGTTTGCCCGGGTCGCCGGCTGGTGGGGCGGGGGGCTCCAGTGGCAGCCGCAGGTCATCGTCACCGTGATCGACGTCGCTGATCCGTCCGCGCCCAAGGTTCTCGAGAAGACGGCCCTCGATGGCTGGCTCCAGGATGCCCGCGAGATCGACGGCCGCGTGTTTGTCGTGGCGCAGGACGACCTTGGCATTCCCGCGCCGGCGCTGGTGCCGGTGGAGGGCACTGCGACCAATCCAACCCCGCCGGTCACCCCCGATCCGGTGACCTTCACCGATGCCGATGGGCTGGTCACGACGATCCTCCCGCCGATCGACTTCCCCCCCGCCGGCACGCCGAAGTATGTCTACGAGGATGCGGCCGCCTACCGGGCCCGGCTCGAGCAAGCGTGGAAGGATCAGGCCTTGCCGACGTACACCGCCACCGCGGCCTCCGGCGCCACGACCTCCGGCCAACTCGTCACCGTTGACAACGCCTGGGTGCCCGTCGACTTCCAGTCGGCCACGATGCTGTCGGTGGTCGAGTTCGACATCACCGACGACACGGTCGGACCGGAATCGTCGACGAGCGTCGCCGGGGTCGCCGGCACGGTCTACGCCTCGACGACCGGGCTCTACATCTCGGCTGCCAATTGGGGGAGCTGGTGGGATGATCGCGACACCGGCCTGACGACGAACATCTACCACTTCGATCTCGGTGCTGCTGGGGTGCCGCTGGTGTCGATGGGGGCCGTGCCGGGGACGACGCTCGACCAATTCTCGCTCGATGAACACGACGGCTTTCTCCGCGTGGCGACGACGAACTGGGGCAGTGGCGGCGACTGGAACTTCACCAATTCCTCCGCGGGTGTGTTCGTCCTCGGGGAGTCGGACGGGAATCTCGTCACCGTCGGCGCTGTCCAGGGGCTTGCCCGGGGGGAGCGGATCTATTCGAGCCGGTTCGTCGGCGACGTCGCCTACGTGAGCACGTTCAAGCAGGTCGATCCGCTGTTTGTCATCAATCTGGCCGACCCCACCCGGCCGAAGGTCGTCGGCGAGTTGAAAGTGCCCGGCTTCTCCTCCTATCTTCAGCCGCTCGACGCCACCCGCCTCCTCGGCATCGGCCGCGACGTCGATCCGACCACCGGCCGTGTCCTCGGCCTCCAGCTGTCGGTGTTCGACGTCAGCAATCCGGCCAAGCCGCTTCGGTCATCGACCTACACCTTCGCCGGGGATGGCTGGCAGTCGTGGTCGAGCGCCCTGTGGGATCACCACGCGCTGGCCTGGTTCCCCGAGCAGGGGATCCTCACGCTCCCGGTGCAGGAGGGGGATTGGTGGAGCGGCAGCACGGGGCTGGTCGTTTTCCGGATCGATCTCGCTGCCAATGGCACGTTCACCCGCCTCGGGGAGATCAGCCATGCAAGCGGCGCCGTCGAACGGGGCGTGCGGATCGGGAATCTTCTCTATTCGGTGTCGGCCGGCGAAGTAAAGGTGCACCGTGTCGACGATCCCTCCGTGGAGATCGCCGGCGTGAAGCTCACGCCGCGGTCAGACACCGACCTCCCGGTGTGGATCGCCTGACCGACTGCTCTGTCGGAGCCGCGGATCCGTTGAACCAGATCCGTTGAACCAGTTCAGCCGTCCCAGCGGCTGCTCGCCGCGGCCCCGGGGCCACGCGTGCCGCAGAAGACGACGTCGATTCCGAGGGCCCGGGCGGCGGCGGCCTTCGCCAGGGCACAGCGGTCGGCACCGGCGGCGTCCTTGGCATAGGCCACCTGGACGTGGTTTGCCTTGTGGCGGGCCATCATCTGGTCGCGCGACACGCCATGTGTGACCGCGTGCATGATCGGCCACTGCTTCGTCGTCGATTCCAGACGGCGCTGCGTCTCCTCCTCGGGGAGCTTGACGACGCTCGCCCGGCCGATGTCCATGCAGAGCTTCTCGGCGGGGCCGGTGCCGTCGACCCAGATCCGGCTCCAGACGATCTCACCAGGCTTGCTGACGCCGGCGAGCGTCGAGCCGCCGAGGCGGAAATACATCGGGGGCTGGCGGTAGCCGTGGGCCCCCTTCCAGCCGCCGGTGAAGTGGGCCGGCGGCGCGCCGCCCGAAATCTCGAACACCCACACCCACTGGTCGGTGGTGTTCGAGCGATCCCAATCCCCCCAGCGGATGTCGTGGAGCGTGTTCTCCGTCGGCTCGCCGAGGGCCTCGTGGACGCGTTGCGTGAGCAGGCCATCGAGGCCGGCGCACTCGTCGACCTCGTTGAAGTGGGTCAGCGGCTTCCCCTTGAAGATCGGCTTCGTGGAGCCTTGGGCACAGACCGGCGGCCGCTTCGAATCGTTGAGCATCCCTTCGACGAGGTCGCTGGCCGGGAGGAGATCCTTGAGCCCCTGCTGATACTGGATGCCGACGAGATCGCAGCCGAAGCGCTCCGCGAGCCGGAGTGTGGCGATGTACATCCGGCACTGCGTGAGCACCTGGGCCCGGGTCAGGTCGGCGGCCTCGTCCTTCCCGAAGTGAAAGGTCATCCCCGCCGCCTCGAGCCAACGGAAGACCTCGCGGGCCTCGCTGTCGGAGACCTGCGTCGTCTCGTGGTAAAGGGCCGACTGACTGAGACGCTCCTTGAAAACCCCGGTGGCGTGGAGGAGACGATCGGGGATGATCGCGTTGTACATCCCCATGCAGCCCTCGTCGAAGACCCCCATGAGGGCCTTCTTTTCGCGGAGCTCCGCGGCGATCCCGGCGCCGATCTGCTCGAGCTTCCCGGGCACCTTCACCGCCGCCAGCGGCACGACGTGGCTCGTGTCATGGCGGACCTTGCCGGTGGCGAGCCACGATTCGAGGTGGCGCTGGAAGCCGGCGCTCGAGAAGTCGTCGGCCCAGAGCGTGGCGTAGGGGACGCCCGCCTTGGTGAGCGAGCCGTTGAGGTTGAGCATCCCGACAAGGCCCGGCCACTGCCCCGACCAATTGGCGACGGTGAGGATGGGACCAGAGTGGCTGGAGAGCCCGGGGAGGACGTGGTTAGAGTATTGCCAGACAGCCTCGGCGACGACGAGCGGCGCGCTGGAGTCGACGGAGGCAAACACGTCGATCCCCTCGCGGGCGCTGGCGATGAAGCCATGGCCGCGGGCCTTCGAGGGGGCGTGGCCGCGAACGAGCGTCCGGCCGGCGGCGGCGAAGGCCCGCGTCAAATCCGCTTCCATCTGCTTCTGGGCCGGCCAGCAGACCCGATTGGCCTCCTCGCGGAGGTCGCCGCTGGCGACAAGGACGACGTCGGCTTTCCGCCGCGGGGTGGCAGGGGACTTCGAGCGGGAGGAGGTGGCCATGACGCGGGTCCCAAAGAGAGAAAAACGGAGAGTGGGGAACAAAACGGAGGATCGGTTCCGGGAATCCCCTTTGCACCGTGGTTGGAAACAGGGGGCTTGGGCAAACTATACTCTTTGCCACGTCGATGCGGGGAAGGGGTCCAGGGGGGGAAACGTCCCTGCATTCATCCACCAACCCGATCACCGAATCTTGTTTGAGCGTCCCGGCAGAGGAGCCGACCATGAGTTGCAGTGTCCCTGGTTTCTACCTCCGTTCGCACCGCCTCGTCGGCGTGGCTGCGATCATCGGTCTGCTAGTCGTCGGCAGCGGCTGGGCCTCCGCCCAGGATCCCGCCACGCCTGCTCCTCCGGCCCCCGCTGCCAACCTCCCGGCTCACACGCGCTGGGTGATCTCCGCCGACTACACCACCGACGGCGCGCAACTCCTCACCTCCGGGGGCGAAAGTCTCCTCTACCGTCCCGGTGATGCCGCGATCTGGAATCCGGCCGACGGTAACCGGGCTGGCGACCTCGCCGGCCACCCGACTGCGGTGTGGGCGATCAAGGCCTCCAACGACGGCAAGCTCGCCGCCACGGCCGGCTACGACGGCCTCGTCAAGCTCTGGGACCTCCCCGGCCGGGCCCTCAAGGCCGATCTCAAGAAGCACAAGGGCTGGGTCCGTTCGCTCGACTTCTCCCCCGATGGCACGAAGCTCGCCACCGCCGGCGAGGATGGCACCGTCGTCGTCTGGGACACCGCTACGAATGCCGAGATCCGCACGATTGCCGCCCACGGTGGCCCGGTCACTTCCGTCGCCTTCTCCCCCGACGGCGCCACGCTCGCCACCGGTGGCGGCGACAAGCTCGTCAAGCTCTGGGACGTCGCCGCCGGCACCGAAAAGGGGAAGCTCGAAGGACACGCCGACACCCTCTGGGCCGTCGCCTATTCCCCCGACGGCTCGAAGCTCGCCACCGCCGGTGCCGACCGGGTGGTGAAGCTCTGGAACACCGCCGACTCCAAGGAGCATGGCACGCTCGCCGGCCACAAGGATTGGGTGACGAGCGTCTCCTTCACCCCTGACAACGCCCGGCTCGCCAGTGCCAGTCTCGACGGGGCGGTGAAGTTTTGGGACGTCGCTTCGAAGGCTGAACAGAAGGGGCCGCCGCCGGTCGAAGGAGCCAAGCCGTCGAGCGTGTGGTGTGTCGCCGTGGCCCCCAATGGCCAGACGATGTTCATCGGCAGTCATGCCGGCGGACGGATCGTCCCGGTCCCCTCGCCCGAGCTCGCCCCGGTGCCGCCGCCACCGCCGCCAGCCGCCCCCGCCTTCGCCGCGGTCGTGCCGACCGAGTTCAAGAGTGCGGCCGGTGCCACCGGAGCCATCGCTGCCGATGGGATCGTGCTCGTGACCGGCAGCCTCGCCAAGGATGTCTACACCATCAAGGCGATCGTTCCGCCGGGGGGGAACGTCTCGGCGGTCAAGCTCGAGGCCCTTACCGATCCGAGTCTCCCCGCGATGGGGCCAGGACGGGCCGGAAACGGCAACGTCGTTCTCAGCAGGTTTGCGATCCAGTCGGGGGCACCGGGGAGCGCCGATGCTCCGAACGTCGTCAAGCTGGCGACGGCCAAGGCTGATTTCGAGCAGGGGGGATATCCCGCTGCGGCCACGATCGACGACAATCCGGAATCGGGCTGGGCGATCGCCCCCGAGGTCGGCAAGGATCACGCGCTGACCTACGAGCTCGCCCCCGAAGTGGCCCTGCCGGCCGGAAGCGTCCTCCTGTTCACCATCGAGCATCAGTTCGCCGACGGCACCCACAACCTCGGTAAGTTCCGGCTCTCCCTGCTCCAGTCTCCTCTTCCGCCAGCCCCGTGACCGACCCCGATCCGATCGACGATGCCGCCACGCCACCGGCCCAGCCGGCCGGTGCGCCGGCGTTGCTCTCGGTGACCGTGAATGGCGAACCGAGGGCCTTTGCCGCCGGGGCATCGGCCCTCGATGCGGTCACGGCCTTGGGCTTCGCCGGCCGGCCGCTGGCGGTGGAGATCAACGAGCGGATCGTCCCCCGGCGTGACTTGGCGGCGCGGGCGCTCGCGGCAGGGGATCGGATCGAGATCGTGACGCTCGTCGGCGGCGGTTGATCGCTCGAGCGCTCGTTGCCGCCCCGCCCCGAACGCGATCGCCGGTGAGCGGCCGATTCCGTCGTCCGCGGTCGTGGAGTGCCACCGGTCCGAAAGCCTGCTAGGCTCCAAGCCCTTCCGAGGGTCTCCTCCTCCCGATCCCACGATGCCTCCGCCCACCATGCCCCCTGTGCACTCGACCGCCGAGACGCTCACCGTCGGCGGGATCACGCTTTCCAGTCGCCTCGTCGTCGGCACCGGGAAATACCGCTCCTACGCCGAGATGGCCCGGTGCCTCGAGGCAGCGGGGACCGACTGCGTCACGGTGGCTGTGCGGCGCGAGCGGCTGGTCAACGCGGCCGGCGAAAACATCCTCGACCACCTCGATCCGAAGCGCTACACGATCCTCCCCAACACGGCCGGATGCTTCACCGCCGACGAGGCGGTCCGCGTTGCCAGGCTCGGCCGCGAGCTGCTCCGTGATCTCGGCAATCCCGGCAGCGAGTGGGTGAAGCTCGAAGTCCTCGGCGACACGCGCACGCTCCTCCCCGATCCGATTGGCACGCTCGAGGCGACGATCCGGCTCGTCGCCGAGGGCTTCGCCGTTCTCGTCTACTCGAGCGACGATCCGGTTCTTGCCCGGCGGCTCAAAGAGGCCGGGGCGGCGAGCGTGATGCCGGCCGGGAGCCCGATCGGCTCCGGGCAGGGGATCCTCAATCCCAACGCCCTGAAGATCTGCCTCGAGTATCTCAAGGGGGACGACCCCGACTATCCCGTCATCGTCGATGCCGGTGTCGGCACCGCCAGCGACGTTGCCGAGGCGATGGAACTCGGCGTTGATGGCGTCCTCCTCAACACCGCCATCGCCCACGCCACCGATCCGCTGCGGATGGCCGCGGCGATGCAGGCGGCCTGTTACGCGGGCCGGCAGGCGTTCCTTGCCGGGCGGATCCCCCGCCGTCTTTATGCCACCGCATCCAGCCCCGACGAGGGACGGATTGGTCACTCTGCCGGAGGCTGACGCGTGCTCGCCAAACGAATCATTCCCTGCCTCGACGTGGAGAAGGGGCGTGTCGTGAAGGGGACGAAGTTCCTCGACCTCGTCGATGCCGGCGATCCGGTCGCGGTCGCCGCCCGCTACGAGGCGGAGGGGGCCGATGAGCTGGTGTTCCTCGACATCACGGCCAGCCACGAAGAACGCTCGATCATGCTCGATGTGGTCCGCCGGGTATCGGAGACGGTCTTCATGCCGTTCACCGTCGGCGGCGGGATCCGGACGCTCGACGACGCCTCGCGACTCATTCAGGCAGGCGCGGAGAAGGTGAGCATCAATTCCGCCGCCGTGCGGACGCCGGAGCTCGTCTCGCGCGTCGCAGACCGGCTCGGCAGCTGTGCCACGGTCGTCAACATCGACCCCAAGCGGGTGATGAAGGATGGCCGGGAAATCTGGGAGGTGTTTGTCAGCGGGGGACGGGTGCCGACGGGGCTGGAGGCCGTGGCCTGGGCCCGCGAGGTCGAGCGGCTCGGTGCCGGGGAGATCGTCCTGACCTGCATGGACCGCGACGGCACGCGCGATGGCTACGACCTGGAGATCACCGCCGCGGTCAGTCGCGCCGTCGGCATCCCCGTCGTCGCCAGCGGCGGCGCCGGTCGGCCCGATCATCTTGCCGACGCGATTACGCTCGGCGGGGCCGATGCAGCCCTGGCCGCTGGCATCTTCCACTTCGGCCAGTGTACGATCCGGGAGGTTAAAGATCTGTTCATCCGTCGGGGGATTCCAGTCCGTCCGCCCCCGTCCTGACGGCCGCGACCGCGGGCGACGACGCGCCAGCCTCGGGCGTGCCATGCCGACGCGGTGGCAGTTCCTGCGTTCCACCACATCCTCTTCGATAGGCATGCCATGGCCACGATCGAAACCGCCCCAGCGACCCCCGCCACCCCCGTCCGGGGCATGAAGAAGAAGGACCGCCTCGAGATCGACAGGCTGTTCGAGGCCCTGGTGCGGTTGCAGGGGAGCGATCTTCATCTCAAGGTCGGCCAGCCCCCCTTCATGCGCGTGAAGGGCTCGCTCCAGCCGCTCAAGCACGACAAGCTCGACGACGAGACGATGCAGCGGCTCTGCTTCGCGATGCTCGACGATCGGCAGAAGAAGATCCTCGACGTCGACGGCGGTGCCGACTTCGCTCACACCTGCGTCGTCGACGACATTCGCTGGCGGTTTCGCGTCAATCTCCTCTACCAGCAGGGCTCGCTGGGGATGGTCGCGCGGCGCGTCAACAACAAGATTCCCGACTTCAAGGGGCTCTTCCTCCCGCCGAGCCTGGAGAGGATGTGCGTCCTCGACCAGGGGATGGTGCTGCTCGCGGGCGTCACCGGCTCCGGCAAGAGCACGACGATCGGATCGATGCTCAATTACATCAACCAGACCTACCGCAAGCACATCCTCACCCTCGAGGATCCGATCGAGTTCGTGTTCACCGAAGACAAGTGCCTGATCAACCAGCGGGAGATCGGCACCGACGTCAAGAACTTCGAGATCGGGATGAAGCACGCGGTCCGCGAGGATCCCGACATCATCCTCGTCGGCGAGTTGCGCGACGTGGAGACGTTCAAGACGGCCATTCACGCCGCCGAGACGGGCCATCTCGTGTTCGGCACGATCCACGCCGCCAGCGCCTCCAGCTGCATCGGCCGCATCCTCGACCTCTTCCCCCAGGAAGAGCACCCGTCGATCCGCAGCGCCATCGCCTTCAATATGAAGGGGATCATCGCGCAGAAGTTGTTGAAGTCGATCCGCGAGGGGGTCAGCCGGGTGCCGATCTGCGAGGTGATGTTCTTCGACGTCCTCGTGAGGAAGTACATCCTCGAGGAGCAGGATCATCTCCTCGCCGACCATATCAAGAAGTCGCATCGCGACGGCATGCAGGATTTCACGATGAGCCTCAAGAGCCTCATCGACCAGGGGCTCATCGATCGCAACGACGCGCTCGAGATCGCCCCCAACCGCGAGGCGCTGACGATGGCGCTGAAGGGCATCGGAGTGACGTGATGCGACGATTGTCGACAAATATTCTCCCGGCGGCCGTCGTGGGATGGGCCTTGGTGCTCACCGCCACGCCGGGCTGGGCTCAGGGCTGGCCTGCGCCGAATCCGCAGTGGGCCACGCGTGAGACGGGGGGCGGGCTTTCGATCCTCCCGCTGGTCTGCTGGTGGCTGCAGGTCGTCGGCTGGGCGATGACGAGCGACTGGATCACGCGCGATTCGGCGAAGCTCGGCATCCGCCCCAACCTCTGGGGTGCTCTGGCCGCCTTCCCGTTCACGGTGGCGGCCCTCCTGGCCTGGGTGATCCCCTCCTCGATCGCCGGGCAGGTGATCATGGCGCTGGCCTGGCTCGTTCCGGCGCTCGTCTATGCCGGGCAGCACAACGCCAAGGCGGGGAAGTCCGACAAGGTCCTCACCAGCGGCCACATGCGCCGTCTTCTCTCCCGCTTCCTCGCCCAGTTCGGCGTCAAGATGGAGGCGGAAGTCGAGCCGGTCGAGGCCCTTCCCCCGCTCACCTTCCAGGCTGCCGGAGGCAAGTCGGCCGACGACAACAAGGGGCGCCTCGAGCGGGCCATGGCCACCGAGGGGATCGAGGAAGCAAAGAAGATCCTCCAGATGGCCGTCAGCTCACGCGCCTCGACGGTGCTCATGGAGTGGAGCCCGACCGACGTCAACGTTCGGCACGAAGTCGACGGGGTGTGGATGCCGCGCCGGATGCAGGCGTCGGGCGGATCGCGGCGTCGGGCGGAGGTGTGGGCTGACGAGCCGCCGATGGAGCGGCATGCCGCCGATGCGGCGCTTTTGTCAATGAAAGTCCTCTGCGGGCTCGATCCGAAGGAGCGCCGCGGCCGCCTCGCCGGCACCTTCGCCGTTCAGGCGGAAGGGAAGCCGCGCACCTGCAAGCTCATGGTGCAGTCGGCGCCGACCGGCGAGCAGGTGCTGATCCATGTCGACACGCCGACGGTGGTCTTCAAGTCGATGGGCGATCTCGGTGTGCCCAAGCCGATCTCCGACACGATCTCCCATCTGCTCGGCCTCGAGAAGGGGCTCGTCGTCCTCTCCTCGCCGGCGGCCTCAGGGCTGTCGACGACGTTCGACGTCGTCGTCTCCTCGGCCGATCGCCTGCTCCGCGACTTCATCTCGATCGAGGATGCCGCCGCCCCGCCGCGGGAGATTCAAAACGTCAAGCCGGTGCGATTCGACGCCCGCGCCAATGTCACGCCGGTGGCCGCCCTCGAAGCGGCGATGCGTGAGTATCCGTCTGGGATCGTGACCCGCGACCTCCGCGACAAGGAGCTCGCCCTCGAGCTCATCAAGCACGCCGATGACAGCAAGCTCGTCGTCATGAGCCTCCGTGCCAGCGACGCCATCGATGCTGTCAGCAAGCTCCTCGCCGTGGGGATCCCGCCCGATCTCCTTGCCCGCACCCTCCTCGGCTCCCTCTCGCAGCGGCTCGTCCGCAAGATCTGCCCGAAGTGCCGGGAGGAGATCGAGACGACGCCGGAGATGTTGGCGAAGTTCAAGAAGACGAAGGAGGAGCTTCCGACCTTCAAGCGCCCCAGTGAGACCGGATGCCGGATCTGCTCGGGCACCTCCTATTTCGGCCGCACGGCGATCTTCGAGCTCGCCTCCGGCGAGACGCTGAGAATGGCGATCGCTAAGAAGGCCGACGCCCAGGTGCTCCGTCAGGCCGCTGCCAAGGACGGCCTGAAGCCGATGCGGGACGAGGGGATGCGGCTGGTGCTCGATGGCACCACCGCGATGGAAGAGATGCAGCGGATCTTCGCGCCGAAGACCGGCAGCTGAATCGGAAGGACCACCATCATGATCGTCAATCTGCTCCTCATCCTCGTCTTCCTGGCCATCGCGCTCGTTCTCGCCCGCGAGGGGCTGTGGAGCGGGCTGGTCATGCTCCTCAACATCGTCGCCGCCGCGACGTTCGCCACCGCCTGGTACGAACGGCTTGCCAGCTTCGTCGATGCCAAGCTGCCTTCCTACACCTACCTCATCGATTTCCTCTGCCTGTGGGGGATCTTCGCGGTGGTTCTTCTCGGGATGCGACTGGTCACCGACCTCGTGTCGACGACGAAGGTGAAATTCCTCAGGCAGGTGGAGCTCGTCGGCGGGCCGCTCGTGGCGGTGATCACCGCCTGGGTGATGGTCTGTTTCGCGGCCGCGAGCCTCCACACCGCGGCCGTCCCCCGCAGTCTCGTGCAGCCGACCCCTGAGAGCCGGATGTTCTTCGGCCTCGCCCCTGACCGGAAGTGGCTCAGCTGGGTGCGGTTTGCTACGTCGAACGGGCCGTTCGCCCACCCGGCAGAGAGCGCGATCGTGTTCGACAAGAATGACGACTTCATCCTCCGCTATGCCGACCGCCGCCAGAAGTTGGAGCAGTCCGAGGGGCTGCGGGTGAATGCGAACTGACCTTTCCGATGCTGCCGACGGCTCGGATGTCGTCCCGGGCTACCGTCCGGTAAGCGTGCTCGCCGTGTTTGCCCTCCTCGCTGGGATGCTCTCGGCAACGGCGGTGTTTTCGCCGGCCTTGTTGCTCGTCCCGCTGATCGCCTCGGCGCTGTCGGTGGTGGCGCTCAAGGATGTCTCGCCACGCGGCGATGGCGACGAGCGGGGCGAGGTGGAGGATCGCAAGACCGGCCGCTGGTGGGCGCTGGCAGGCTTGGCGCTGGCGGTCGGATTCGGCATGCAGTCGGTGGCGACGAGTCTCACGCAGCGCACGGTGGCGTTCAGGCGGGCCGAGGCTTCGGCGGCGATGTTCCTCGAGATGGTCCGGGAGGATCGGCTCGGGGAAGCCGTCAAGACCTGCCTTCCCCAAGTGATTCCCCCGATGGGGATGGGGGTCGGCGCCAAGGCGACGCCCGATGTCCAGGAGCGGCAAGCCGAGGCCTCGCTTGCCGACATGGAGATCATCCAGAACATCCGCAAGTGTGGCAGTGCCGCGACGACGACGCTCCGCTGCGTCGGCGCCGAAGTTCGCTTCCCCGACTCGTGGGCCGTGGTCGTCGTCATCGGCCCTTGTGAGGGGCGTTCAAAACCGCTCGAGATCCGGATGCTCATGCAATCCAAGCCGGTGACGCGTGGCCAGCGGATGTTCGACAACTGGATGGTTGCCGGGATCGCTCCCAACGTCGGGCAGTAGCGGGCTGTCCCTCGCCGCACCGCCCGCAACAGGCCGCTGCCCAGCGCCCTGTCAGGCCTGACGCTCAGGCTTCGCGGAGGCCGAAGGGGCGGACCGCATCGAGCGTCTCTGCCCCGGCAGCGAGCATGACGAGGCGGTCGAAGCCGAGTGCCGCTCCGACGCCCTCCGGCATCGAAGCCCCGTGGGCCTCGAGCAGCCTGCGAGGAACGGGGAGCGCCGGCCGACCGGCGGCGACGCGGATGCGGTTGGCCTCATCGATCCGGGCGGCGAGGAGCGCGCGGCTGGTGTCCTCCTCCCAGCCGTTGGCCAGTTCCACGCCGTCGACGAACAGCTCGAAGCGGCGGGCAAGGCGTGGATCCTCGGGATCGAGTCGGGCGAAGGCCGATTGCGTGGCTGGCCACAGCTCGAGCGCCGTCGGTCGTCCGCCGCGGCCGAGTTGCGGACCGACGACCTCGGAAAGGAGGAGCTCGAACCACAGCTCGGGGGGATCGTCCGTCCCGTGCGGCGCGGCGACCCCGAGGCGACGGCCGGCCTCGCGCCAGTCAGCGGGGGTGGCGGAAAGGATGTCGACGCCGGCATGGAGCCGGAAGGCATCGCGGCAGGAGAGACGCTCGAGCCCCTCCGTGCCGAGGACATCGCGGCAGACGGCGGCAAGGAGCGGGGCCGTGGCGTCGAGCGTGGCGCCCGGGGCATACCACTCGAGGAGGACGAACTCGACGTCGTGGAGGGCTCCCCGCTCGCCGGCCCGGAAGGAGCGGGCGAACTGGTAGATCGCCCCCGATCCCTCCGCCAGAAGACGCTTCATGAGGGCCTCCGGGCTGGCCTGCAGCCATTGGACCGGGGCCTCCCTGCCGTCGACCGCGACGGGAATCGGATCGATGTGCGCCTCGGGGAGCACCTCGAGGGAGAGGACCGGCGTGTCGACCTCGATGAAGCCCGCGCCGTCGAAGCGCCCGCGGAGCGTGGCGCGAACCCGGGCGCGGTGGGCGAGGCGCTCACGGAGCGGCGCGACGCCGATCGATGGCGTGGACAGTTTGGCGGGACGGTCGGGCACGCGCGACCTGCGGCGGTGGGGGGGAAGTGATCAGACGCCGGCCATGGCCGGTTGCTGCCCGACCCGATGGCCGGGCTCACGATAGACGAGGACGGGGCAGGGGGCCCGGCGGAGGATCGATTCGGCGACGCTCCCCATGAGGAGGCGAAACAGGCCGGTGCGGCCGTGGGTGCCGATGACGATCATCTCCGCCCCTTCGTCGGCGGCGATCCGACAGATCTCCGCGGCCGGGTCTCCCATCGTCAGGCGTTGCTCGAAGGCGACTTCCTGGTCGGCTGGCTTCACCGCTTCGAGCATCGCGAGGATCCGGGCTGTGTCTGGCTCTGCGAGGCCGTAGTAGAGTTCTCCGCCGCCATAGGCCAGCGGGGGCTCCTCGACATGCACGATGAGGAGCCTGGCCCCCTTCTGGCGCGCGAGCGCCGCGGCATGGGGGAGGGCCGCGTCGCTGGCGTGAGAGAAGTCGGTGGAGAAGAGGATCGTCGGCTGCGGCATGATGGACTCCGGTGGAGAGAAGGTGAGGCCGCTGCCCCGACCCCGATCACACGATCGGGCATCGAACACCCTTCATCCTACCGCGCCGGTGTCCACCGGTCCGTGGCTGGCCTGCCTTCGAACTCCCCAGCGGCCCATCCCGCGCCGACCAGCAGGCCGTGGCTGGCCTGCCTCAGTCAGTGCAGTCGCATGCCTGGCAGGGCGCCGGAATCGGGGGAGAGGAGATAGACGCCTGTCGCGCCGGCTCCACTGGCGGCCACCACCATTCCCTCGCTCAAGCCGAACTTCATCTGCCGCGGGGCGAGATTGGCGACGACGACCACGAGCCGTCCCTCGAGCGCCGCCGGATCATGAAAGCCCTTGATGCCGGCGAACACCGTCCGCCGTTCCTCTCCGCCCAAGCTGACGGTGAGCTTGAGGAGCTTCTTCGCTTCCGGCACCTCCTCGGCAGCGAGAATCCGCGCCACGCGGAGATCGACCTTCGCAAAGTCGTCGATCGTGCACTGGGGGGCAAGAGGTTCTGCGGCGAGCGGCTCGGCGGGATCGGTGGTCACGGAGGCGTTTCCGGAGGAAGGAAGATTGGACGGTGGAGAGAGGGGCGAAGGTGGCGTGGCGGGCTTCGACGCAGCCACGAGGGCCTCGAGTTGGGGAGCCTCGACCCGGCGGGCGAGGGGCTTGAACGGGGCGACCGGCACGCCGGTGAGGGGGTGTCGCGATTCCTCCCAGGAAAGGATCGGGCCTCCGACGAGTGCGCCGGTCTCGGCAGCCAAGTCCGGCAGCACCGGCGTCAGGTAGACGACGATCTGGCGGAAGAGATTCAACGCCACGGTGGCGACTTCGCGGAGCTTCTCGGCCGATTCGGGGCCCGCCTTGGCGAGCTTCCAAGGCTGCTCGGCATCGACGTAGGCGTTGGCCCTGTCGGCGGCCGCCATCACTAGCCGCATGGCGCGGGCGAAGTCGCAGTCGTCGTAGGCAGCGGCGATCTCGGCGCCGTCGAGGGCCCCCTGAGCGAACAGCCCGCCGTCGTCGGGGTAGGTCTCCGACAGCCCCGTTCCCTCGAGCCACCGCGCTGTCCTGCTGGCGAGGTTCACCACCTTACCGACGAGGTCGGAGTTCACCTTGGCGGCGAAGTCCTCGAGGTTGAGGTCGATGTCGTCGATGTCGCCGGAGAGCTTTGCCGCGTAGTAATAGCGGAGGCAGGCAGGATCGAGGTGGTCGAGGTAGGTCCGCGCCAAGAGGAAGGTGCCGCGGCTCTTCGACATTTTCTCGCCGTTGACGGTGAGAAAGCCGTGGATCCGCACCTTCGTCGGCAGGGCAAGCCCGGCCGCTTCGAGCATCGCCGGCCAGAAGAGGGTGTGGAAGTAGGTGATGTCCTTGCCGATGAAGTGGTGGATCTCAGCGGCCGGTTCGTTGGTGCCGCCGCGGTGCCACCACGCCTTCCAGGAGCCCCCCTGGGCCGCCGACCACTCGTCGGTGGCGGCGATGTAGCCGACCGGCGCGTCGAACCACACATACCAGTAATGCCCCGGCGCATCGGGGATCTCGAAGCCGAAGTAGGGGGCCGGGCGGGAGATGTCCCAGTCGCGGAGTGGCTCGCCGAGGAAATGGCCGGTGAGGTAGTTGGAAATCCGCGGGTCGAGGGCCCCGGAGTCCTTCGTCCATTCACGGAGGAAGCCCTGCATCGGCTCGAGTTGGACGAAAAGATGCTCGGCCGAGCGGATCTCGGGGGTCGCGCCGGAGAGGGTGCTGACGGGATCGACGAGATCGGCTGGCGAGTAGGTGGCGTTGCACTTCTCGCAGGCGTCGCCGTATTGGTCAGCCGCCTTGCAGCGCGGGCAGGTGCCGCGGACGAAGCGGTCGGCGAGGAACACCCCTGCCTTCGGATCGAAGAGCTGCTTGACGTCACGGCTGACGACGAGACCCTTGTCACGCAGGCTCCGCCAGATTTCGCCGCAGAGGCGCCGGTTGGCATCGCTGTCGGTGCTGCCGTAATGGTCGAACTCGATCCGGAAGCCGGCGAAGTCAGCGAGATGATCCTCACGCATCGCCGCGATCAGCTCGCGCTCGGAGCGCCCCTCTGCCCGGGCCCGGATCATGATTGCCGTGCCGTGGGTGTCGTCAGCGCAGAGATAAACGGCCTCGTGGCCGCGGAGCTTTTGGAAGCGGACGAAGATATCCGTCTGGATGTACTCGACCAAGTGCCCGAGGTGGATCTGCCCGTTGGCATAGGGGAGCGCCGAGGTCACGAGGATCCGGCGGCGTGTCGGGGCATTCATGGTGGGCGGGCGCAGGGAGGGAGTGACGAAGGGGACAGGGAGCGTACGGCGGGCGTCCGGTGAGGAGCGAGACGGAATTGTAGGAAGGGCTGAGCGAAGGGGGAAACGGCGCAGCAATCGGGGCGACTTGGGAAGCCTCCGCAGACCGCTCAAACGTGAAAGTGGCCTTGCCCGCCGGGGGATGCCCCGGCAGTATCCCGCCCCGAAGTCCGGCCGGGCCCGATGCGTGCCCGGATCCTCCTGACGCCGCCCACGAACCGTCAAAAGACCACGGAGCCACGGATGAAGTTGTTCCTCCGCGCCGCCGCGTGGGCTGTGCTCTCCCTGGCGGGGTTGTCGGCGCTGGCCGCATCTCTGGCTGCCGCGCCCCCGACTGCCCCTGCCTCGAGCGCCCCGGTCGTCCCCTCCGACGTCATGCTCCTCGACTTCACCGCTTCCTGGTGCGGCCCCTGCCGATCGATGGCTCCGCTGGTCGACGAAGTCGCCGCGGCGGGGTGGATCGTCCGCCATGTCGATGTCGACCGCGAGGGAGACCTCGTCCGTCGCTTCGCGGTCACCGGGGTCCCCTGCTACGTGCTGCTCGTCAAGGGGGAGGAAGTCGATCGCATCAACGGGGCGACGACGCGGATTGAGCTGGAACGCTTGCTCACCAAGAGCCGCCCCGCTGCCGGCCCAGCCGGAGCCCGGGCCATGCCTGCGGCGACGGGAGCGGCCCCCGTCCCGGGGATCCCCGTCCCGTCCCGTCCGGTCGATGCGCCGCTGGCTCTTGAAGCCGCGCCCCGTGCGCTGCCGACGATTCCCGCGACGGTCGTCGGGCCCCCGACGGCCTCCCCCCTCCAGGCACCGCCACGGCCCGATCCACGGTCGCTCGCCGAGGCTCCGCGTCAGCCTAGGCCGCTCCCCGCCGCGCCGCCAATCGATCCTGCTGCCCGGCAGGCGCTCGAGGCGAGGTTGCTTTCGGCCACCGCCCGCCTCCGGGTCGCGGGGGCTGATGGCGTGTCGCTCGGCACCGGGACGGTGATCGATTGCCGTCAGGGGGAGGCGCTGATCCTCACCTGTGGCCACATCTTCCGCGACTCGGCCGGCAAGGGACGCGTCGAGGTCGATCTCTTCTCTCCCCGCGGCGAGCGCGGGCTGGCCGGGCAGGTGATCGCCTGGGATCTGAAGCGGGATCTGGCGCTCGTCAGCATTTTCACCGATGCCACGATCGAGCCGGTGCGCGTCGGCGGAATCGATCGCGCGACCGCAACAGGGGAGCCGGTTGTCACGGTTGGCTGTAACAGCGGACAAGATCCCACGATCCACCACAGCCGCGTGACCGCGGTCGACAAGTATCTCGGCCCCCCCAACGTCCAGGTCGCCGGCCAGCCGGTGCAGGGGCGCAGCGGCGGCGGACTGTTCGGCACCGACGGAACGCTCATTGGCGTCTGCAATGCGGCCGATCCGACCGACAACGAAGGGCTGTTCGCGGCGCTCCCGTCGATCCACGAACAGCTCGACGAATCAGGCCTCTCTTTCGTCTACCGCAGTTCGTATCCCAGCAACGCCGTGGCGGCCGTGGCCGCTGCCGATCTCCCTGCGATGCCGGCGCAGATGCCGACGGTGTCGTTCGACCGCCGTGACCGGGCCGATGCCCTCCCGACCGGCTCGACCGAATCAAGCGCCGCCGGGGCCCTCTCCGCCGGCGAGCAGGCTCTCGTCGAACAGATCCGGCAGCACGGTGGCAAGGCCGAGGTGATCTGCATCGTCCGTCCCCACGGGGCGCCGCAGGACTCAAGCGAGGTGTATGTGCTTCAGGGATCGAGCCGGGCGTTCGTCGATCAGCTCTCGCAGACGCACGGCGGCCGTGCCCTCCCGGCTCCCTTGCCCGCCAGCGAGGCCGCCAGGGCCGCGGCCGTCCCCGCGCTCTCCCCCCGTTAGTCATCCCATGCTCCAGTATCTCGTGCGCCACGGGCAGAGCGTCTCCAACGTCGAGGAGCGCGTTCAGGGGCAGGAGGATGTCGCGCTCTCCGAGTTGGGCCGTCGGCAGGCCGAGGAAGTGGCGGCGTGGGCCGCATCGATCCATGCCGTGAGCCCTGTCACCGAGATCTGGACAAGCCCACTCCGCCGCGCTCGGGACACGGCGGCCGCGATCGCTGGACGCATCGACCGGCCCCTCCAGATCGAGGACGATCTCCGCGAGCTCCACGCCGGCGTCTTCCAAGGGCATCTCTGGGCCGATCTCGAGCTCCTCTTCCCGGAGGCGGTCGCCAGTTGGCGGAGTGGCGACGTCGACTACCGGATCCCCGGCGGCGAATCACGGACCGACTTGGCTGCCCGCGGTCGGGCGATGCTCGAGAAGCTCGCCGCACGCGACGTCCCCTCGATGATCGTCGTGGCCCACGGCGGCATCCTCACCGCGGCGCTCGGCAGCCTTCTCGGCCCCGCTCACCCGGTGCTCGCAGTGGCGGCGATGCGGCCGTTCACGAAGCTTCCGGCGCTGGCCAACGCGTCACTGACGGTCCTCGAGTGGCCCGGGCCGGTGCTCCACCGCTTCAACGACACCGATCACCTCGTTGCCACCTGAGGCACGGGGGTGTTCCTCCGGGCGGCCTCCGGGCAGCCTCCGGGCAGCCTCCGGGCAGCCTCCGGGCAGTCAGTTCATCGGCAGGACGTCGATCGTCACCGGATCGGCGTTGACCGTGTTGGCGATGCCGAAACCGGCGCGGCCCGTCGCCCGGATCGTCACCTTCCCGACGCCAAGCACGTCGGCCGGCACCTCGACGGTCGCCTCGGGGCCGGTCGTGCGGCCGATGACGCGCCCGTTGCAGAACAGCGTCACCCCCTCGAGACCCTTGCCGGCGACACTCACGCGCACCGTGCCGTTGGCTCTCACCCGCTCCGGCGTGACGCCGAGCGCGAGCGTGCGGCCGTGGTTGGCGGCCGTGAAGCGGACGATGAGCCGGCCCTGGGTCTCCACGGTCGACGACGAGATCCCGACGACGCGCAATTCGTGGTGGCCATCGGCGAGTTCCGTGGTGTCGAGTTGCTGGCTCTCCCCCTCGGCGCACTGTCCGTGGCGGACGCCATCGACGAAGAACTCGAACCGATCAACGTGCACCGACTTTCCCTCGGGGGTGGCGTGGGCGTGCTTCGGGACTTGGCCAACCGGCTCGATCCACACCTTTCCCGCGAGCACGCGCCCCGACTCCAGCGCCGAGGAATCGGAGGCGATGGTCGCCGTGATCCTGGGGATCATCCCCCACGGCTGACAGAGTGGATCGCCGACGACGAGGATCTGGTAGGGGGAGCGGATCGACTGATAGAAGGCCTCCGCCAGGCAGGCACCACGGGCATAGTGGACATGGATCGAGGGATGGGGAAACTTGTCCTGCAGGGCGAAGGGCTCGATGATCGTCCCGCTCGACCCAGCAGCGCCAGAGCGGATGAACTCGGCGAGGTTTGTCTGGCCGGTGTTCGCGGTGAAGACTCCGCCGAAGCTCGTGAGATTCTCGCAGATCGCGCCGGGCACGATGGTGCTTCCGGCCTTGTCCCAGACGTAGTTCGTCGTCCCGGTCATCAGTCCGGCGACATCCTTCTTCCTCACTGGCAGCGTTCCCTCGAACAGCTCCCCCTGAACGCCAAGGCTGGCGAGCTCGCGGACGATCGCGTTGAAGTCACGGCTGCGCGTCGTCGAGCGCACGTTCGTGTTGACGGCGAGGTAGATCGTGCCGAGTGGCCGCGTGCCGTCTGCCGCGGCGGCGGTCGCCAGCCCCGACACCACTTCAGCGACGGTGTTGGCGTTGCCGTGGGTGACGCCGAGCATGGTCGAGAGGAGGTAGCGCGGCCCCCCTGCCTCGAGCAATTCACCCGCCGCCCCCCATCCGTACCACGACCGGAATCCCTGGGTCTCGCGCGGAATGCCGTCGTCGGAGAGCGGCCGCCAGTAGCGGTTGCTGCCGACCTCGAGGTAGGTCGGTTGGCGCGACAGAATGGCGGCATACTGCGTCGAGAGCCCGGTGAGCGATGCGGACGGGAAGTTGTCCTTGCCGACCAGTGGCGCGGGGAGCTCATCCCTGAAGTCGATCCGCCAGGGGAAGTCGGTGGAGTAGACGACCTGATCGATCTGCGACGACAACCGACGGCCGTCGATCGCCTGGAGGATCGGGCGGAGGATCTCCTCCCGGAACGTGCCGACCGGGATCGACTCCCGGCTCCCTTCCCAGGGGAGCATGAAGACATTGATCGGCGGGATGTTGCGGAGCGTGATCCAGGCGTTGGCAACCTCGATGCTCGCGGGGCTTGCGGCATTGACGACGAGCATCACGTTCTCAGGCCCGCCGCCGGCGCGGGCGGAGCGCTGCGCGCCGGCAAGCAGCAGGGCGAGGAGCAGGAAGGTGGCCAAGCACCGCGAAGTGGGCCGGCCTGCGGCGAGCGACCGCCCGGCAGGCTTCGGGCTGGGGAGAGGGCGACCCGGCAACCGGAGGGCAGGAGCATCGTCGGAGCATCGCCGTGACATGGACCGTTCCCCGGATGGCGGGCGGAGGTGGCGCGTTCCACGCACCGGGGGCATCCTTGCCGTCGCCCTCGGGACCATCGTATCCCTTCGACTCCCACTCCTCCACGCCCCCCGGTTCGGCTGCCGCCACGCATGGGAAATGCCGTTTCGAGCCCCTGAATGGCTCTGGGTGGAACTTGTGATCGAGGGGTACACTGCGCGACGGTGGCGTTGTCCCCTTCTGGGCCTCACGTCACCGCCTCTGGACATGTCGCCATGGCTTCCCGCTTCGCTCGTCCCATCGCCGTCTCCGTCGTTCTCATTGCGCTCGTCGCGATCGGCGCGATTAGCGTCATGGCCGAGGAGCCGGCCGTGCCGGTCGCCGCGGCCGCCTCGTTCTCGGGTGCCCGCGCGATGGCCCACCTCGAGGCGATCGTCGCCATCGGGCCGCGGGTGAGTGGCTCGGAAGGGATGCGTCAGCAGCGGGAGATGGTCGTTGACCACTTCCGCGCCGCCGGGGCGACGGTCACCCCCCAACGCTTCCAGATCCGCGATCGCAAATCGGGCCAGGGGGTGGCGATGGAGAATATCGTCATCGGCTGGCATCCCGACCGCCAGGAGCGGATCCTCCTCGGGGCCCACTACGACACGCGCCCGTTTCCCGATCGCGATCGGGACGATCCGCGCGGCACGTTCGTCGGCGCCAACGACGGCGCCAGTGGCGTGGCCCTCCTCATGGAACTCGCCGGGGCGATGCCCGGCCTCGAGGGGCCGGTGGGGGTCGACTTCGTGCTCTTCGACGGCGAGGAATATGTCTTCGGCCCGCGCGATCCCTACTTCCTCGGGTCGACCCACTTCGCGCGGCAGTACGCCGCGGGGAGGAAGGCGGGCGAGACGACCTGGAGCTATCGGGCCGGGCTCGTGCTCGACATGGTGGCCGACGCCGATCTGGCCATCTTCCAGGAGTCGAAGAGTGTGAGTTGGCCTGAAACCCGGCCGGTGGTCGACGAGGTCTGGGACGTCGCCCGGCGGATGGGGGTGAGGCAGTTCATCCCTCGCCCCGGGTATGAGGTGGAAGACGACCACGTGCCGCTGCGCAATCTCGGCAAGATTCCGACTGCCGACATCATCGATTTCAACTACCCGGCGTGGCACACCACGCGTGACACCGCGGCCGCCTGCTCGGGCGAATCGCTGGAGGCGGTCGGCAGCGTCGTCCTCCAGTGGCTTCGAGAACAGCGGTGACCGGCGCCGGGCCGACGGCGTCGGGGGAATCCCTGCCGCGTTCCCTCGTCGTCCCGGACGTGGGGATCGTCGGCGTGGCGCTCGTGCTGTCGCTGTGGCTGGTGCCTGAGGGAACCGACGTGCTCGAAGGGGACAGGGTGGTCGAGCTCCTCGGCGGCGGCGTGACGATCGATCTCGAGGCCCCGGTCACCGGGAGGCTCGTGCGTGTCCTCGTCGACGAGGATGACGCCGTTGCCCCCGGCACAGTGCTTGCCGAGTTCGTTCCCTCCCCGGATCACGACTGACGAGAGCCGGGGCGATGGCCTGACGAACGAGGATCGATCGATGACTGGGGCGACACAGTTCGGAGAGCCAAGAGCGTTCCCCGCCAGGGACGCCGATCGCCGGGTGCTCCGCCTCGGGCTCCTCGGTGCGGTGACGATGTTCCTCGTCCATCCCCCCGCCGATCTGTGGATGCTCGCGTGGCTGGCGCCGATTCCGTGGTTGATCCTCGCGCGGGATGGTGTCGGCACGGCGCGTCATCCCTGGCGGAGGCTGTGGCTCGCCGGGCTGCTCCATTGGCTGCTGACGATCCACTGGCTCAGGCTTCCCCATCCGGCGACGTCGCTGGGATGGCTGGCGCTATCGGCGTATCTGGCGGCCTATCTGCCGCTGTTCATCTGGGGAACGCGGCGACTGATGACCCGCTACCGCTGGCCGTTGGTGGCCGCGGCGCCGGTGGTGTGGATGGGCTGCGAGCAGTTGCGTGGCTCGATCCTCGGCGGCTTCACCCTCGGCTCGCTCGGGCACACGCAGTGGCGCTGGACGACGCTCATCCAACTGGCCGATTGGGCCGGCGCCGGTGGCGTCGGGGGGCTTGTGATGCTCGTCGCGGCGGCGCTCGTGACCGCAGCTGGGGCAGGGGGACGCGGCACAGGTGTCGGAGGTGCCCGGCCGGGCTGGCGGCCGGTGGCCCTGGCGCTGGCGACGGCTGGCGTGGCGCTTGCCGCGGCGCTCGGGTACGGGGCGTGGCGGATCAAGACTGCGCCGCTCGACCCGCGCTCCCTCGACGTCCTTCTCGTGCAGGGCTCGATCGACACCGAGCTCAAGCACGATCCAGATGCCGCCGTGGAGGTGCTTGCCGAATATGACGGGCTGACCCGAACGGCGCTCGGCGCCGGGCCGCGGCCCGATCTGATCGTCTGGCCGGAGACGATGTGGCGCTGGCCGATCCTCGAGATCGAGCCCGATCACGAACTGCCGGCCGATGTCGTCGAGCGGATCCTCGGGCCGGCGACCCCCGCGGCGGGGCGCCGCGACGACGCCGAAGGCAGTCAGGCCGGCGACAGCCACACCGACCACGACACCAGCATCGAATCGGCTGCCGTCCGTCAGGCGCGCTGCCGGGCGATCCTCGAGCAGGATCGGCTTGATCCGCTCGCCGCCCATGCCCGGCGCTACGCCACCACGTGGCTCGTTGGCGTCGATCGGCAGCTCATCTCCAGTCGATCGTCCAGCGGCGTCTTTCATTTCAACTCGGCGCTGTTCCTCGATGCCGGCGGCGTTCCCGTGGGGCGCTACGACAAGATGTTCCCGGTGGCCTTCGGCGAGACGGTGCCGCTGGCCGATCGGTTCCCGATCCTTTACCGGCTGACGCCGCTCCCCGCCGGGTTGACAGCAGGCCTCGAGCCGGTGGTGGTGACGGTCGCCGGGCTGCGGGTGGCGCCGACGATCTGCTACGAGACAGCCCTGCCGGGGGCGATCCGCGGGGTGGTCAATCGCTCGGCGGCGGCAGGGGCCCGCCCCGACATCCTCGTCAACCTCACCAACGACGGCTGGTTTTGGGGATCGAGCGAGCTCGACATGCATCTGGCCAGCGGCATCTTCCGGGCCGTGGAGGTGCGCACCCCCCTGGCGATCGCCGCCAACACTGGGTTTTCGGCGGTCATCGATGGCTGTGGCCGGTTGCTCGAGCGTGGCCCGCGGCGGGCGACGGGGACGATCCGGGCTGCCGTCCACCCCGACGGGCGGACGAGCCTCTGGCTCCTCGCCGGGCCGGTGCCGACGGCCACGGCGGCCGGTCTGCTCCTCCTCCTTCTCCTTGAAAGGGCTGTTTTTGCTCGATTGAAGCGCGATCGGTCGACTCTGCCGGCTACCGTGACTGTGCCGGTTGGGGATGGCGAAAGCGACGGGGTGCAGGATCGTTGACCCCCCTGCCGATCCACCACTATCCTGAAAAAATGCCGGTCGGTTTCTGCGCGGGGATTCCGCGCTGAAGAGCCCCCGGTCCCACGCCCAGGAAGGGCCCGCAGGCAAGCCATGAACACCATCGGCAAGATCTTCGTGTTCGCGTTGTTCATCATGAGCCTCGTGTTCATGAGCTTCGCAGTGGCGCTTTACTCGACGCATACCAATTGGCGCGACGAGATCATGCGGACCCGCGAGCAGATCAAGGCCGGCCAGCAACTCGGCTACAAGGCCCAGCTCGATCAGGCCAAGACCGATCGCAACAACCTCTCCGCCGAGATCACCAAGCTCCAGGCTGAAGTGGCTGCCTCCGAGGCGGCCCGCGATCAGGTGGTAGCGAAGATCCAGACCGCGCTCGAGGAAAAGAACAAGGATCTTGAAGTCCTCCGCAAGGAGAAGGAAGCCCGCGAGCTCGAGCGTGAGAAGGCCCAGGCCGAACTGGCCGCCGCCCGCCTCGAACTCGAGGCTGCCTCAAAGGTGGTCGCCGACCTTCGCTCAGAAGTCCGCACTCAACAAGACAAGGTCGACGAGCAGGTCGATCGGGCTGCCAAGATCGCCTCCGAGCTCCACGAAAAGGAATCGTTTCTCGAGATCGCCAGCGAGCGGAAGGCCCAACTGGAGAAGCAAGTGGCCAACGCCCGGCTCCTCCTCCAGCAGAGTGGCCTCTCGATCGACAACCTCCCCCGCGACGCGGTGCCGAAGATCGACGGCGTGGTCACGAACGTCATCGACGACTCGATCGAGCTCTCGCTCGGGGGCGACGACGGCCTGCAGATGGGGCATGAACTCGACGTCTACCGCAATGATCAGTACCTCGGCCGCGTCCGTGTCGTGAGCATCAAGCCCGACAAGGCGGTGGCCGTGGTGATCCGCGAGTTTGTCCGCGGCGTCATCCAGCGCGGCGACAAGGTCGCAACGCGGCTGCGGGCCTGATCGATCGGAGGAGAGTCCCCGCCCCGCCCGGGGTTCGCCCCACGCGGGGGCATGAGTCAGGAATGGATCGGCCGCGAAGAGCGGCAGTCAGGAGTCTCGCAGCATGGCCAACGATTCCCGTCCGCCGATGAATGTCTACACGGCGATGCTCGTGCTCGCGTTCATCGCCTTGGCGATCGGCTGCATCTTCCTGGCGCTCGATCTGAATCAGTACGGCTTCAAGATCATGCCCGATGTCAGTCGGCCGTAACGTTCGCTTGGCAATTCAAGCGATCGCCGGCCGCTCTCGTTCAGGCGTGGCCTGGCCGGGCGGTGATCCACGCCGGCGATCCGGCTCGGTGATCCAGATCGGTGAGTCATGATCTTTTCCTGGCTGCGATCCCGCCGGCGCCGGGCGATCCGCCAGCGTCCCTTTCCTGCTCCCTGGGACGAAACGCTTTCAAGAGTCTGCCGGCAGGCGGCCTGGCTCGATGAAGGCGACGCTCAGCGGTGGCGCCAATGGATTGCCCTGTTCCTCGCCGAGAAGCGGTTTGAGGGATGTGGCGGGCAGCGAATTGACGACGACGTTCGCCTTGCGATCGCCGGCCAGGCGGGCCTGGTCGCGCTCGGCTTCCCCGACGAGCTCTTCGACGGGCTCAAGTCGATCCTCGTCTATCCGGGCGACTGGGTGGGAAAGAAGGCGACGTCGCTCGAGGGGGGCGTGCATCTGGAGTGGCGGGAGCGCCGCCTGGGTGAGGCCTGGAACGGCGGCAGCGTCGTCCTTGCCTGGCCGGCGGTGCGGCGAGGGGGGCTCCTTCAGGACGGCCCGCGTTCGGTGGTGATCCACGAGTTTGCCCATCTCGTCGACGCCATGAACGGCCCGTTCGACGGCCTGCCGCCGCTGCCGCGCGGCGTCGACGGCCGCGACTGGGCGGCGCGGATGGCGGCCTGCCGCGAGCGCTACGAAGAAGCCCTCGACGAGGGGCGGAGTGTGGCACTCGACGACTATGCGGCGGAGAGCCCGGTGGAGTTTTTCGCCGTGGCGAGCGAGTGCTTCTTCCAGGATCCGCACCGGCTCATTCGCGGCGACGCGGAGCTCTACGACCTCCTCGCCGTGAGCTGGCAGCAGGACCCGAAGTCGCGCGTGCCGATGTCGAGCCTCCGCGGCCGGTGAGCGGGGCGGGGGGCGCAATTTGCCCCGGCTTTGGGGTGCCCGCCTCGAGTCGCCAGGCAGATCGCTTCGCATCCGTGCGGGTGGAAAATCGATGCGGGGGAAACAGCTGCCGGCATCTGAAACCAGCGAGCCTGGGGCATTGGGCACGGCCGCCAGTCCCTCGATTCATTGGCAGAGAAGAAGGAGTTGGTCCGTCATCGCAAAGGTCGGCCGGCTCGCATTCAGAGGGCCTCTGAGATTCGCCGCGCAAGCGGAGATGCACGCAGCGGCCGACGGTCAGCAAGCCATGTCATAGGGATGCCACGGCGGATCGGCAGGGTGGATCCAAGCCGGATCGCCGAGCGACCACTTCCACGCTGCGAGGGCCGCGGCGCAGGCGGCGACGAAGTGATCGCCCGGATCAGGGCCGCGGCCAATCCCCTCCAGACCCTCACCCTCGAGCCAGCGGAGCAGCTCATGCCGCGCCGCTGCGCTTGATTTAAGAGCACGCACGATTTCGACCGGCGCCCCGCGCAACACGCAGGCCGCCCCCGGATGGACCTCGACGATCCTCGCTCGGGCCCCCGCGATCGTCGCCACGATCCGGGCGACGGTGATCCCACGGAGCGTCAGGTAGGCCATCCTCGTGAGCGTCGGCGGCATGATCGTGCCGGAGGGCAGCCCCGCAGCCACGGCCCGCGCCCGGAGGAGACGATCGGCAGGACGATCACCGCCGCCGTCGTTGTAGGAGAGGGGGGCGTCGAGGCCGACGACCAGATCGGCGTCGGGCCTGGCCCGCCTGATGAGCGCCGCGATGGCGGCATCGTCAGCGCCGACGAGGCGATCCTGCAGCACGAGGCTGCGACCGTTTGCCCGGAAGGCCGCGACCGCAGTGTCTGCCGCGTTGCAGGGCCCGGAGAGATCGATGCCGATGACGTCCATCGAAGCATGCCTGAAGAAAAGGCGCTAGCCACCAACGCCGGAGCCTCAACGGAGCCCACGGCCCCTGCAACGCCACCGGAGCCATCCACCATCTGATCCGGCGACCGGTCAGGCCGAACGTTTGCTGAACGCCCGAACCGCTGCCTTCGGCACCTCGATCGGGACGAAGAAGTTGTCCGGGTAGAGGTAGTCCTCGTCCGACTCGTCGACCACGCGGACAAGGCCTTCGGCGGCGGCGGCGGCGTCCGCGACGAGGCGGTAGACCTTGCGCAGTTCGAGCGAGGCAGGGACGCCCGTGTTGCGGACGCAGATCGCAAAATGAGGTTGTTTTTGCATGGCTACGCCTTCACGAAACGCTTGATCTTGAGCTCACGCCGTCCGATTCCATGCGCTTCGTACCAATGTACTTCGGCCAATCGACGCGTGCCATTCGGCAGCCGCACCTCCGCGACCCCCTTGAGCTTTCGCCAACGAAGGCCGCCGTACGACTTGCGGAGCCGAAGCCGCACCCGCACCGATCGGCCAAGGGCAATGGGCTCGATGTCGCGAATCTCGCCAACGATCGTGAACCACATCGTTTCAAACCTCCGCGAGGCGGCGAGCGACCGCCGCCCCGGCTCACGAATCGCGGGCGTTGAACGGGTCGTCGCCGCTCGCGTCGTCGGCCGGGGGCTCGTCGTCCATGCCCGGCTCGGC
>CAMCCR010000016.1 GCA_945873085.1 Candidatus Kuenenia stuttgartensis | reverse complement strand
CCTCCAGCCCTGGCTCGCCAACCGTGACAGCCCGGTGTTGGCCGACATCCTCCGAGCCCGGGCTGCCGTGGCCGGTGAAGGGGCCGATTTCGCTGCTTGGGTCACCGCCTGCCTCGAGCGCCCCCGCGCCGAACTCGATCCCCCGCCGTTGCTTGGCGGCCACGATTTGATCCGTGCCGGCTGTGCGCCGGGCCCCGCCCTCGGAGCCACGCTCGCCCGCATCCGTGCGTTGCAACTCGACGGCGTTTTCACCTCTGCCGCCGAAGCGCTTGCCTGGCTGGCGGATCGGCCGTCTCCGGGCTGACCTCAGGCCGGCGGCGCATTCGGCTCCGGAAGATCCTCGATCCGGGCGAGGTGAAAGACGTCGAGAAACTTCCTCGTCGTCCGGTAGCTCGGCGTGCCATCGTCGCCGGGGGCCAGTTCGAGGAGCCCGCGACGGACGAGGAGCCGCAGCACGCTCGGGGAGGCATCACAGCCGAGATCCACGAACCGGTCGCGGGCCACCGGCTGGTTCCAGGCGACGACGGCGAGGACGTCGAGGGCATCGGCATCGAGCCGGACAAGCCGGGCCCGGCTCTCGATGACACGGCCGAGCGAGGCATACTCCTCGCGGAGTCGCATCACCCAACCATCGGCGAGCGACACGACCTCGTAAGGGCATTTGTTGGCCCGGTACTTGCGAGCAAGCTCGGCGGCGAGGTCGTCGATTTCCTGGGGGCGCACCCCCCGCATCAGCGCCGCGACCTGCTTGGCGCCGAGCGGCGTGCCCCCTGGAAGCCCGACAAAGAGGAGGGCTTCGAGGATCGTGCTTGGGCTGACCCGGCAGGCGGCATCATGCTCCCCCGACCCGAAATCTTCTTCGTCGAGGTTCGGCGAAGGATCGACCTCGACGCCTGCATCGCCGTCGGTCGGCGCTCCGCCTCCGTAGGGATCGGCCACCCCCATCATCGAGGCAAAGGCCCGCGCCAGGCGATCGATCGATAATCCACCGTCAGCCGGCGCGGCGGTGATCCCGCCGGCGGCCGCGGTCTGCGTCTGGGAATCTGCCGCGGGGGCAGGGGTGGCCTGCGGGGGGACTGCCCCATCCCGTCCTGTGCGCCGCGATTTCGACGTTGCCATGATTGGCCCCTCTTCCCCGGCCGGTCGACGCGGGGAGGAATCCTTTCCTGAGAGTGGATTCAATCATGGCTGATCGGTGGGAAACAAGAGCGTCTCGGCCGCTTTGCCGGTCCGCTTGCCCTGCTTTTTTGCCGAGCGCCGTTCTCCGACTCGGCGGCCGTCCTGCGTGGCCGGCACGCTCTTGAGCGGTTCTGGGGCCCCGTCGAGGGGATCCCCAGGACGTGCCGTGGACAGGCGCTCCCGGATTCGGGCGGCATATTGCGGCGAGAGCTCGCAGCCGAGATAGCGCCTCCCCAGCTTCGAGGCCACGGCCAGCGTCGTGCCGCTCCCCGAGAACGGATCGATGACGAGATCGTCGGGATTGCTCGAGGCCCGGATGATCCGGCCGAGGAGTTGCTCCGGCATCTGGCAGCCGTGCCAGCCGGAACGCTCCTTGAACGTGCCGCAGACACGCGGGAAGTACCAGGTATCCTCGTCGCCGCCGAAGCCCTCGGGGAGGTCCTGGGGACGGAGGATCCAGGTGTCGTCCGGGAGTCGCCCCTTGGGATCGGCACGACGGTCGCCGTACACGAGCTCGCGGGCCGAAGGGACGCGGATCGCGTCGGTGTTGAAGGTGAAGCTGGAGGGATCGCGGACGAACTGGAAGATATGGGCGTGGGACCGGCTGAACTTCTGCCGGCAGTTGACGCCGAACGTGTAATACCAGACCACCCAGCTGCGGCAGGTGAGCCCGAGCTCGCGCGTCGCCAGAACCTTGAGCTCGGCGGCGTATTCGTCGCCGATCGCCAGCCAGAAGGTGCCGTCGGGGCGGAGGACGCGGACGATCTCCCCCATCCATCGCTTCGACCAGGCGAGGTAATCGTCGGCGGAGCGGCGGTCGTCGTAGGTGTCGTAGTCGTAGCCGATGTTGAACGGTGGATCGGCGAAGGCGAGGTGAGCGCAGCTGTCGGGAAGACCGGCCAACGACTGGAGGCAGTCGCCTTCGAGAAGGGTGTTCGAGGGGATGACAACCTCAGGCGGTGCGGGGCGGGCGGCTTCAGCCGACGGGGCCGCAGCGGCGGATGCCATTCCGGCCCCGGTTGGAGAAGACTTGGCAGAGGCACGGCGGGGCATCGGCAGGACTCCTTCCCATCACACTCCTCGGACGGCGCCCGCGGTTGGCGGCCGCCCCGAGAGACTCCCAATCGACCCGCTCGCTGCCGGGGCCGCAAGTCCCCGTCCCGCTCAGCGACGTTCCGCGGCGTCGTCGAAGGGAAGCAGCCGCGGATCGAGGCAGGCCGAGACCGCCTCGTCGCAGGCTTTTCCCGCCGCTGGAGCGCCGGTGTTGGTGGCCCCGAGGAGGCAGAAGTCGCGCCCCGGGGCGACCCAGGCGACGCAATGCCAGGTGGTGTTGGAACCGGAGTGGGAGAGCACGCGCCCGCCCCCCCAGGCCCGATCGTGGAGGACCCATCCACCGGCATAGTTCCCGCCGTCGCGCGGCTCGAGCAGCCGGGCCCAGTCGCGTGGGGAGACGCCGAGGCGGGCCCGGTCGGTGTTGTCGCCGTCGGCGGTGAAGGCGAGGGCGAACCGCGACCACTCCCCGATCGCGACATGAACGCGGCCTGCCGGGCCGAGTGGCGGGGGATTGTCGATCCGCACCGGCTCGGTGACGCCGTCACGGACGACATGCCCCCAGGCTCCCGTTGCGCCCTCCGGGGGGAGGGGGCCGAGGGCGGCCGTCGTCAGCCCGAGCGGCTGGAAGACTTCGTCGGACACGAGTGTTTCCCAAGGCTTCTCCTCGATCGATTCGACAATGTGGCCGAGGAGGGCGTAGCCGACGTTCGAATAGAGAAAGCCTGGCTCCGCGGGGCGTTCTTGGGAGAGCAGCCATTCGAGGAGCGCACGCCGCGCCGCAACCGGATCGCCGGGATGGGCTCGATGGAGCGCCCACCAATCGGGGTTAGCGGGGGCGCCACTCGTGTGGCGGAGCAGTTCGTCGACGGTCACCTCGGCCCACGCCGATGCGGCGAGCGTCCCACCATCGCCCGTGCCGACGGAAGGGAACAGTTCGGCAAGCGTGGTGTCGAAGGTGAGCGTCTCCCGGGAACACCGTCGGGCGACCATCACCGCCGTCATCGCCTTGGTGCACGATCCGATGTGAACGAGATCGTCGAGGCGGGCAGGATCGACGTCGCCATGTTTTCGGACGCCGCTCACCGCAAACACCCGACGGCCGTCGGCGTGGAATCGCCCCGCCCACAGCGCCGGGACGTCATGCCTGGCACGGACTTCGTCGAGCGTCGCGCGGAGGGCAAGATCTCCTTCGGCCCGGGCAGTGGCGCAGAGCAAGACAAGCAGGGCGAGCGCAGCACTTCCAGCCACCAGCACCAAGCCTTGCCCGGGGCGAGCCGCTGGAGCCATGACGGCGGCCATCACTTTTTGAAGTCGCCGGCGCGAATGATGATCAGCTTGGCGGGATCGATGTGGCGCCGGAAGGCATCCTGCACCTGCTGCGGTGTCAGCGCCTCCACCCGCTTTTCGTCCTCCGCGACGCGAGCAAAAGTTCGGCCGAGATCGAGGTTCGCGGCGAGTTGGCCGGCGATGGAGCCGTCGGACGAGCGGCCTGTCTTGCGGGCCTCGAGCCAGGCCGTCTTGGCGTCGGACAGTTCCTGTTCGCTGGGCCCCGACTGGAGGAACCGCTTCAGTTCCTCGAGCGCCGCAGTCTCGACTGCGTCGATGTTGGCGGGATTGGTGATCGCGTTGATCGTGAACCGGGCGTCGTCTCCGCGCGACGGGACCGACACCGACGACGTCACGCCGTAGGAGAGCCCCTCCTTCTGCCTGATTCGGTCGCCGAGGCGGCTGGAGAGCGCGCCGCCACCGAGGATGAAGTTCCCGATCTCGAGGGCCACTTCGTCGGGCGAATCGTCGTCGAGGGGGAAGGCGAGCCCGGCGGTGAACACGGCATTGGCCTTGTCGGGCGTGAGGATGTCGTCCTTGGCTCCCGTCACGTCCGCCTTCACCGTCCGCTCGATCCGTTCGTAGGGCGTCGTGCTCTTCCAGCCTGCGAGCGCCGTACGGACCTCCGCGACGGCCGCATCGGGGTCGAAGTCGCCGACGATCACCACCTCGCCGGAGGCGGCGGCGAGTTGGTCGCGCCACAGCGTCTTTACGTCATCGAGCGAGACGGCCTTGAGGTCGGCGATGTTCTCCTCGACGGTGCGGGCATACCGCGCGTCACCTTTGGGGTAGTCGGAGAGCGCGCGGCCGAGGGCGACGCCGGCGAGCATCTGCGGCTCGCTCTGCATCTGTGCCAGCCCGGCGAGCGACTGGGCTCGCATCTGCTCGAGCTCGTCGGCCGGGAACGAGGGATCGCGGAGAACCTCGCCGAGGAGCCGGATCGCCTCCGGCAGCGTGGCCCGCTTCGCCTCCATGCCGAACGAGAGCACGCCGGCACCGCCGCTGCTGCCGCCACGTCCGCCGCGGCGACCGCCACCCCCGATTCGGACGCCGAGTTCGTCGAACTTCTGCCGCAGCTGCTGACGGTCGTACTTGCTCGTTCCCGCCAGGAGCATCGACGGGAGAATGCCGCTGGCCGTGGCGAGCCCGGCCAGTGACTGCTCGTTGCCGTAGTGGAGGGTGAGGGAGAAGGTGACCGTTTCCCCGCGGTTCTTCTTCGGGAGCAGCGCCACCTTCACGCCGTCGAGGTCGATGACGCGCGTGCGGGCTTCAATGTTTTCCGGGCTGGGGTCGAACACTTCCCCCGCCTCGACCGCAGCACCGCCCTTGTAATCCTTGACGAGATCGGCGATCGACTCGACCGTCGGCACGGCGAGCCGCTGGGGGGCGTCGGCCGGGATGAAGATCCCAACGGTGCGGTTGTGGGGATGAAAATACGTCTTCGCCACCCGGTTGACGTCATCGACGGTCGTGGCGGTGATCCGATCGCGCTTGAGAAACCACAGCCTCCAATCCCCGAGGGCTGTGGCCGACGACAACGCCTGGGCCATCGAGGCGGCATTGGCGATCGCATTGTCGTAGCCCCGCTTCGCCCGGACCTTGGCCCGGTCGAGTTCCTCGGCCGTGAACGGCGTCTCTCCCACCTTGTCGGCGATTCCGAGGAGCACGGTCTCCGTCTCCTCGAGCTTCCCCTCGGCCGGCTGGGCCATGAAGGAGAACAGCCCCGGATCATGGGCATCATCGGCGAAGGCCGTGGCGCTGGTGGCGATGCCGGGCTCGACGAGGTTCTTCTCGAGCCGCCCGATCTTGTCCTCCGAGAGGATGCTCGCGAGCATCGAAAGGGGGGCCCAGTCGGCGTGGGCCGAAGCCGGCATGTGGTAGGCCGCCATCACCGCACCGACCTTCCCGACCCGGCGGAGGATCACCGTCCGCTCGCCATCCTGGGCCGGTTCCTCGGTGTAGGTGGCATTCAGCCGCCGCGTCGGCTTCGGGATCGAGCCGAGGTATTTTGTCGCCAGTTCGAGGGCCTTGGCCGGCTCAAACTTCCCCGTCACGATCAGCACGACGTTGTCGGGTTGGTAGAAGCGCTCGTAGAAGTCGCGGAGGTTTTCGATCGGCACCCGCTCGATGTCGGAGCGATTGCCGATCGTCGACTTGCCGTAGTTGTGCCATTCATAGGCTGCCGCCTGGACGCGCTGCGAGAGAACACGCTCCGGGCTGTTCTCGCCGCGTTCAAACTCGTTGCGGACAACGGTGAACTCGGAGAGCAGGTCCTCCCGCTTGATGAAGCTGTTGACGAGCCGGTCGCACTCGAGGTGGATGGCGAAGTCGAGGTTGTCGTCGGTGGCGGGAAGGGTCTCGAAGTAGTTCGTGCGGTCGACGTTTGTCGTGCCGTTGAAGCTGGCGCCATGGTCGCGCAGCGCCTTCGGCACCTCCGGGAAGGTCGGCGTCCCCTTGAAGACAAGGTGCTCGAGGAGGTGGGCCATCCCTGCCTCGCCATAGCCCTCGTGGCGCGAGCCGACGAGCACCGTCATGTTGACCGTGATCGTCGGTCGCGACGGATCGGGAAAAAGGACGAGCCGGGCACCGTTATCGAAGGCGTACTCCGTCACCCCTTCGACGGTGGCCACCGGTTTCGGCGGCGCGGCCGGGAGTGGGGAGGCGAGCATGGCAATCGGGGCGACCATGACAATCGGGGAGACCATGACAAGGAGGAGGGCACCGAGGCAACGGCGGAGCATGGCGAACATTCCTTCCCTGCGGGGTGGGACGGCATCCTGCGGAGAATAGCACTGTTGCCCGGAGAGGAGAACCGGCGCGGCCGACGTGCGGCTGGCGATCAGGGGGACGCCGCCGCCGGCCTGGCCGCGAGGAGCCGCTTCAGCCGCTCAGCCCAGGGACGCTCCATGACGAGCGCTGCCACACGCAGGTCGGGATCGGCCAGCAGTGGATCGGCAGCGAGGGCGCGGGAGAGATGGCTTTGGGCCTCGGCCATCCGCCCTTGATCGGCGACAATCACCGCCAGGGTCGCCCAGGCGCCTCCGTCTTCGCCGCCGGAGAGTTTCACCGCTTCACGGGCCATCCGCTCCGCCTCCTTTGGCCTCCCGGCATCAAACAGCGCCTCACCGAGCCCCCACGCGGCCGTGAACGAGTTCGGCGCCTTGCGGAGGGCGTCTTGCCAGAGAGCGACTGGATCGTGCCAAACGGCCTCGCGGCGAACGCACCCCACGGCGAGGAGCGCGACTGCGGCCATGGCAGCCACCACCGCCCCACGGCGAGCCGCCGACCTTTCCGGCCACCACGGCCTGTCGAGGAGGCTCGCAACGATGATCGCCACCCCCACCATGGGCAAATAGAGATAACGGTCGGCAGCCGGTTGGAAGATCGGCCAGAGATTGGCCACGGGGAGGATCGAGAGGACGATCAGCGCGGCAGCGAACCCGATCCGCCGATCGTGCCTGGCCCCCCAGGTGAGCGCTGCGGTCAGCAGCGCGAGGATGAGGATCGAGCGGGGGAGGGGGAGGTGATTGAGCGACGAGAGTTGGTAGTCGGCGCTCTGATTGAAGGGCCAGAGGATGAGCTGGGCGTCGAGGGCGAGGATTCGCGGCTGAATCGCAAGCGCCGCCCCGAGCGATCCGCCGAGGGGGATCGGCTTGCCGAAGATCCTCGATTCCGCCGGCTCGAGGAGGAATCGGGCGGCGAGAAACGCCACCACGACAAGCGCCGTGCCGCCGATCGCCAGCTCCCAAAACCGCCGCGGCGCCTTCTGGCCGAAGAGCCCCCAGGCGACCAGCAGCAGCGGGGGCAGCACCACCCCCGATTCTTTGCTCGCGACGGCCAAGAACGCACAGCCAACGCACGCTGCGACGCGCCAAGCAGTGCCGGACGCTGACTCCGCGGTTGCGTCGCGGGATTGAGCCGGGGCGCGGCTCGGCGCGATGGCGAGGGCGATGACGAGCGCCGCGAGGGTGAAGGTGGCGACGAGGAGATCCTCCCGGTAGCTCGGCTCGCAGACCGTCTCGGTGACGATCGGATGAACGGCGAAGACGAACGCTCCGATGACCGCCGGCGTGAGCAGCCCAGCGTCGGGGCCCGAGGCCCCGGTCCGACCGACGAGGAGCCGATCGAGGAGGAGCCAGACGAGCACCACGTTGAGGACGTGGAGGAGGACGCTCGTGAGGTGATAGCCGAAGGGATTTTTTCCCCAGATCGCGGCGTCGAGCATCAGCGAGGCGAGCATCGCCGGCCGGTTGAAGTCGAGGACGTCCATGCCGAGGACGCGTCCGCTGAGCACGGCCGGCCAGTTGGCGGCGTCGTGGAGAAACGGATCGGTGAGCACCTGCATCCGGGAGTCGTAGATGAAGCCGCCGCGAAGCGCCGGCATGAAGACGAGAAAAGTCGCGGCGGCGACGAGGCCGATCGTCGCCCAACGCCCCCCCGGGGATGCGGCCATGCTCACCCCCCCACGGCCAGCCGCAGCGCCACCGTACAGGCCGTCTCGTAGGCTTCGAGATCGAGCTGCTCCTTCGTCGTGTGGATCTCCATCTGGCCGCAGCCGAGCGTCACCGTCGGCACGCCATTGACCGCCATCCAGTTGGCGTCGAGGCCGCCGTTGGAGACTTCCGTCCGCGGCTTGAGGCCGACGGCTCGGACCGCTTCGATCGCCGCCACCACGCACGGCTCGTCATCGCCGAGGCGGAAGGCCTCGTAGTCGAGGTGGCCGTCGCAGACCACCTTCCCGCACTTGCCCGCGGCGTTCTTCACCCGCTTTGCCGCATCCTTGAAGGCCGTCTCGATCGCCTTGACGATCTTCTTTCGGAACGCGGAATCGTGGCTGCGGGCCTCGACGCGGAGCTGGGCCGACTCGGCGACGACATTCGTCGCGGCCCCGGAATGGATGACGCCGACGTTGCTCGTCCCCCGCTTCCCCTCCTTTTCGATCAGGCCGTGCCAGCCATGCTCGACGAGGTCGGCGACGGCCAAGCTCGCGATCGCGATCGCCGAGATCCCCTTTTCCGGCGCGACGCCGGCGTGGCTGGGCATTCCCTCGATCGCGACATCCATCCGGTAGCCGCCGGTGGCGCCGACGGTGATCTTCTCGACGGCGCCGCCGTCGAAATTGAACGCCAGCCCGGGCTTGCCGAGATCGGCGGCGGAGACGTACCGGGCCCCGTAGAGGCCGACCTCCTCCTGGATCCCGAACAGGAACGTCAGCGGCGGACAGGGAAGGCCGCGCCGCAGCACCTCGAGCGCCGTCGTCAGGACGACGCCGATTCCGCCACGGTCGTCGGCGCCGAGGCCCGTGGTCGGGTCGGCGCTCTTCACGAATCTGCCGGCGATCACCGGCTTGGCCCCGACGCACACCGGCACCGTGTCCATGTGGGCCATGAACAGCCGGCGCGGCCCGGGGACCGTGCCGGGGAGCTTGACGATGAGGTTGCCGACGTTGCCCTTGATGGGCGTTTTCGTGTGGGCGTTGTCGAAGTGGATCGCGGAAGCGGGGCAGCCGGCGGCCTTGAGATGGTGGACGATCCGTTCGGCGATCGCCTTCTCGTCACCGGAGACACCGGGAATCGCGAGCAGGTCGAGGACGAGCTTCCGGGCCGCGGCCAGATCGGGCGTCGGCAAGGCGCTCACGGCAGGCTGTCGTACACTGGCGGCAGTGCTCTTGGATTTGACCGGTCGGGAGGGCTTGGAGGTTGCCATGAGAGTGTTCCTCGCGGGGATCATGCAGGGCTCGCACGTGGCGGCGCTGGTCCATGACCAGCACTACCGGGGTGCGCTGCGCGACATCGTGCAGCGACACTGGCCCGAGGCGGAAGTCTACGACCCACATGCCGGCCATGCCAATTCGGTCGGCTACTCACTCGAGCGTGCCCGCGAGGTGTTCGACGGGCACGTGGCGATGTGCCGCGAGTTCGATCTCGTCATCGCGTTCGTCCCCGAGGCGTCGATGGGGACGGCGATCGAGACCTGGGAGGCCTGTCGTCACGGCCGGGCGGTGATCACGATCACGCCGCTGGTCCACAACTGGGTCGTTCAGCTGACGAGCCTGGCGGTCTACCGCGACCGGGAGGCGTTTGAGGCGGCGCTCACGGGAGGGGAGATTGACCGCCTCCTCCTCCGCCACGCCGCCGGGCGGCAAGCCTGACCGCCTCGGCGAGGAAGGGGCCACAATGCTCGTCGACCTCGGCCACCGGCCCGATGTTCGTGGCCGCCGCGTCGAGCCATTCGGCCGTTAGCAGAGCCTCGGTCGTCGGGTCAGCCGCCATCACCACCTCGGCTGACGCAAGCGCCGCTGAAACCAGCAAGTGGACACGCTCATCGTGCCGTGCGGCGCTGAGATCGTGCGGGCCGACATGGACGACCACCGGCACGCCGGTCTCGACGGCCAGATCGGCAAAGATCCCCGCATGGAGGACGAGGATCACGTCTGGATCGAAGCCATCGACCGCCTCCGCGATCGCCTGCCTGGCCGTCTCGCGAACGAGACCAAGGAGCGGGGCGGGGATCGTGGGGCTCGTGTCGAGGAACGTCTGGGGGGTGCCGTCGCGGACGGCCCGGGCAAACTTTCGGTTGGCGGCGGCGATGTCGCGGAGATGAATGCCGTGGAGGCCGGGCGTGGGCGCCTCGAGCGCCGAAACCGAGGCCGGCCCGCAGGCCAGCACCTCGATCCGCTCCGGGAGGAGCCAGTCGCGGCAGCGGAACACCCGGCTGTGGGGCGGGTCGCAACACCCATGGTCGACAAGGAGCAGCCGCATACCGGTCGTCGCCTCTGAAAATCGGCTCACCACCAACCGGCCTGTCGGCCAACCGCCAGCCCGAAGGCCATCCAGGCCGCCGCGCCCCAATCATCCGCCATGATTCCCAAGCCACCGTGCCCCTCGTCGAGTTGGCGGCAGGGAAAGGGCTTCCAGATATCGAAGAGACGGTGGAGGAGAAAGGCCGCCAGAAAGACGAGCGGCGTCCGCTCGTCGGCCGGCACCAGCAGCAGCCCGAGGGGGACACTCGCCATTTCGTCCCAGACGATTGCGCCGGGGTCGCTGCCGCGGCCCATCTGTCGGGCGGCGAGTCCACAGATCGGGATCCCGATGATGCACAATAGGATCACGATCGCGGCCTCGACCCCGAGAGGGCACCCAAGCGCCGCGGCCGCTGCCGAAAGCCCGATGCCGAGGGCGGCCCCGAACGTCCCCGGGGCCCGGGGCATCCGCCCCACCCACCCGCAGGTGGCAAGGACCACCGCCGGCTCCGTCCAGGGCACCCGCGCGGTGGCGCCGGCGGCTTTAACGGCCCCTGCGGGCCGGTCTGGGGAGGGGGATGTCATGGGGGCAGTGCCATGGAACAGGAGAACGGACCGGCGGCCCCCAACGGGCCTCCAGCGGCAATCGCGGTTGTGAAGCCGGCCCGAAACAACCACAGTCGGACTTCCACAGTCTACGGTTCGATTCGGGGCCCGTCCTCCGTATCGGAAGGGAACGGGGGCGGTAGAATGCTTCGCCTCACCCCCACCCGCGTTTCCGCACAGGCGACCATGGAAAGCACGCCGTCTCCCGCCGATCCAACCGATGCTGCCGGCATCGGAAAACTCGAGCTCATTGAATACCCCCATCCGGCGCTGCTGCGCCGTGCCAGCCCGCTCGTCCGGATCGACGACGAGCTGTGCAACGCCATCGATCAGATGTTCGAGATCATGTACGACGCCGTCGGGGTCGGGCTGGCGGCCAATCAGGTCGGCCTCCCCTACCGGCTGTTCATCGTGAATCTCGAGGCCAATCCCAACTCGGGGGAGGAGCTCGTGTTCATCAATCCGACCCTCTCCCGGCCACGCGGGACGGCACTCCAAGAGGAGGGGTGCCTGAGCCTGCCGGGGCTGCGGATGGACGTCCGCCGCCCGGAGAAGGTGGTCCTCGACGCCTGGACGCTCGAGGGGGAGCAGGTGCGCCTCGACCTCGACGGATTCCTCGCCCGCGTCGTGCAGCACGAGTTTGATCACCTCGAGGGGCGGCTGTTCACCGACCGCCTCCCCGATGCCGCGGCGCTCGAAGCCCGTCGGGTGCTCGACACGATGCTCGAGGTGTACGTCGGCAAGCAATCGCGCGGGGAGCTTCCGCCCGACGCCCACTATCATGCCGAACTGGCCCGGCTCGAGGCCGCCCGCTGCCCGCCTGCTGGTCCGGCCCGGGGGAGTGCCTGATGGAGCCGGCACACGATCCGGAGCAGGTGGCCGGGCTACGGATCGTTGTCATGGGCACCGGGCCGTTTGCCGTGCCGATGTTTCGAGCGCTCCTCGCTTCCCCTCACCGCGTCGTGGCCCTCGTCACCCGCCCCGACAAAGCCGCGCCAGGCCGGCGTGCTCCCGTCAATCCGATGCGCGCGGCGGCAGAGGCTGCCGGTGTCACGGTGACGGAGCCCGAGCGGATCAATGATCCCGCGGCGATCGCCGAGCTTCTGGCCCTCGCGCCCGATCTCTTCGTCGTCTGCGACTACGGGCAGATCCTGGCGCCTGCCGTGCTTGAAGTGGCGCCGCTTGGCGGCATCAATCTCCATGGCTCGCTCCTTCCCCGCCACCGCGGTGCGGCGCCAGTGCAGTGGGCGATCCTCGCCGGCGACGAGGTGTCCGGCGCCTGCTGCATCCACATGACCCCGCAGCTCGACGGCGGCAGCGTGATCAATGCCCGCTCGACGCCGATCGGCGCGACCGAAACCGCCGCGCAGCTCGAGGCCCGGCTGGCGGCCTTCGGGCCCGAGCTTGTGCTCGACGCCATTCAGCGGGTCGCCGCGCCGCACCGGCCGGCTGGTGCCGTGGGCACGCCGCAAGATCCGGCGCTCGTCACGAAGGCGCCGCGGCTCTCCAAGGCCGACGGGATCGTCGACTGGAATCTCGCTGCGGCGCGGATCGCGCGGATGCCGCGCGGCCTCGATCCCTGGCCGCGGGCGACGACCTTCCTTCACGCCGCCGGCGGCGAGTCTGGTGCCGGCCCGACGCGGCTCGTCCTCGAAGAGGTGGCCATGGGGCCCGCGGCGCCCCCCGGCTCGCAGCCCGGATCGATTGTCACGCTCGACGACGCTGGGATCGTGGTCGCCTGTGGCGACGGCGGCACGGTGGTCATCCGCCGCGTTGTGCCAGAGGGGCGGCGATCGATGGCGGCGGGGGAGTTTCTCCGCGGCCGCTTTCTCGGCACTGGCGCGCGGATGGGACAGGCGTGAGGATTCGCCGTCGGCGGCGTGGCGGCAACGGGGATTTCCGTTCGATTGACGCACCGCTGACGCCAGCCGTACCCTGAGCCATGATTCATGGGGCCCGGGGAACGAGTCCCAGTTCCGCAGCGTATCGCCCTTCTTCCGGATACCGCTTGTCCTTCCCGGATAACGCCTCCATGGCCACGATCCCGCGCACGGCTCCCCGCCGGCACCGGTTGACCGTCTCCGATTTTCATCGGATGGGGGAGGCAGGCATTTTTGCGGCCGGCGACCGGGTGGAGCTCATCGACGGAGAGGTCATCGACATGTCGCCGATCGGAGCCCTCCATGCCGCGATCGTGGCGCGGCTGACCGCCTTCCTGTGCCGCTCCGTCGGCAGTGGCGTCATCGTATGGTGCCAAAACCCGATCCGGCTCGACGAGGCGAGCGAACCGGAGCCCGACATCGCCCTCCTCCGTCCCCGGGCCGATGGCTACATGTCGGCCCATCCCGGCCCGGAGGATGTCCTCGTCGTGATCGAGGTCGCCGACACGAGCCTGGCCTACGACCTTGGCGTGAAGGTGCCGCTCTACGCCCGGCACGGGATCCCCGAGGCGTGGGTGATCGACGCGGCCACGCGGCAGACCCGTGTCTTCCGTGAGCCGAGCGCGGAGGGCTACCGTCGGGAGTTGCTGGTCGGTCCGGAGGAGACGCTCGCGAGCGCAGTGCTCACCGACGACGCCGGCGCGGCCGTCTCCGTCACCCTCTCCCACCTCCTCCCGCCGCAGCGTTGAGGGCTCGGCCCCGGTTTGGTCGATCGCTCGATCGTGTTTGGCTCGAGCGAGACGGGAGTAGGTTTCCCCTACTTTTCCAATCGAGAGCTACAATCTTCGCATGACGACCTCCACCGCCCATCGCCGACTCTGGATCGAGACCGTTGGCTGCCAGATGAACGTCCTCGACAGCGAGCTTGTCGTGGCGGCGCTGCGCCGCCAGGGATGGCAGCTGACGACGAGCCCGGCCGAGGCCGATGCCGTCTTCTACAACACCTGCAGCGTCCGCCAGCATGCCGAAGACAAGATCTGGTCGGCCCTCGGTCGGGTGCGGCAGGAGAAGCAGGCCCGCCCCGGCTTGATCGTCGGCGTCCTCGGCTGCATGGCCCAGAAAGATCAGGAGCTGATTCGCACCCGGGCCCCGTGGGTCGACCTCGTCGTCGGCCCCGGGCAGCTCCACCGCGTGCCAGGGATCGTCGAGGAGATCCTCGCCGGCGGCCCGCCCCGGATCGAGGTCAGCCTCGATCGCACCGCCGGCAGCCGCGACGCTGTGACAAAGAGCTTCGAGAGCTACGACCCTGACCGCGATCCGACGATGCGGCCGACGCCGTTCCAGGCGTTCATCCGGACGCAGACCGGGTGTGACAAGTTTTGCGCGTTCTGCGTCGTGCCACGCGTCCGCGGGCCTGAGCAGGCCCGTCCCCCGGCGGCGATCCTTGCCGAAGCCACGAAGCTCGTCGCCGAGGGCTGCCGCGAGATCACCCTCATTGGCCAGACGGTCAACTCCTACAAGTGGCACGACGGCGGGAAGACCACACGCCTTGCCGATCTCCTCCACGATCTCGACTCCATCGACGGCCTCGACCGGATCAAGTTTGTCACGAATTATCCCCGTGACATGACGCCCGAGCTGATCGGCGCCGTCCGCGATCTTCCCAAAGTCTGCCAGTATCTCCATGTCCCGGCCCAGCACGGCAGCGATGCGGTGCTGACGCGGATGAAGCGGGGCTACACGATCGGCGAGTATCTCGAGATGCACGCGCGAGTCAGCGAGGAGCTGCCGCGGGCCGCCGTGACGAGCGACTTCATCGTCGGTTTTTGCGGCGAGACCGACGCCGAGTTTCAGACCTCGGTCGACCTCATCGATCGCCTCCAGTTCAAGAACAGCTTCATCTTCAAGTACAGCCCGCGCCCCGGCACGAAGGCCTTCGACCGTCAGCCCGACGACGTGCCGGAAGAGGTGAAGAAGGAGCGGCACCGGATCCTCCTCGACACCCAGACGCGGGCCAGCCTCGCCGGCAACCTCCCCTTCATCGGCACCCGCCAGACCGTCCTCGTCGAGGGGCTCTCGACGCGCGATGAGAAGCGGGCGGTCGATCCCGGCCCCGACGGCTCGGCGCAGCTCACCGGCCGCACGTCGTGCGACCGAATCGTCGTCTTCGATGCGCCGATGAGGCTCGTTGGGCGGCTCGTCGATGTCGTCATCGATGCCGCCGGCGCTTGGTCGCTCTCCGGCACCGTCGCCGACGGGCTCGCCGCAGCCGTTCCGTTGCCGCTGGCCACCGACGGCTCGTGCGGCAGCGGTGGTTGCGATGGCCCGGGGCCCGTCCACCAGATCGCGCCGCGGCCGGAGCGGTGAGATGACCGCCCCCCGCGGACAACCACTGCCGCGAGCCGGGCAGCCGGCTGCCGCGCCGCCGGTCGATGCCCGCCAACTCCTCGACGACGATGCCGCGGCCACGGCCTGGGGAAGGGCCTGTGGCCTCCTCCAGCCCGAAGACGCAGGCCGATTGCTCCGCGGCATCGCCGAGCAGGGAATCACGTTCGACCTCCTCGATGACCTCTGCACCCGGCTTACCCCGCTTCTTCCGGCGGTCTCCGATCCCGATCGGGTGCTGGCGGCGCTGGGGCGGCTCCTCGCTGCCGTCAGTAGCCCGCTCTCCACGGCGACGCTCTTCCAACGCGACCCCAGTGCCCTCGAGACCCTGCTGCGGATCTTCTCGGCCGGGCCGCATCTGGCCGATGTCGTCATCGCCGACCCGGCCTCGTGGGAGGACGTCCGCCTTGGCCAGGGGAAGCCGGAGTCGATGAAGACGCTCCGGGCCACGCTCGAGGGAGCGCTTGCCGGGCACCGGGAGACGGAAGGGGCGATGCTCGCCATGCGCCGCTTCAAGCGCCGCGAGATGCTGCGGATTGCCTATGGCGACCTCGTCGGGGAGCAGCCGCTGGAAACGGTGACGCGACAGATCTCCCGGGTCGCCGATTGCGTCATCGAGGCGAGCTTGGGGCTGGCCGTTGCCCGTTTCGAGGCCGAGCGCGGGACGCCGCGCGGCCCCGGCGGCGAACGGGCGACGATCGCCGTATTCGCCCTCGGGAAGCTCGGCGGGGAGGAGCTGAATTACTCGAGCGACGTCGATCTGGTGTTCGTTTACTCCTCCGAGGGAAGAGTGGCGGGGCCGAAGCCCTGCACGAATCAGGAGTTCTTCGAGCGCGTCGTCCGGGAAGTGGTGCGGTTGGTGGCCGAGCCGACCCCGGCGGGGAGCGGCCACCGGGTCGATCTCCGGCTCCGGCCGCACGGCGCCATCGGGCCGCTCGTGCTCCCGCTCGACGCCACGCTCCGCTACTTCGATCGGGAGGGGCGCACCTGGGAGCGGCAGGCCTGGGTGAAGGCCCGATGTGTGGGGGGAGAGACGGCGCTCGGGGAGCGGCTGCTCTCGTCACTCGCGCCATGGATCTACCGACGCTGGCTCTCGGCCGCTGACATCAGCGAGATCAAGGCGCTGAAGCGGCGGATGGAGCGGAAGGTGGCCGACGAGGGGCGGGCCGAATACGACGTCAAGCTGGGATCGGGGGGGATCCGTGACATCGAGTATGCGATCCAGTTCCTCCAGCTCCTCAGCGGCGGCGATACGCCGGCCGTCCGCACAGGCAACACGATCGAGGCCATGCACCGCCTCACCGAGGCGGGGGCGCTGACCGATCAGGAGCGGACGATCCTCGACCGCAATTACCGGCTCCTGCGGAAGCTGGAACACCGGCTCCAGATCCTCAGCGACGCCCAGACCCATGCCCTTCCGGCCGATGGCCGCGAGCTCGGCAGGCTCGCCGTCAGGGCGGGCTACGACCCGGGGCCTGATGGGCTGCAGCGGCTCCGGGACGACCTCGCCGCCGCGAAAACCCTCAACCGTCGGATCCTCGATCATCTCCTCCACGACGCCTTTCCAGACGACACCGTCACCGAGCCGGAGACCGATCTCGTCCTCGATCCGCGCCCCGCCGACGAGGCGACGCGCGAGCTTTTCCTCCGCCATGGCTTCCGCGATCCCGACACCGCCAGGCGGACGTTCCAGTCGCTCGCGGAGGAGCGGGCCCGCTTTCTCTCCACGCGCCGCTGCCGCCACTTCCTCGCCGCGATCGCACCGCGGCTGCTCGCCACGATCGGCCGCACCCCCGACCCCGATGCCACGCTCCTCCAGCTCGCGGCGGTGGCCGATTCGCTCGGCGGCAAGGGGGTGCTGTGGGAGCTGTTCAGCTTCAATCCCCCGTCGCTCGATCTGACCGTCCAGCTCTGTGCCTCGAGCCCGTTCCTCGCCGGGATCCTCGTGGGCAATCCCGGCATGATCGACGAGCTGCTCGACAGCCTCGTCGTCGAGCGTCTTCCGACACCCGAGGGGCTCGACGAGGAGCTCGGTGAGCTGTGCCACGCGGCGGTCGACATCGGCCCGATCGTCCACACCTTCAAAGTCTCCGAGCAGCTCCGCGTCGGGGTCCGCGAGGTGCTCGGGCGCCTCGACACCGGGGCCACGACGACCGCCCTGACGGCGATCGCCGAGACGGTCCTGCGGGCGGTTGTGATCCACGAACAGGCACGGCTCATGCAGCGGCTCGGCCGGCCGATGATCGGGGGCGATCCGGCGACAGCCCTGGTGCTTGCGATGGGGAAGTTCGGCGGTCGGGAACTCAACTACCGCAGCGATCTCGACATCATCTTTCTCTACGACCACGACGGGGGATCGGTGCCGCTCCATCCCGAGGCGCGCGGCCAGGGCCCGACGTCGAACGCCCACTTCTTCGCCGAGCTCTCCCAGCGGACGATGAAGGCCTGCAACACGCTCACGCCGCAGGGGCGCCTCTACGAGGTCGATTCGCGCCTCCGTCCCTCGGGTCGCAGCGGTGCGGCGGCGGTCTCGCTCGACGAATTGGCGCGATGGTTCGCTCCCGATGGGCCGGCGGCCGTGTGGGAGCGGCAGGCGCTCCTCAAGGCGAGGCCCGTGATCGGCGCCGAGCCGGCCCGGCGCAGGTTCGCGGCGATCCGGGCGGCGGCGATCTGGGGCCGGTCGTGGTCGGCGGCCGATGTCGCCGAGATCCGTCACAACCGGCTGCGGATGGAGCAGGGAGCCACGGCGGCCAATCTCAAGCGCGGCCCCGGCGGCGTCGTCGACATCGAGTTCCTCGTTCAGGTGCTCCAGCTCGTCCATGGCGCGACCGATCCGCGGCTGCAGACGACCGAGACGCTCGCCGGCCTCGTGGCCCTCCACGACCTCGGCATCATCCCGACCACGTCGTTCACCTTCCTCTCCGATGCCTACCGGCTCCTCCGCCGGATCGAAGGGCGGCTGCAACTCCTTGGCGTTAAGGCCCGGCACGACTTCCCTCCACCGGGCGACGACCGGCGAACGCTCGCCCGGCTGTTGGGGCACGAGCAGGCCGACGATCTCGCGGCCGAGGTTGCGCGGACGACGACGCGCGTCCGCGAGGAGTTTGACGAGGTGTTCACGCGGACGGTGGCGGCTCTGGCCTGACGGCCGACCAGCGGCTCCGGACAACGCCCCACACGAGGGCCACCGGCACGACGAGCGCCACGAGCATCGCGAGCGAGAGCTCCTCCCGGCCGAGGGCCCCGAGGGCCGACCAGGCGGCGGCGATGACGGCGTTGCCGATCGCTGCGGCCGGTAGAAATGTCGAGAGCGGCATGCCTGTTCCCCCTGCCGCCAGCGCCGAGGCTTCAGCCAGGAGAGGCAACGGGCGGGTGAGAACGACAAGCAGCGGCCCGAGATGTTCGTGGCCACGGGCGATCGCCTTCCGGTCCTCTGCGTCGAGTTGCTCGAGCGCCCCGCCGCCGAGCTTCCGGCCGAGCCACCAGCCGACCAGCGCCCCAATCGTCATCCCGAGCCACGCGCAGAGCGTGCCGGGCACCACGCCGAGCCGGGCTCCGCCGTAGGTCGCGACGACACTCGAAGGGACAGGCAGGAGGAAATCACCGGCCAGCACCGCGATCTCGACCAACGCCACCATGGCTGGAGAAGGGGGTGGATCGAGCCAGCCGGCGACGACTCGATCGAGCCGTGTGCCGAACAGCAGGAAGGGGACGAGCGGAACGAGCACTGCCACGAGGACGAGGACGAGGAGCAGGCGGGTAGCGCGTCGCATGGCGGGCAGTCGCTCGGGATCGCCGAGGCTCAATCCTGACAGCGGGTGACGTGGACGGCGACATCCATCCCGTGTTGCCCGCCGCCGACGAACACGCCGCGGATCGGGCAGACATCGCCGTAGTCACGGCCCCAGGCGACCGTGACATGGCGATCGCCGACGACGCAGTCATTCGTCGGATCGACGTCGAGCCAGCCGGCATCCCCTCCCCAGGCTGCCAGCCAGGCGTGCGACGCATCGGCGCCGACGAGCGTCGGCGAAGGGGGGGCATTGGTCGGGGACGATGTGTTGCAGAGATAGCCGCTCACGTAGCGCGCCGGGAGGTGGAGCGATCGGAGGCAGGCGATCTGGAGATGGGCGAAGTCCTGGCAGACGCCGCGCTTGTGCATGAACACGTCCTCGACCGGCGTCGAGGTGGTCGTGGCGGTCGGGTCGTAGACGAAATCCCGATGGATCCGCCGCGTGAGGTCGACGATCCCCTCGGCCCAGGGCCTCCCTGGCGGAAACGAGGCGCTTGCATAGTCCGCCAGTTGCGGCAGCGTGCGCACGAACGGGGAGACGCCGACGAACTCGACCGCCGCCGGAGAGGTAGCGGCGCGGTCGCGGACCTCCTCCCAGGGGATCCGCGGCAGCGATTGCCAGGGAGGGGGAGCGGCGACGGCGACTCGGCTCGTCGAGGTGACTGCCAGACGGAGGTGCACCTGACCGATCGTGAACATCGCCACATGATTGCCGAACCAATCGATCCGCGAGGCGCTCGTGGCGGGCGGGGGGTCGACGGCAAAGGCGTGGAACAGGATCTGCTGGTAGGCCGAGTCGCGGGGGCGGAGATGGACCTCGTTGTGGCACACCGGCACCTCCTCCGAATAGGAGTAGACCGTCGTGTGCACGACCTCGTAGACCGTCGCGGGGGCGCGGTTCTCCGGAGCCTGGGCATCGATGTCGATCATGCCGGGACACCTCCGGGCGGAGGGCCGGCGCAGGCACGGGCCTGAGCGGCGATGTCGAGGCCGACGTCACGGCTCCAGGCGGCGAGCAAGCGCCCGAACAGCGGGCCGGGCCGACCGCCACCGACGGCCACGCCATCGAAGCGGGTCACCGGGAGCAGGCAGTTCGGCGTGCTCGTGAGGAGGATCTCATCGGCCGCGGCGACATCGGCCCGGGTGAGCGGTGTCTCGCAGAAGCTCAAGCCCTCTGCTCGAGCCAGCGTGCGGAGGTGGCCCAAGCTGACGCCGGAGAGGGCGTCGCCGCGGGGGGGCGTGCGGAGCGTGTCCTCGTTCGCGATCACCACGTTGGCGGTCGAGGTTTCACTCACGTGACCATCCGTGTGGAGGAGGATCGCCCGGGCTCCGGCTTCGAGCGCCCGGGCTTCCCGATCGGCCAAGTGATAGTGCATCCGACTGCGGCACTTGAGTTCGATCGGCCAGCAGGAGGAGGGGATTTGGGTGGTGCTCACGCTCCGCAAGGCGACACCGGTGTCGTAAGCACCCGCCCAGGAGGCGAAGGCGAGTGGAAAGGCATGGATGACCACCCTCGGCGTGCCCGGCCGGCCCGCATGCTGAGCCGGCGCGTCGCCGGGCGTTGCGAAGACCACGACTCCGAGATCACTTCCGGCAGGTCCGGCCGCATGGCAGCGGGCCGTCACTTCCGCGGCAATCGCAAACAGGTCATCGACCGGCCAGGCGGGCTCGATACCGACGATCGCGAGGGACCGCTCGAATCGGGCAGCATGTTCGGCGGGGAGAAAAAGGCGCCCGGAGAACGACCGAAGTTGCTCGGTGACCGTGGCCCCGAAAACGAATCCGGCATCCCCAACGGGAATCATCGCGTCAGCGGCGGGGACGAACCGACCGTCAACCCACGCCACCGCGCTTCGCGTGCCACCTCCGGCAGTGCCAACTCGCAAGGCATTCACTGCTGCAGGGCATTCACCGCTCACGGCTGCCGAACGCCCGGATCGACCCGTCACGCGGAATGGAGGATAGGGGATTTGAACCCCTGACCTTCTGGCTGCCAGCCAGACGCTCTCCCAATTGAGCTAATCCCCCGGATCGAATGCATGAACGGGAACGAACTGAGCTCCCGACCGGGACGGGTAGCTCATCAAAACCTCTACCAAAACTATCGCCCGCTTGCGGGAATGTCAACGCGACGCCACTGTGGGAAGGCTTTTCCCGCGGACACATGCCCCATGGCCCGTCACCACACCCCCGATCGCGACGACCGTCGAAGGCCTCCCGGCGCTCTTTTGCGCCCGGACGGTTCTGCCCCGACCGGCCCCGAAGAGGGGGCGGAAGGGGGACTTGTGCCCGCTGCAGGGGCTCTACCGGAAACGCTCCGCGGTCCGGCGACGCTCCTTCTCGGGCTCTACCTCGTCGGTCTCTTCCTCTGTGTGGCGGGAAACACTGCCAGCGGGACCTCGCTCCTCATCGGCACGATCAAAGATCGGCTGTTCGCGCCGTGGATGGTGCCGCTGTGGCTCGATCTCGGCCACGACACCCGCCTCACCTACGGCCTTCCGGAGGACGCCGATCATCACCTGGAGATCCGGCTGGCCGGAGAGCTGGCCGGAAAGCCGTCCGGACAGGGAGTGGGGCGGCCGACGGCCGCGCTCCGTCTCCCCGCAGATGGGGATCACAGCGAGCGGGCGGCGCGGTGGCGGCGGTTGGCAGCCGCCGCGGCGCTGGCCGAGGAGGATGCCGAGCAAGCCGGCGTGCTGCCGGCCGCGATTGGAGCCGGGTCGTTTGCCGCCGCCGGTGACGACGATCTCGAGATCCGGATCGTGCGGAGCGTGCCGCCAGACTACGCCTCGGCCCGCAGCCCGCGGAGCGACGAGACCGCGCTCGAAGTCCGGGTGCGTCGCCGCGATGGCGAACTTCAGCTGATTCCGATCCCTCCGGCGGAGGAGGTCGCGCCTCTGATCGACGCCGCCCCAGCGCCTGGCGGGGAGAACTGACGATGGGCCATCGCTCCTCATCCTCGGTTGGCGCACTTGCCGCTGCGGCAGCCGGCACCTGGGATCGTTTCTGGTTCACGCCGACGACCGCCGGACGTCTGGCGGTCGTCCGGGCGCTGGCCGGGCTCCTCGGCTTGCTGTTGGCCTGGAGTTGGGCGCAGGATCTGGTCGTCTGGTTCGGCCCCGACGGGATCGTCTCGCCTCAAGTCCTCGGAGCGTGGCGGTCGCCGACCGCGCTGTCGCTGTTCGATGTGGCGCGGTCGAGCGCGGCGCTGTGGGCCCTTTTTCTTGTCGGCGTTGGGCTCCTCGGGCTGCTCGCCGTCGGCGCTTGGACGCCGTTGGCGGCGCCGCTTGCGGCCCTCTTTTGGGCCTCGCTCCTCCACCGCGGGCCGATGCTCGTCGGGCCGGCCGATGACGTTCTCGCCGTCATCCTCTGGTGCCTCGTCGTCGGCCGCTCGGGGGATGCGTTCTCGGTCGACCGGAGGCTTGCTGCCGCCGAGTCACGCCCCTCCTGGCGCAACGGGCTGGCGCTTGCGCTCCTCCGCCTTCATGCCTCCGTGATCGCGGCGGCGGCGGTGGTGTCGCAACTCAAGGCCGACGTGTGGTGGAACGGTACGGCCGCCTGGTGGCTCGCCGCCCGGGAATCAACGCGGGTCGATCTGACCGGCGTGTTCGCCGGCTCGGAGATCGCCACGAACCTCGTCACGCACGCAATCGTCCTGTTCGAGATCGCCTTCGCCGCCGGGGTTTGGAATCGCTGGACTCGGGGACCAGTCGCCCGGGCCGGGCTCGTCGGCTGGCCGTTGATCGGTCTGGTCGCCGGGGAGCCGATGTGGGGCGCCGCGATGGCGATCCTTGCCTGGGCCTGTTTGCCGGACGAATCCGCGGCAGGAACGGCCGGGCCGCCCCTCTGAAGCGCGGTCACTCCGTGGGGATGTCGCCGGCGAGCAGCTTCTCGAAGCCGAGCTCGTCGACGATCTGCACGCCGAGTTTCTTTGCCTTCTCGAGCTTGCTGCCAGCGTCTCGCCCCGCCACGAGCCAGTCGGTCTTCTTGGAGACGCTCGACGAAGCTCGCCCCCCGGCGGCACGGATTCTCGCCTCGGCTTCGTCACGCGAGAAGCCATCGAGCGTGCCGGTGACGACGAGCGTCTTCCCGACGAGTGGGCCGTCGGCGGCGGGGGCCGTTCCCTGCGGTGCTTCGAGGAGGACTCCTGCGCTCGTCAGGCCGTCGATCACCCCCCGGCCGTCATCCGAGGCGAGCCATTCGTGAACGGTAGCGGCGATCACCGGGCCGATCTCGTCGACCGCCGAGAGGTCGTCGACGGTCGCCGCCGCGAGTCGGGCGATGCTCCCGAACCGGTCGGTGAGGATCGTGGCCACGCGCGGGCCCACATGGCGGATGCCGAGCCCGTTCAACACCCTGGCGAGGCCGCGTGTCCGGCTTTCTGCAATCGCGGAGACGAGGTTCTCCGCCGATTTCTCCCCCATCCGCTCCAGGGGCACCAGATCCCCGACGGAGAGCCGGTAGAGATCGGCGTAATCGCGCACCATTCCGGTGGCGACGAGTTGCTCGACGAGCTTGTCGCCGAGCCCCTCGATGTCCATCGCCCCACGCGACGCGAAGAATCGCAGCCGCTCCCGGACCCGCGCCGGACAGGCGAACAGTGGGCAACGGAGAAAGACTCCCTCGGGATCCTTGACGATGGCGGTGCCACATTCCGGACAGACGGTCGGTGGCGTCCAAGGGACTTCCGCGCCGGTGCGCCTGTGCTTCTCCACCCGGACAACATGGGGAATCACCTTCCCGGCCTTCTCGACGACGACCACGTCGCCGGTGCGGATGTCTTTCCGGGCGACTTCGTCGGCGTTGTGGAGGCTCGCCCGGCGGACGATCGTGCCGGCGAGTTCCACCGGCTCGAGGTCCGCCACCGGCGTCACCGTTCCCCCGCGCCCCACCTGGACGCGGATCCCGGCGAGCGTCGTCGTCGCCTCGAACTTTTCAAACTTCCAAGCGATCGCCCAGCGCGGGGTCTTGGAGGTCGTGCCCGCCTCACGCTGCTGCGAGAAGTCATCGACTTTGACCACGAAGCCGTCGACCTCGAAGTCGAGGGCGTGGAGCTCTTCGATGAGCGTGTTGCCATGGTCGACGAGGGCGCCGATCGACGTGAACCTCCCGCCCCCCGGCGCGACGGCGAGCCCCGCGGCGCTCGCCCAGGCCTGGAGCTCCGACTGCGAGGCGATTCCCAGGCCGGTGGAATCGCCGATCCCGTGGCAGAAGAAGCGGAGGGGGCGGGCGGCACACTCGCGCGGGTCGAGGAGGCGGATGCTGCCGGCGGTGACGTTGCGCGTGTTGGCGTAGGGCGGCTTGCCATCCCGCGTCTGCGTCTCGTTGAGACGGACGAGGTCGGAGTTGGCCATGTAGACCTCGCCGCGAATCTCGATCCGCGGTGGCGGGGAGGCGAGGTCGAGGCGCAGGGGGAGATCGCGGATCGTTCGTGCGTTGTGAGTGATGTCGTCGCCGACGCTGCCGTTGCCACGCGTTGCTGCCAGCGCCAAGCCCCCGTCGTCGTAGGTCAGTGCCAAGGCGACGCCGTCGATCTTCAGCTCGAGGACCCAGGCGACCGGCCGCGGATCACCGGCTGCAGCGAGGAGGGCCTCGACCTTTCCCGCCCAGGCGACGAGGTCGTCGGCGGAGTAGGTGTTGTCGATCGACAGCATCGGGATCGGATGCCGCACCGGGGCAAGGCCATCGAGGGCCTCCCCTCCGACCCGCTGGGTCGGGCTGTCAGGGGTGACGAGATCGGGATGGAGCCTCTCGAGATCGCGGAGCTCGTCAACGAGCCGGTCGTACTCGAGATCGGTGATCTCCGGTGCCGCCTCGACGTGGTAGCGCCGGTCGTGGTGGCGGATAGAAATGCGGAGAGCCGCGACGCGCTTCGCGGCGGCGGCGCTCACGGGGCCGCCTCGTGGGCGTCGTCGCTGTCCTCTCCGGCTGCCAGGTCGCTCGTCGGCGGGGGCGGGAGTCGTTGCTGTTCGTCGCGGAGCCGACGGCGGATGGCGTCGTGCCCGATCTCGTCGTAGGCGATCGACCCGAACGTGGCCACGGCGAGCGCGGCGAGCTCGACGATCAGCGCCGTTGTCCCCCAACGGTCGATGAGCCGTTCGAGGAGGTGCGGCGCGGCTCGGGCCGTCTCCGGCCGAATCCCCCGGAGGACGAACAGGCAGTAGCAGGCCGCCGTGAGCGTGAAGGCGATCCCCACGATGCCGAGGAGGATGCTGAACGGGTTCACTGTTTTACGCTGCATGGGCGGGAGTATACCCGCTCTGTCAGGCAACCCGGCAGAGCCCGGCGGAGAGGAGGGTCGCCGCCGCGTCGACGACGGCAGCGATGTCGATTGCGGCCATCGAGCGGGTGTCGGTCTTCCGCTCGTGCCACGGCGGGCGTGCCCCGGCAGGGGGCTCGACGGTGATGTGGCCCGCGCCCCAAGGGCCGTTCCGCGTCGCCGGCACAGGGCCGAACAGGCCGACGCAGGGGGTGCCGACTGCAGCCGCGAGGTGGAGGGGGCCGGTGTCGGAGGAGATCACAAGTGCCGCGAGCCGGCAGAGCTCGCCGAGCTCCTGAAGCGAGGTTTGAGGGGCGAGGATCGCCCGGCCGGCAGCGACGATTCGTTCGGCCATCGAGCGTTCCCGTTCCCCTCCCCAGACGACGACGACACGTTGCCGATGCTCGTCGGCCAGCCGTGCGGCGACGGCGGCGAAGCGATCCTCAGGCCAGAGCTTCGAGGGCCATCCCGCGCCGGGATTGAGGATCACGGGTGGGGATCCCGGGCCGAGCGACTCGATCCATGCCTCCATCCGGGCCCGGGCCAGCGGCCAGCGCGGCATGTCAAAGCGGGGAAACCCGACGCCGATGCCGAGCGGGGCGAGGAGGCCGCAATTCCGCGCGACGACATGCGCGGCCGCCGGCGTGACCGGATGGTTTGTGACGAGCCAAGAGCCCTCGCGGGCCTCGGGGCGGGCGTGGCCGATGCGGATCGGACTGCTGGCGAGCAGCGTGACCAGGGCGCTCTTGAAGAGCCCCTGCATGTCGATCGTGACGTCGGGGGCGAAGGCGCGGAGGTCGCGGCGGAGACGGACGATCTCGGCCGGTCGCTTGGCCCAGCCCCGCGGCAGGCGGAAGATCTGGTCGATGCCCCGATGCCCTTCGAGGACATCGGCGGAGCGGCCCTCCACAACCCACCCGACCGTGGCTGCCGGAAACGCATCCTTGATCGCCACCGCCGCCGGCACTCCGTGGAGGACGTCGCCGATGGCAGAGAGCTTCACAAGCAGGATCGTGCGCGGCGCGTTCATGACCGGAAATCTCCCCGGGGAAGGGGTCGGATTCCACAGGAATCAGGGGGCCGGGGCAAGGCCGTTTTCGCCCCGCCTCCCCGCCTCACGCCGTGGCGTCGAGGTGGGCCAACTCGCAGATCACCGCCGAGGCAACTTGCTGCGGGCAACTCCAGACGAGGAACAGCATCGACTCGCGGATGCCCCGTTCGGCCGGATGGCCGGCGATGAACCCCGCCCCCTTCGTGGCTGTCAGCGCCGCCTGGGCCGCGCGGACGACGAGGCTGTTGGCGGCCGTGCGGAGGGCATCGCGGGCTGCCGGATCGGGGATTTCCTCCCCCGCGAGCCAGCCGAGTCGGGCGGCAAGTGCGTCGGCCTCGTGGCGGAAGCTGGTGGCCACCGGCTCGAGCGCCGGGCGGGCGGCCGCCTCGTGGGCGATCAGCGCGATCGAGGCCCGGGTGGAGCCGATCGCCAGGGCGCTCGTTGCCAGGCCACCGGCACGGGCCGGCGCGGCAGACGAGGAGACGATTTCGGCGCGCGGCTCGACGCCGTCGAAGGCCACGCTCGAGGTGCGACTGCCGGAGAGGGCGAGCATCGGCATCGGCGCGCTGATCGTGAGCCCGGCTGCCGAGGTCGGGATGATGAAGAATCTCGGCGTGCCGTCGGCGGCGACGGCGCCTGTCACGATGCTGTCGCTCGAGTCAGCGCCAGTCACCCATGGGCAGGTTCCTTCGAGCCACCACGAGGTGCCCCGGCCGACCGCCCGCAGGGCGGGGGAGCCGATGTGGCGACGGCTCGTCGTCAGCTGGGCGATCCCGACAGTCGCCGTCTCCTCGCCGCGGGCCAGACGGGGGAGGAGGCCGTCGCGGAGATCGGCAGGGCCGGTGGCGAGCAGCCTGCAGGCGCTGGCCCACTGCGTGAGCACAAGCGCCGTCGTCAGACAGGCTGACGCCACGGCCGTGAGCGCCTCGAGGAGCGCAGGCTCCGTCGCCCCGGTGCCACCATCTTCAGGGGCGATGAATCCGGCGAGCAGGCCATGCTCGGCGAGCCGGTTGAAAGCGCCGCTGCGCCACGGGCCCTCTCGGTCGGTGGCGATGGCGAGGCCGGCGAGGTCGGCACGGAGGGCCGCAAGGCTGGCATCATCGGGGCGCGTTGGATCGTGGGTGAACATGGAACAAGAGTATGCCTTCTCCGAGGGGAGTGCTTCACCAGCCCGGTCGCGGAGCTATACTCCGGGTCCTTCTGGCTGGTGCCCACCTCGTTCTTCCCGCCCCATTCGTTCCACCCGCGAACGTCCCCTCCGCCCCGGAGCCGATCATGAGCCAGCTCGAGGATTCCCGCGCGCCCACTCCCTCCCAGTCGGGCCGCCTTGCGGCCGGCAAGCAGGACGCCTCCGGGCCTCCTCCCGGCCCCCTGCGGCTGATCGAACTGTCTCCGCAAAACCTCTACGACAAGTGCCAGGCGCTGGCCCGCAACCTGTGGTGGAGCTGGCATCCGGAGGTGACGAACCTCTTCCGGGAGCTCGACCCGGTCCGGTTTCGCCAGCTCGATCACAACCCGATCGCGCTGCTGGCCGAGTTCACGCCGGAGCGGCTCGAGGCCCGGGCGGCGGAGCTCGTCCTCTATAGCCGGATCAACCAGGCCTACCGGCGCCTGAAGGAATACCTCGCCGCCGAGAACACCTGGAGCGACGTCCATGCCGGCGTCCTCGGCTCGAAGCCGGTGGTCTACTTCTCGGCCGAGTTCGGGATCCATGAGTCGGTGCCGATCTATTCCGGTGGCCTCGGCGTCCTCTCCGGCGATCACATCAAGAGTGCCAGCGGTCTCGGCATCCCGCTGGTGGCGGTGGGGCTTTTTTACAAGCAGGGCTACTTCAAGCAGCAGCTCGACATCGACGGCTACCAGCACGAGGAATACCTCCAGTCGCGCGTCGAGGCCTTGCCGCTCGAGCCGGCGATCGGCACCGACGGCCAGCAGGTGCAGGTGGCGGTCGACACCCGCTCCGGGCAGATCCGGGCGAAGGTGTGGAAGATGGCAGTGGGGCGGGTGAGCCTCTATCTCCTCGACTCCGACGTCGACGGCAACACGCCGGAGGATCGCGAGTTGACCAGCCGCCTGTACGGCGGCGACACCCGCGTTCGGATCCGTCAGGAGCTCGTCCTCGGGATCGGCGGCGTGCGCGCGATCCGGGCCCTGGGGATCGTTCCCGGCGTCTATCACCTCAACGAAGGCCACTCCGTCTTCGCCACGCTCGAGGCGGTGCGGGGGCGGATGGATCGCGACGGATTCTCCTTCGACGACGCCGTCCGCGAGGTTGCCCGGCAGACGGTGTTCACCACCCACACGCCAGTGCCGGCCGGCCACGA